>JAAUTZ010000065.1:4904-22670 GCA_012031225.1 Chloroflexaceae bacterium
ACACACCAGATCCGTCTCATCATTGATGATGGCTGCATAGCGTTGCTCCGTCTGTTGGCGGGCAAATTCAGCTTGCTGTAGGTCGGTCGTGTTGGTGGCAATGCCGGCCAAGCCGCTCAACTCTTGCTCGTCATCATAGATCGGGAACAGCACCGTCGAGAAGGTCTGCTCAACCCCATTGATCGTAATCCTATCCTCAAAATGTAGCGGTAGCCCATGCTGCAACACCAGCTGATCGTGATGCTCGATCCGGGCCCAATCCGCCGCCGGAAAGCCTAACTCGCGGGCCATCTTGCCACGCACCTGCTCCGGCGTGAAGGGCAACTCTTTGCAAAAGGCATCGTTGGTCAAGAGATACCGCCCGGTGGTATCTTTGAGGAACATGGCTGCGGGCGAATTGGAGATGATCGCCGCAAAGAGGGCTTGGCTCTCACGCGCACTGCGCTCGGCCTGCTTCATCGCCGTGATGTTCTGGGTCATCACCATACCGGCGATCAAGGTGTGTGTGCGATCATAGACCGGCAGCGTGTAGACCATGTAGGTCTGATCCAAGTAATTAAACTCAAATTGTGCGGCAATCCCATCGAGGGCGGCTCGATAGTGTGGCTCAAGCAAAACCGCATCAGCCGGAGCGAAGGCCTCATACAGCGTTTTGCCGAGATAGTAGGTGTGGTTCAAGCCCAGTCGTTCTACCTCTTGCCCATCGCTGATGATGAAGCGCAGATCGTGATCGAAGAGATGCACCCCGCCATTCGGGAAGTACTTCACGAGGGCTTCGTAGAGGGCGCGGTAGCGTTCGAGCAGCAGGATACGCTGTTGCAATTCGGATAGCGAGCGAGACGGGTGTATGTCGCCCGCAGCATCCACCGATTCGAGCATGTTGAAGTAATCAGAGTCGCGTGGGTCAGCCATAAACTATTTCACCGTTCTGTGCCGAGTGTGGCATAATGCAAAGGTTGTCATCAGATTACTCGGTAGGGTATCGGCTTAGAATCAAGCCGCACACCCTGCAACCATAGGCGTGTTAGGTTACTGAGATAGATCCATATGTCAGATCAAGAACGATGGCACATCCACGTTAGCGGGATTGTGCAGGGTGTTGGCTTTCGCCCGTTTGTGTATACACTGGCGCAACAGCATGGGGTTGGGGGGTTTGTCCTCAACAATAGCAGTGGAGTCGTGATTGAGGTAGAAGGGCTACCCAGTCAGCTTCAGGCATTCCTCACGGCTCTCAGGCATGAACATCCACCCCTTGCCCAAATTAATGCAATCCACGTCGAGCCGATTGCGCCACAGGGTACACAGGGCTTTCAGATTGTGCAGAGCGTGGCAGGTACACAGGGCAAGGGCACGACCATGATTGCCCCTGACACTACCCCGTGCAACGATTGCCTACACGAACTCTTTCAGCCCACTGATCGTCGTTATCATTATCCCTTCATCAACTGTACTAATTGTGGACCTCGTTTTACTATTATACGGACAGTGCCATATGATCGTCAATATACCACAATGGAACATTTCCCGATGTGTGTGCTGTGCCAAGCCGAATATGATGATCCGCACAATCGCCGCTTCCACGCCCAGCCGAATGCCTGCGCCGCGTGTGGTCCCCAGCTCAGCTTGCTTGATGCACACGGGCAACCAAGCGTCAGTGCCGATCCCATTGCAGCAACGGTGGCCCGCCTGATACAGGGCGACGTGCTCGCAATCAAGGGCTTGGGCGGCTATCATCTCGTGTGCGATGCGTTGAATGCGGCGGCGGTGGCCCGCCTGCGCCAGCGCAAGCAGCGCGAAGCTCGCCCCTTTGCGCTGATGCTCCCTGATTTGGACACGGTGCGGGCCTACACCGCGCTGAGCGCGGCAGAGGCCGCCTTACTGACCAGCATCCAGCGGCCGATTGTGTTGCTGGCCCAGCAGCCGGCCAGTGCCCAACCGCACCCGCTCCCGCCGGAAGTTGCCCCCGGCTATGCCACGCTCGGCGTGATGTTGCCCTACACCCCCCTGCACGCGCTGCTACTGGCGGCGTATCAGGCGGCCCTGCCAGCGGGCTACCCGCCCGTGCTGGTGATGACGAGCGGCAATCTGAGCGATGAGCCGATAGCCTACCGCGACGACGATGCCCGCACCCGCCTGCTCCCGCTTGCCGATGCCATGCTCACCCACAACCGCCCAATCCACATCCGCTGCGACGACTCGCTGGCGCGGGTGGTGGCGGACAAGGTGCAACTCTTGCGGCGGGCACGCGGCTACGTCCCCCAGCCGATCAGCACCGCCTTTCACTTCGCGGAGCCGGTACTGGCGACGGGGGCCCACCTGAAAAACACCTTCTGCATCGGGCGCGAACAGCACGCCTTTGTCAGCCACCACATTGGCGACCTAGAGAATCTGGAGACGCTGACTTCGTTCACTGAAGGGATTGACCACTTCAAGCACCTCTTCGATGTCCAGCCGCAGGTGGTCGCCTACGATCTGCACCCCGATTATCTGGCGCGCCGCTACGCCCACGAACAGCCCTACACCCGCCGGATCGGGGTGCAGCACCACCACGCACATATTGCCAGTGTGCTTGCCGAGCATGGCCTCAACGAGCGGGTGATTGGCGTGGCGGCGGATGGCACCGGCTACGGCACGGATGGTACGATCTGGGGCGGCGAGATCATGCTCGCCGATTGCCGCAGCTTCCAGCGCACGCTGCACCTCGCACACATGCTGCTGCCCGGCGGCGAGCAAGCGGTGCGGCAGGTGTGGCGCATTGCGGCGGCGTGGCTGTGGCAAGTCTACGGCGAGGAGTGGCAGGAGTTGCCGATCCCCTTCACCCAGCAATCAGAGCTGGCCCAGTGGCTCACCCTACGCCAGATGATCGAGCGTGGGATCAACACCCCGCGCACGTCTAGTATGGGGCGGCTGTTCGATGCGGTGGCGGCGTTGCTCGGTCTGTATAGCCGCGTGGTGTATGAAGGACAGGCGGCGATTGCGCTGGAGACCTGCGCGGCCCCGCTTGCCCCCGATGACATAGGCTATCCGGTGGCGGTGCTTGCCCCCCCCATTGGCGCACCGAGCGATCTGGTGGGTGTATTGGATACGGCGGGGCTGCTACAGTCCATCGTGGCCGAGCTACAGGCCGGTACGCCCACAGCCATCATTGCGGCCCGCTTCCACCGCAGCGTGGCGCGGCTGCTGTGGCACGGCTGCCGCCTGATGCGCGCACAGCATGGGCTAGGGGTGGTTGCGCTGAGTGGCGGCGTATTCCAAAACCGCCTCCTCCTCGAACAGCTGACCGCGCTGCTCACCGCCGATGGCTTCCGCGTGTACACCAATCAGCGCGTGCCACCCAACGATGGTGGCTTGAGCTTGGGGCAGGCCGCTGTGGCCGCGGCCCACCTGACCGCCGCTGCGTGCGCCGGCTAGGCCCCCCGCTTGCGCCACAGCCACGCAAAGAGGCTGCGCCACGCCACCAGAAAGGTCAGATTGGTGATGAAGGTAATCAGGGCAAAGCTGAAGGGGATGCCGCGCTGGAGCAGGATCGCCCGCAGCAATAGGGCCAGCGGCGCAGCAACGAGCCACGCTAGGGCGGTGCGTTGGGCTACGCCCGCCACACTCGGATCGGCTCCCGCCTGATAATCACGGGCGCGGAATGCACCCAGCCACGGCGCAACCAGAAACCAGCCCAGCATAAACGGAGCCGCCGTTTTCAATACCTCAAACCATGCCATCAGACCTGCCGCCTCGCTGTGGCTCCGCCGCCCAATGATCGCAAAGAGCGTAAAGGCGAGCAGATCGCCGCCAATCAGCAGGGCGTAGGTCAGGCGCGTAGCGGATGGCGTAGCAGGGAGCGCAGTAGGCGCGGTATTGGTCATGTCGGTCATATTGGACATATGCTCAGCTTTCTCAGGCACAGCCCGCGTTGCATGGCGGTGGGCTGCTTGTCACAGCCTATCCACCACCCTAGACGCGGCTTTCGGGTACTGGCTCCGATTGTACCAGATGTACGTGGGCTTCGCTAGCTTGGTGCATCTGCCAATTGGTGATCCGCAGGCGTAGCGCAAGGGTGGTAGCAATATTCCAGATCAGGCGATTGCCGAGCGTCGGGTCGTCGTCAATCAAGCCGAGCACCGCTCGCGGCTGAGGATCATCACGGTTGCGCCATCTTCACCGGCTTGCAGGCTAGCACTACGCCGCCCGCCATCCAGCAACGCCAGCTCGCCCGTAATCTGGCCCGGCAGCAGCGTCGTCAGCAGGCGCGGCTCTTGCAGCTTCTGGCTCATCAGCGTCGGATCACTCCAAACATCCACGATGCCCTCTTGCACAATGTACAGATCAGTGCCAGACTCTTGGGCCCGTGCAATCATCGCGTGCGGCTCATAGCTACGGATGGTGCATTGGGCGGCAAGGCGGGTGCGTTGGGCAATGTTCAGCCCGTTGCCCACATCCGAGTGGGCGAGGAACTGAGCGGCCTTGCTCACCATCACATCCGACTCGTTACTGCCGCCGGGCAGCGTCGTAATCAGGGGTAGCCCCAGATACGAAGCGACATAGCGGCGCGTGATGGCTGGCGTTTCAAACTGGGGCCAGTGGCCCGCTTTGGGGATGATGCGGAGATCCGGGTTCTCTAGCTCATCCACCAAAATACCCGCATCGCGCAGCGGCACGGTGCTATCCTCTGCGCCCCAGATCACCATAAACGGGCACTCCACCTCGCTCAACTTGCCGCGCAAATCACCCTCGCGCATGGCCCAATAGCACTGCGCCCGCACCCGCGCCTGCCCAACCCGCCGCGCATCTGCCCGCAGGCGTTTGTAGTCCTCTTCGGAAATCTCGGTGCGCTCGGCAAATGAAGCCGGACGCATGATCCGATCTGTTAGCGTGAGCATGTACGGTTCGATTGCACCGATCATGCGGTCTATGAGGGGCACATTCTCAATCATCGTGACGGGCGAGATCATCAGGTTGATATAGGTCGAGAGATGCCCAGAGATCGTTGGGCAGAGTAACACCATGCGTTCCACCAGCACCGGATGGCGCATCGCTAGCGTCAAGCTGATCATGCCACCCATCGAGTGCCCCACCAGCACAACAGGCCTATCGGTGACTTCTTGGATAAACTCGGCCAGAAAATCGGCATACGCCGCCATCGAGACGCGCCCGGGCAAAGGCGGCGAGTTGCCATAGCCGGGCAGGTCAATCGCAAGCACACGGAAGCGTTTGGTAAGCAACGGAATGAGCGGCGAAACGGCATACCACGAGCTTGACCAGCCGTGAATCAAGATGGCCACTTGGCGATCCGGCTGTCCTTCCTCACGCACATACAGGCGTTGTCCGTTGATGGTGTGAAAGCTCATACGCTGATCCATCCTCCCATGTTAACCCTATGACACATCTCCCGCGCTCAGATCGCACAGCCCTGCGATAGGGGACACGAAACCAAGCTGACGGTAACACTCCGTCGCTTGTTTTACACCGTACTCAGTATTATACCGTGATTAGGGGCATTTTGATATGGGACGTGAGTCCTGTGCAGATTGCAGTTTGATGACAGCCGTGCCGCCGGTTCCCTGCCAATGGCGGCACGGCGAGTTGCCTACAGCATCCCTGTGCGCTAGCGTTCCTGCTCGGCTTGCAGGCGGAGCTGCGCTTCGACAAGGCGGATCGCGTTTTCGAGGCGGGCTTCGGCATCCGGTGGCAGCGAGGTATGCAACAGCGTGCCGCCCTCGGTGTTGAGGCGGGGCAGCACCTGATCAAGCTGCACCGATGCAACCATGAGGAAGATTGCCGATGAGGATGGCTGGAGCTGCTCGCTAATCTTACGAATGAAGCTATCATCAATGCCAATATCTACAAACTTGCTGGACAGCAAGCCGCCTACTGCTCCCGTCAACGACCCAGCGAGCGGCAGCGCAAGCAACGCCCCCGCCCCCGCTAAGGGCAGCCCCAGAATCGCTCCCACCGCCAAGCCGAGGCCGCCCCCACCGAGCAAGCCGAGTTTCTGGAGGTTGTGCGTCTGGTGCAGCTGAACCCGCCCCGCCCGATCTTTGGTGACGATCACCGCATCTTCCAAGACGATCAGCCCTTCATCCTTCAAGACGGCGATCTGCTCAATCATTTCAGTCGCCCGTAGCTCATCTGGAAATGCCATTGCAAAGAGCGTACTCATTGACATATCATCCTTTCCTACAGGTTGCCAATTGGTGTACTTTGTGTACTCGGTAGTATACCACGCCCGTAACGCGCAGCCACCCGCCCCCTAGCCACCACCCTCACTCACGCCTCGATCTCGGCCCGGAGCTTATTCTGCCCCACATCCAGATCGGATAGCGTGCGCTGGATGCCGGTGAGCTGCTCGCGCTTGCCGCGCACAAAGCGGGTGTAGGGGCTGATCGCCTCGCGGATGCGCTCCAGCGATTGGTCGGTCTCTTTCTGAAACTGCTTCTGAATGTCACCCTGAATCTGCTCGCGCATCTCGGTTACACGTTGATGCAGCTCTTGCTTGGCTTGCCGCTTTTTGGCGGGCAGAATGAATAAGCCCCCAATGGCTAGCACAGTGCCGAAAAGAATGCCCGTGAAATCGAGTGCAACAGTTGTGAACAGGGCCACCAAGCCCGCGCCTACGCCCAGTGCAACAACCTCCGCCCCAGCCGTATAAGCCAGCGAGGAGTGGATCTCCTCAACCAGCTTTTGCGCCTCAGCTTTGCGGTCATACGTTGCTAGCACGCCGGTCGCGGCATTGCTGATGGCATCCAGCGTGGCTCCCCGATTGTAATCGAATGCGCCCCCCACCTGCCCAATCACCTGCTCGCCGTGTTCGGGCACCCGCCGCCGCGCAATAAAATCGGTAATGTTTTGCCACAGACGCAGGTTCTTCTCCACCGACCAATCCACCATGATTTGGATGCGCTTGTCGAGTTCTTGCGGCAGATCACCCACGACGGTCTGCTCAAATTCACGCTTGAGCGCATCGCCTTGCATCAGCTGTGGGATGCGGGTGAGCTTGATGTGGTCATCCATAAACTGGTTGCCGCGCTGCTCGAAATCGCGCAGCAGCGTGTCAATCTCATTCAAGTGATACTGCACATCGTTGTTCAGGTCTTCCCGAAAGATCTGCAACTGTTGGTCAATATTATCGAGTGTGGCGAAGTCATCGCGCAGCACGCCGAGCCGCTCTTCAACGGCGGCGAGGTAGGTGCTGGTCAAGCGTTCGGCAACACCGAGCGGCGAGAGCAGCTTGAGGCGCACGCGGGTCTCTTGATCGAGGGTGTTGATGATGTAGTCCTCAATCGCATCGAAGCGGCTTATGCCACGCAACTCCGAGCGCACCGATTCGTTGTCGGCTTTGCGGGCCCGCTGGGCCATCCGCGCCGAGACCGGGAACACCTCTGGAGTTGTGCCGAGCAATATCCGGGCATTGTCGGAGACAAACCGCACAACTTCATGCACGTCCTCTTCGGTTTCGAGAATGTCAACTTTATTCAGGATCAGGACAATCTTTTTGCCCCACTCTTTGATCAGTTCAAGGAACTCGCGTTCGCTCTCGGTGAAGGGCCTATCGGCGGAAGTCGTGAACAGGACCAGATCCGAGCGCGGCACAAAGCGGCGGGTTAGCTCCTCGTGGCGGCGGATCACAGCATTTGTGCCGGGCGTATCCACAATCACGAGCTGGCGCAGGATCGCGGCAGGATAGGTCCGCTCAACAAGAAACGGCTCCTTGAGCGTTTCGCTGGCTTCGTCGCCGTGCCGCAGCAGGGTGATCTTGTCGGTGGTGGGCGTGACCCCTTCAGCCAATACCGTCTCACCAAGCAGGGCATTGATGAAGCTCGACTTGCCCGAATTGAACTCGCCCGCAATCACCAACAGGAACAGCTCTTCGAGATGCTCCAGTGTATCCCGCAGCACCTGCCGATCCGCTTCGGTCACATCCGCGCCGAGCCGCTCCAGTGCCGTCTGCACCTCGACCAGATTGGCGCGGAGCGCATCGAGCAGTGCCGCTTGCCGTTCACTCAAGAGCCGTTTGCGTTGGAATAAGCCCTGAAACATGCTGGTATACCCTTTACGTTATAAGGTTCATACAGAACAGGTATTTCTTGGAAAGAATTATCGAAAGGCTAACTAATGACAAATAGGCAAGATATTTCGTGATACGTGTCAAATCTGGTTGAATTTTGTGATCTAGATTACACACACACGATGCAAAAAGTGTTATACTTAAAGCATCTCCTTCTCCTCTCTTCTCTTGTTTGAGGGAGCTTGGCCCACAGGCTCCCTTAGGCTTTCTTATGCCATTATCGCAGGCTTACAGCCCCAGTTGGTTGAAGATCACACCAATTGCACCAAGCCACATTGCTGCGCCTAATGCCCCATATAGGATCGTTGCCCCAACATTGCGATTGCTTGGGGCGAGGCTTGTATTCCGTTCGGCGGGTAGCTCAATGCGTTCACCGCGCCAGTAGACTTCACGCTTGCCGCCGCCAATCCCCGCCCCGCCTTGCCACTCGCGCCACGCCAGCACGAGCAGGTAGCTGCCTGCCGCAGCGATCCCGACGACGAAGATCTGCCATGGAATAATCGCACTATTGGCGAGCAGAGCAACCACCACAATCACACCCACCCAACGCCAGTCAAATCGAAGATTTTGCATCTGCACTCACTTTCGCCTACATCTGGAAATGATAACTGATTGTTATTCTGGATGTATTATAGCATGTGCGGTTCGGGGCAGGTTGGGGTTGCGGAGAGGAGGGAGGAGGATGCGTTAGCGCAGGGCGGCAGATGCTGTGCGGGCATCCTCGACTAGTCGCCCCTCACGCAGATGGAGCACCCGATCTGCGACGGCGGCCACATCGGGGCTGTGCGTCACCATCAGCATCGTTTTCCCGGTCTGGCGTACCAGCCGATCTAGCAGTGCTAGCACATGGGCACTCGTATCACTATCAAGGTTGCCCGTTGGCTCATCGGCGAGAATCAGCGGCGGGCTGTGGGCTAGTGCCCGTGCAATCGCAATGCGCTGCTGTTCGCCCCCGCTCAGGCGATCTGGGTAGGCGGTGCGGCGGGGTGCCAAGCCCACCTGCTCAAGCAGATCGAGCGCAATCTGGCGGGCAGGTGCGCCCGTTGTACCATTCAGTTCAAGCGGCAACAGCACATTCTCTAGCACCGTCAGCGTGGGCACAAGATTGAAGAACTGAAACACAAAGCCTACCATGCGCCGCCGGAACAGGGTGCGTTGCTGTTCGTTCATCTGCACCAGCGATGCACCCGCCACCACAATATCGCCCGCATCTGGCGTATCAATCCCGCTCACCAGATTGAGCAGGGTGCTTTTACCAGAGCCACTCTTGCCCATCAGCGCAATCGTCTCGCCAGTAGCAAAGGTGACATCAACATTGTGCAGCACTGTATGCAGCGTACCCGCTTCGTGGTATCCTTTAGACACCCCGTGTAGGGCAATCAGCGGGGCAGGCGATGGAGCAGGTAGCATGGGCACATCCGTACTAGCTGGCAAGCCAGATCAGGCAATCGAAGCATCGTATTTCTCATAGACTGTGCAACGGGGATTTGGGCAGGAGGAAGCCGGTGGAGCAACAACGGATATGAAGAGGCAGGCCCTCACTGGAATATTGGCTGTACGCAAGAAGATCAATAGAGAGGATGGCAGAGGATAACAGAGGTTAACGGGTTGAAGATAACTCAAGGAAGTGCCTCTTATTCCAATGATGCCTGCTTTCCTTTCTATGGTACGGCTTTTCCTGAGAAATAGCAATAGTTCTTTCGTCCCTCTTGCACACGTACCTACGCCGCTGTTGGTCTGTTCTAGCCCGTTGCAGTCATCAATTTTCTCAATATATAGCCCCCCTTTGCAACCCTCGCATCTGCACATCTATCCGCCTCTAGCGGTGGCAAGTGATAGGAAGATAGGGCGTGAAGTGAAGATTTATTTTCTCTCAAATATGATATTTTGCGGTAAGATAGAATGCGATTGTCAAATGTTTCATAATGAGACTGCTCGAATGTTGCGAGCATGCGGTATGATAGGGACACTAGCAGGGATGGCCTGCGACTATCGCTAGCAACCTTTTAGGCAAGGCAAAGGAACCAATGAGCACACAGGACAAGATCAAGCACCTGCGCGAACTCCGCAAGCACCTGCAAGCAGGGGGTGGCGCAAAACGCATGGCGCGGCAGCACGAACAAGGCAAGCTGACCGCCCGTGAACGACTAGTACGGCTTCTTGATGCAGAGACGTTTCAGGAGCTGTTTCTGTTCACCAAACATCGCTGTGATCGCTTCCAGATGCAGGATGAAGAGCTACCCGCTGATGGTGTCATCACTGGCTTGGGCAGCATTGCGGGGCAGCCCGTCTGTGTTGCTGCACAGGATTTCACGGTGGGCGGGGGGCAGTCGGCGAGATGCACGCCGACAAGATTGTACAGACGATGGCAATGGCCCTAAAATCAGGCGCACCGCTGATCCTGATCAACGATAGCGGCGGCGCACGGATCCAAGAGGGTGTGGATGCCTTGAGCGGCTACGGGCGCATCTTCTATAACCACGTCCTCCTCTCTGGGGTCGTGCCACAGATCGCTATCATTGCGGGGCCATGTGCCGGCGGGGCAGCTTATTCGCCCGCCCTGATGGACTTCATCATTATGGTCAAGAACACAGGCAAGCTGTTCATCACCGGCCCACAGGTCATCCGCCAAGTAACCGGCGAGCAGGTTACCGAGGAAGAACTGGGTGGGGCATTTGCCCAGCAAGCGCATAGCGGTGTTGTTCACCTGATCGCCGATGATGACGATCACGCGATTGCGCTCTGCCAACGCCTGCTGAGCTTCCTGCCGCCCAACAATCTGCAAGACCCGCCCGACTACGGCGATGGGGAACTGACGTTTGCGCCCAATCCGGCACTCAATACGGCGATCCCCGACAGTGGCCGCGAAGCCTACGATATGCGCCCGATTATCGCGCAGATTGTGGATGATGGCGATTTCCTCGAGATCCAAGAGAACTACGCGCCGAACTGCCTTGTTGGGTTTGCCCGCATGAATGGGCGGACCATCGGGATCGTTGCCAATCAGCCGATTGCGATGGCTGGCTCGTTGGATATTAACGCTTCCGACAAAATCTCGCGCTTTGTACGCTTCTGCAATGCGTTCAACATCCCGCTCGTGACCCTCGTAGATGTGCCCGGCTTTATGCCCGGCGTGCAGCAGGAATACGGCGGCATCATCCGCCACGGCGCAAAGATGCTGTTTGCCTACTCCTCAGCCACGGTGCCCAAGATCACGATCATCCTGCGGAAAGCCTACGGCGGCGCGTATCTGGCGATGTGTGGCAAGGAACTCGGTGCGGATCGGGTGGCGGCATGGCCGACGGGCGAGGTGGCTGTGATGGGGGCCGAGGGCGCGGTGAATATCGTCTACCGCAACGAGATCAAGCAGGCGGAGGACCCGGATGCTGCCCGCAAGGAGTTCATCGAGCAGTATCACGCCGAATTTGCCAACCCGTATGTCAGTGCCTCGCGCAACTTGATTGACGATGTGATTGAGCCACAGGATACGCGCCGCTACCTGAGCTTTGCGCTCGAAGCATTGCGTACCAAGCGCGATGTGCGCCCCCAGAAGAAACACGGCTTGATCCCGATGTAAGGCACGCTGACCGTGCAGGAAGGAGGAGCGTGAATGAATTTCGAGCTTCTAGTACAAGGCGTACAACTCACCCTTGTCGGGTTGACGGTGGTCTTTATCGGGCTACTGCTGCTGGTCGGGGTGGTCTCGTTGTTCCGCTTTATCGAACAACCGAAGGACAAGCCCCAAGCCCAAAGCAACGCCGCTGACTCAGCGTTGCCAATTCCACCGGCAGCATCGGCAGCAGATGAAGTGGCCCGCCAGATTAGTGCTGCCACCGATGCGGGCGTATCGCCTGCGCTCGTGGTGGTGCTGGCCGCCGCCGCACACGAGCTACTCGGTCAGCCCGTCCGCATTACGCGGGTGCGCTATCGGTCAGAGTTCGCGGATGAGGGCTGGGCACGGCTAGGACGGGTCGGGATTATGGCAGGACATCAGGTCGTTCGGCAACGCGTCGAGACGAAGAAGAAGTAGTAGTGCAATTTACGCACAGAGGGAGAGCAACCAGTGAAACGCTTACGGATTACGGTCGAAGGGGTCGCTTACGATGTCGAAGTCGAACTCCTTGAGGATGATGAAGTCACCGGCTATGGAGCCGTACCCGGCACCGGCAGTGGGCCGATGCTGCAATCACCGTCACCAGTGAGCAGCCCGCGCCCCACACCCATCCCCGCCAGCAGCCCGCCCGCCGCAAGTACACCCAGCACCGATGGCACAGCTCCACCGGCGAGCGGGGGGGCCGAGAAAGAGCTGACTTCGCCGATTGCGGGCATTCTCGTCGAGATCAAAGTCAAGCCCGGCGATACGGTCAAAGTCAATGATCCCGTCGTCGTGATTGAAGCCATGAAGATGAACACCAACGTCCACTCACCAGTTGCTGGCAAGATCAAAGAGATTCGCATCCAAGCGGGCGAAGCCGTGAAGCAGGGGCACATCCTGATGACGTTTGAATAACCGTAGCCACTGAAGGGAGGCACGCATGGATCTATTCAGCGCATTGCTCGAATATTTGCACGAAACCGGGTTGTACCTAATTTTGACCGATGCGACCTATCTGGGCAACCTTGTGATGATTGTAGTTGGAGCAGTGTTTATCTATCTGGGCATCGCACGCGGCTTTGAGCCGTTGCTGCTCGTGCCGATTGGTTTTGGCATTATGCTCGGCAACATGCCCTTCCCCGAAGGCTCTGGCGGGGGCGTGTACGACGAAGGCAGTGTCATGTGGTATCTGTACTTCGGGGTCCAAGCCGGTATCTATCCACCCCTGATCTTTCTCGGCATCGGCGCAATGACGGACTTCTCAAGCCTGATCGCGCAGCCCCGCCTGATGTTGCTTGGGGCGGCAGCGCAGGCAGGCATCTTCATAGCCCTGCTGCTCGTCATTGCGCTTGGCTCAGCATTCCCCTTCTTGGGCTTTATGGAAGACCCCCAAGGCATTCTCTCGCCTGAAGCGCGGCTGCTTTGTGCGGCAGGCAGTGTCGGCATCATTGGCGGTGCAGATGGGCCTACGGCAATCTTCTTGACGACCCGCCTTGCCCCCGACTTACTAGGGGCAATTGCAGTTGCGGCTTACTCCTACATGGCTCTCGTACCCGTGATTCAGCCGCCAATTATGCGCCTGCTCACGACTAAAGAGGAACGCCTGATCCGCATGCCACCCCCACCCACCCCCACCGCGCAGCAACGCATCTTGTTCCCCATCGCGGGCTTCCTTGTTGCCGTACTGATCGCACCCGATGCATTGCCTCTGTTGGGCATGCTGTTTCTAGGCAACTTGCTCAAGGAGAGTGGCGTAACCGAACGGCTGGCACGCACCGCCCGCAACCCATTGATTGATACCGTCACGATCCTGCTCGGCTTGACTGTGGGGGCTAGCACCCAAGCCGATACCTTCCTCCGCCCGCAATCTATTATGATTGCTGTGCTTGGGGCCTTTGCGTTTGCCGCTGCAACCGCATGCGGCGTGTTGTTTGCCAAGTTTATGAACCTGTTTGTGCCGAAAGATCAGCGCATCAACCCGTTGATTGGCTCGGCAGGCGTATCAGCCGTGCCCCACGCAGCCCGAACCTCACAGGTGGTGGCGCAGCAGGAAGACCCGCAGAACTTCGTGATTATGCAGGCCCTTGCACCGAATGTCGCCGGTGTGATTGGCTCGGCGATTGCAGCCGGCGTGTTGTTGCAGGCTCTCTCACCGATCTGCAACCCCTAGGCCCAGAACGCACAACACCACATACACCACAGGATCGAAAGCGGGGCACTGGCCCCGCTTTCGTGTGGGCTGCACCCGCGCCCCCTTTCAGCCCTACGCCAAAACGTGGTATCCTACGCAATAGGAATCGCAACAATCACGTCGGCACACAGCTGCCGCCAACGGTGTCGGTCATGCCATCTTTCAGCCTTACCAACGCACACATCCGTGTGTTCCTGCTATTCACGGCAGGCTATTTCCTGTCCTACTTCTTCCGCTCGGCAAATGCGATCATTGCGCCGGATCTGACCCGCGAATTGGGCTTGACTGCCGATCAGCTCGGCTTTATGACGAGCATCTTCTTTGCCACCTTTGCGCTCGCCCAAATCCCCATCGGCATCGGGCTAGATTGGCTCGGCCCCCGCTGGATCACCCCAGCCCTCTTCCTGATCGCGATTGGCGGCGCGGTGCTGTTTGCGGGCGGCTCCTCACTGGCAATGCTGGCAACTGCCCGCGCCCTGATCGGGATCGGCATGGCCGGTGCGCTTGTCGGTGCCCTCAAGATGTTCAGCCAATGGTTTCCACCGCAGCAGTTTGCCACCGTATCGGGGATCCTCGTCGGCATCGGCTCGATGGGCGCACTGGTTGCAGCTACGCCGCTTGCTGCATTTAGTGCGGCGTTTGGCTGGCGCAGTGTGTTTCTGGTCGGAGCGGCAGTCACCTTCGTGATCGCCGTTGCGATCATGCTGTTCACGCGCAACTACCCACCCGGCACTGCTCCCGCAAGCACTGGCGGCGTGAGTATCAGCGGCGTGCTACAGGTGGTGCAGAGCCGCGCCTTCTGGCAGATTGCCCCGATCAACCTGTTTGCAACAGGCATGCTGCTCGCTTTTCAGGGGCTATGGGCGGGACCCTACCTGTATGATGCGCTCCAGATGGATGCCGTGCAAGTCGGCAATCGGCTGCTGCTGCTGAGTGGCAGCGCAACGCTTGGCTACATCGCCTCTGGCTGGCTAGCGCATCGCTTCGGCTTGACACAGGTGATTGTGGTCGGGTGTGGCATGTTTGCCCTGATCCAAGCTATGCTCGCCCTGCGCCCCGATCCGTTCTGGATTGCCCCGCTCTACGCCCTATATGGCTTCACGGGAACCGCTTCAATCCTGCTGCTCACGCACACCCGCCAACTCTACCCTAACACCATCACGGGGCAGGCAATCACCGCCGTGAACGTGTTTGGCATCGGCGGCACGTTCGTCTTGCAGTGGGGCATCGGCCTCATCATCAGCACATACCCCCAAGTTGCGCCCGGTGTCTACCCGCCCGAAGCCTATAGCACCGCGCTGTTCATCACCGCCGCACTGTCGCTCCTCGCATTGGGGTGGTATCTGCCGCTGGCCTACCACACTGCCCGCACCGCACCCACCGAGCAGGTAGCCCTATAATTGAGAGATCCCCCCTACGCCGGATAACAACTTGCACCGAACTCTGCTATACTTACGTCTAAGCGATAGGTAACGGCTGAACTACAGCCCAACGACAAGGCAACGCCCAATGATTGCACCGCGCTGGAAAAAAGTTATCAGTGACCTGTTCGGCAACCCGACCCGCTCGCTGCTCGTGATTGTCTCGATCTTTATCGGGGTATTTGCCGTTGGCGTAATCAGCAGTTCGCAGGCAATCATTGTGCGCGAAATGAACAGCACCTACACCGCCGCTAGTCCCGCCCACGGCACACTCTCACTTGGTGATCAGGACAGCTTCACCAGCGACCTGTTGCTGACGGTCCGCCAGATGGCTAAAGTGGGCGATGCCGAAGCCCGCCGCTTGTACGGCGCACAAGTCCGCACGGCTGCCAACGATTGGCGCGACCTGCGCGTGATGGGCATTGACGATTTCAACGATGTCCGCATTGAGAAATTCCTGCCGCAGGCGGGCGCAACCCGTCCGGGAGCCAAAGAAGCCCTGCTCGAACGCTCCGGTATCCAAGAGACGGGGCTGAATATCGGCGATACGCTCGTCCTCGAACGGCCCGATGGCCGCCAGCGCGAACTCCGCATTGCGGGCATTGTCTATGCCCCGACGGAGATCCCCGCCCAATTTGGGGGCACGCTCGTGTATGTGGATATGGGCACAATGGAATGGATCAGCGGGCGACGCGATTTCAACCAGCTGCTGTTCGTTTCCGCCGAGAACGGCGATGACCAAGCCCACAACGAAATCGTGGCCAAAGCCGTGTACGACAAAGTACGCAAGTCGGGGCGCACCCCGTCTTTCCCTTCCGTACCGGTTCCCAATAAACATCCACTGGATCAGTTCATTCAAGGCATGGTTTCGATCATGGGTGCGCTGGGCGTGATGGCTGTTTTTCTGGGTGGCTTCCTTGTCACCAATACGATCTCAGCGCTGCTCACCCAGCAGACGCGCCAGATCGGGATTATGAAATCGGTCGGGGCGCAACGCTACCAGATCATGCAGATGTATCTTACGCTGGTGCTGAGTTTCGGGGTGATTGCGCTCCTGATCGCTTTCCCGATCAGCCAGTGGTTTACGCGCCAATTTGTTGATCTGGTGGCGGGGCAATTCAACTTTGAGTTGAGTAGTTACCAGATTCCGCTCAACGTCGTGCTGACCCAAGTGGCGATCAGTCTGCTCACGCCCATGCTCGCCGCGCTCCTCCCGATCTTGAGCGGCACCGGCATCACCATCCGCGAAGCCTTGAGCAGCGAGGGCGGCGCAAGCACGTATGGCAAGGGGCTACTAGATCGCATGATCCAGAATATACGCGGGCTACCGCGTCCGGTGCTGCTCTCGCTCCGCAACACCTTCCGCCGCAAGGGGCGCGTGATCTTAACCCTAACGACCCTCACGCTCGGCGGGGCAATCTTCATCGCCATGCTCAGTGTGCGCGTATCGCTCACAGCCACCCTCGATGATCTGCTCACCGCCCTGTTTGATTACGATGTGCAGGTGAGCTTGGAACGTGACTACCGCGATACCTACATCATCACCGAAGCCGAGCGCGTGCCGGGCGTTGCCTCAGCCGAGATGTGGCGCGGCGGCAGTGGGCGGCGCGTGCTACCCAGCGGCAACGAAGGCAATGCGATCACGCTCTTTGCTGTGCCCCCCGACACACAAATGATGAACCCCAAGATGACCGAAGGCCGCTGGCTGCTACCCGAAGACACCAACGCGATTGTGATGAGTACGGGCGTAATGCAGGAAGACACCGACCTGCGCGTAGGCGATATGGTCACGCTGAAGATCAATGGGCGCGAGAGCGAGTGGCAGATCGTGGGGGTGATGCCCGTGATCGGCTCGACGCGCTGGGCTTACACGAGCTATGATTCATATGGGCGCGTTGCCCGTGAAGTGGGCACGGCGAGCACCCTGCTCATCCGCACCACCGAACGCACTGGCCCGCTGCAACGCCAAGTTGCTGATGCGGTGGATGCCCACCTCTCTAGCTTGGGCGTGAATGTTGCTTCGACCCAAACGCTCGCGGTGATCCGTGAGCAGCAGGAGTCGTTCTTCAACGTGATCATCTTCGCCCTCGTAGCCATGGCCTTGCTGATTGCCGTTGTGGGCGGGCTAGGGCTAATGGGCACGATGAGCCTGAATGTGATGGAGCGCACCCGCGAGATCGGCGTGATGCGGGCGATTGGGGCTTCGGATGGCGCAGTGTTGCAGATCGTCATCATCGAGGGGTTGGTGCTGGGCCTACTCAGTTGGGCACTGGGCGTACTGCTCTCGTTCCCGTTGAGCCAACTGATCGCCACCCAAGTTGGCATCGTGCTGTTCACATTCCCGCTTAGTTTCAGCTTTGCCAGCGAGGGCGCGATCCTCTGGCTGATCATCTCGCTGGTTGTTGCATCTGGCGCAAGTATAATCCCCGCGTGGCGAGCGTCGCAAATGACGGTACGCGACGTGCTAGCATACGAATGAATTCGGTGCAAATTCGTTTGC
>JAAUTZ010000171.1 GCA_012031225.1 Chloroflexaceae bacterium
AGTGTTGGCAGTAGTCTGCCTGATGTAAACGCAAGCCTGCCCGCGTGGATGCTCGATGCGGGCGATGCGGACGCAAGCCCCGCTGCACCGCTTGATGCCGCCGCTGATGCCGACTTGCCCGCTTGGATGCTCGACGCGGGCGATGCCACGCCAAGCCCACCCCCAAGCGCAAGCCCATCACCTGCTGCCCCACCGACTCGCCCAGTTTGCCATCTGCGCCGTCTGGTGCAGATATGCCCTCGTGGTTGCTGGATGATGACCAGTCTGGGGAGCCAGCTTTGCCGGGCACAAGTGAAACTGCCTTACCTGCATGGCTGCGTGGCGCGGAAGCTGATCCGATCAGCCCAACCCGACCAGCCGGAACACCACCCCGCCGCCCCACACCACCAGAGCCGATTATGCCCGGTGAGAACACGGGCGCGTTTCTCGGTGTCACCGACCTTCCGGCGTGGTTGCGCCAACCGGAACCAGAGCCAGATGCACCGCTCCAGCCGCAACCCGGCGATATGTCTGTCACCGAAGTGCGGGCAGTAAACTGGCTCTCCAATCTCGGGCGTGAGCAGGATGACGGCAATGTGAGCCTCCCTCCTGAAGCGCAAGCCACCACCCCAACGATCCAGCTTGCACTACCCACATTCTCGCGCACGCCCGCCCAGCTTCAGGCAGTCAGCCTGCTCAATGGACTATTGCAGCAGCCCTACCCTGAAGCCGCGCCCTTGCCGCAAGCCGCTCCGCCGAAAGCATGGGAAAAGATTGGCCTTGAGCGTGTCTTGTATGTTCTGCTGGCCCTCGTGCTACTGATTGGCGCACTGCAACCGAGCCTTGCCGGTGAGATGCGCTTTCGCCCCGCCGGAGCAACCGATACCGCCGCAGTGCTTGAACAGCTCAATACGCTGAGTGCCGATGATACCGTGCTGCTTGCCTACGAATGGGATGCCCAACGCATCAGTGAGCTACAGCCACTCGAACGTGCCGTGCGCGATCACTTGATTGCCCAAGAGGTCGGCTTTATCTCAGTCAGCACCGATCCACAGGGCACGATCCTATCGTTCGATCTGCGGGATGCCCTGCAAAGTGCGGGCTATCAGGGGCAGGGGATTGACTACATTCTGCTCGGCTATCGCCCCGGCGGTGAGCTAGCCCTGCGGAGCCTCGCCCAAAATTTCCGCGCTACCTTGCGCTCCGATTTCACCGGACGTGATGCCTCGCAGGGTGCGCTAGCGAACGACCTCGCCACGGGCGATCCGCGCCTCGAAACGATCAACGATCTAGCCATGATCGTTGTGATGGCGGATCAGGTGCAGGATGTGCAGGGCTGGATGGAACAAGTTGTGCCGCGCACCAATGATGTCCCCGTCGTGTTCCTCTTGCCCGCCGAGATTGCGCCTGTTGTACAGCCTTACATTGAACAGCCCAACATCTACGCCCTCGTTGGCAAAGGCGATGCGCTTGCCTATGATGCAACCCGCCAAGTTACCCGCAGCGAGACGCTCAGTGCGCCCTTGCTAGATGGGCAAGTGGCGTTTGCGATCTTTGCCTTTCTGATGTTGTTGCTCTTGGGCATAGTTCTGTCGCCACTCTTTACATTGAAGAAGGAACGCTAGGAACGGTATGGAACCACTGATCTCTGGTGGCATTGCCGCCCTGCTCACGCTCATCGTCCTGAGCCGCATATTCGGCGACAGCCCAATCTTTCGCGCCGCGCAGTACCTGTTCATCGGCGTGTCACTCGGCTACGTCTTTGTCGTGCTGTACCATCAAGTCCTGCTGCCCAATACTGAGCGCATGCTGAGTAGCATTGTACGCGGGGATCTCGCTACCGCGTTGGCGCAAGCGGTGCCGTTCATGCTACTGCTGCTCCTGATCCCGCGCATCGCCGGTCCGCTGCGGCTCTCGTGGCTAGCCAACTTCCCACTGGGGCTGATCTTCGGGGTCGGGGTCGGCTTGTCATTGGTGGGCGCACTGATCGGTACGATTATCCCGCAAGTCCTCGCCACAATAACTGTTCCGGCCGGCGATCTGGCGGCTCTGCTCGGGGCGATTGTGTTGCTGATCGGTATCATTGTCACCCTGAATGCGTTCTTCTTTACCACCACTGATGATAGTTCATCAGGGCGATTTATTCGCGCAAGTGGGCGCATCGGGCGAGGTGTCCTGCTGATCACCTTTGGCTTCTTTCTGGCTGGCGCATTGGTAACATATCTGACCGCACTCAACGAACGCTTCAACTTTCTGGTCAGCTTCTTCCGCTAAATCTGGGAGCATACGATGAGCTTGACTGCCGATAAACTAGGCTCGGTACTGGTTGCCGACATCGGAACCGTAACTACCCGCGTCACCCTGATTGACACGGTAGATGGCGAAGCCCGTTTCATTGCACAGGCAGTGGCTCCGAGTAGCACCGAAGCCCCGCACCACGATGCCTTAGTCGGGATTATCGAGGCGACGCTTCAGCTCGCCCGCCTTACGGATCGGGTCCTGCTCGATGATGGGCGGCTGATCTTCCCCCAGAATAGCGAGCGCAACGGGATCAATCATATCGTTGTGACAACGAGCGCGGTAAGTCCGATGGCAGTGCTGATTATGGGCATTGCCCACGATGTCTCTGCCCGCAGCGCAGCCCGCGCCGCACGCTGCACCTATACCACCATCGTGCAGGAAGTCACCCTCGACGATGCCACCTTGCAGCCCGATACGCGCCGCTCGTGGGTCGAACGGCAGGTGCAGCGCATGCTCGAGCAACGCCCCGATGTGGTTGTGTTTGCGGGCGGGATCGAAAATGATGCGGGCGCACCGAATGACGTGGTGCAACGCCTCGCCCATGTCGTCGCATTTGCGCTGCAACAGATCAATGCCAACACCGCCGCCGAAAGCGGTACCACCGACATTCCTACCGTGCCCCTGATCTACGCTGGCAATACGGCCTCGCGCCCCGCCGTAGAGCAGGCTATCGGCACCGCTGCACCGCTCGTACTGGTAGACAATCTGCGCCCGACGCTAGCGCAAGAACGGCTCGAACCTACCCGCCAAGAGCTGACCCGCATCTATGCCGAACGCATGCTCCCGACCTTGCCCGGCTACACCGCGCTGCAAATGCGGAGTAGCATGCTCCCTAGTTCTGTTGTGGATGCCAGTGGTCTTATGACCCGCTTCTTTGCTGAGCAGACTGACCGCCACGTCCTCACGGTAGATATTGGCTCGGCGGCAAGCATGGCGTTGTATGCCGCGCCCGCGCAGTATATCCCGACGGTATTGAGCGGGCTAGGGACAGGCTACGGCATTCTGGAGCTAGTGCAGCAGTGCCCCCTAGAACAGATCCAACGCTGGCTGCCCTTTGCGATGCCCGAACAGGAACTCACGCAATGGCTCTACAACAAAGCTCTGCACCCGCACCTGATTCCGGCAAGCCTCGAAGACCTTTTGCTTGAGCATGCCCTGACCCGCGAACTGCTCACGCTGCTGCTGCACACCGCACAGGATGAACTGCCCACGCTCACGTATGATATGCTGATTGCTGGGGGTGGCGTGTTGGCTCACGCCCCGCCCGGTTTGGCTGCCCTAACCTTGCTCGACGCACTCCAGCCAAGTGTCGAGCATACCGCCTTTGCGCTTGACTTGCACCTCGACAAAGCCGGACTGATGCCTGTGGCAGGGGCGTTGGCGAAGCTCAGTAGCGATGCTGCGCTGACGTTGTTCGAGCGGGATCTGCTCAACAATACCCCCCTCGCCACCGTGATTGTTGCGCTTGGCGAAGGGGCTACCGGTAAGCCTGCGCTCGAAGCTGAACTGACCGATAGCTACGGCAAACGCCAGCAGGTGCGGATTGCCCATGGCCAGATTGTGCGTCTGCCGCTTGCGCCGGGCGTGCGCGGGCAGATCCGGCTGAAGCCGAGCGGGGGGGTGCGAATCGGCAGCAATGAACCGGGTGCGGCAGTTGCCTCTGAGGTGGGCCTGCTAGAGGGCAGCTTGCTTGGGGTCGTGATTGATGCGCGGGGTCGCCCGTTGCGCCTGCCCAAAGATGAAGCCCAACGGCAACAGTTATTGTGGGAGTGGCTGGTTGCGCTCGGTGCAGCGAAAGGTGCATCACCTTACACGGGTATGCCGCTCAGCAATGTCCCTACGATTGAGGCATCAACCGTTGCGGTTGGCCTTGCCGGAGCCGCTGCTGTTGGGGTTGCTGCCAAGCGCGGGCTGTTTGGCGGCGGCAAGCAACCGGATGCACCCGCACCTGTTACGCCTATTGCTAGTGCCAGCGATGCCGCACCCGCCCCGCCCGCACCCGCCAAGCCCAAGCGTGGG
>JAAUTZ010000066.1 GCA_012031225.1 Chloroflexaceae bacterium
CCCTGCTCAATCCATGCTTGGAACCGGCGATGGCAGGTTTGTACGGTGGATACGTCTTGGGCAGGTCTTTCCACCGCGCCCTAGTGCGGAACACCCACAACATCCTGTTCAGGATCGCCCGATCAGCCACGCGTGGTCGCCCACACCCATCGGGGTGGTGGGGTGGCAAATAGTATCTGCTTGCCTATGTGCCTGCGTGCTGGCAGGTGAGACCATAAACGTATGTTATACTTCATAACAGACGTGGTGTGATAAAATGTAGAATTGTACAATCCAGAACGGTATCTTTAGACAGGAGTCTCTCAGTGGAACCGATACCTATCTATTTGCAGCTGTCGGATGAATTGCAAGCTGCATTCGCAGATAACAAGCTCGACATTGCTGAAATTCTTCACAAAAATGGGATTGACGCAAGCGTTCAGTATGGTGAACTACTGCTCCAGAATGAGACAGGGGTACGTAGCAAAGACCTTGTGACGATCATCGTTGCAAGTAGTGTTTTGCTTCCTTCGATTGCCTTCTCCATCTCGCAGGTCTTGAATGTCATCTACAACAGGCCTCACCTTGTTGAGTACGAAGAGTTGGAAGAGCTCCGCGACGGCGACGGGAACGTTATGCTCGACAACTATGGTAAGCCGCTCTTCAAACCAGTCAAGCGTGTCGAGCGCGTGTCCGGTGCGAATCGTGCGTCCTTTGAAGTACAGCTGAACCCGACCAATGGGCTGAGGATAAAGTTCAGTACGAAACAAGGGTCCGAGTAGCTGTAGCAGGAGTAGGTTTCTTCCAACAGGCCGGAGTTGTACTTGTGGCATACAAAGCATTTCTGATCGGGATCAACACAAAAGGGTTGCAGTATTGCACCCGCGACGTGAAGTTGATGGAGGCGTGGCTCAAACACTACGGGTATCACGTCAAGAGCGTTACACAGAGTATAACAGGGACTGATCTGCAAGACCAACTCATACGCTTCTTTCAGGACTGTGAAAGAACTCATACATTCCTGTTCTATTTTTCGGGACACGGACTTATCGAAGAAGGAAAACTGCAACTACTCCTTGCGAATACCTCTGAAGACACCAAATCCAAGCTACGGTTTAGTACTGTGGTTGATGCGTTGAGCACTTGCAAAGCCGAGAATCGCCTGATTGTGCTAGACTGTTGCTCCGCTGGAGCAGGACACGATCAGTGGGCATCGGAGGGGAAGTCTTATCGCCTGCTTACAGCAAGTGAGCGACTAGAGCAGGCGAAGGAGATGGAAACCTTACAGGCTAGCTTCCTAACCTACCATTTGTGTGATCTATTGGAAAAGCCTCCCTCAAGCTTAATTAGTGTGGATAGTAACTGCATTTACGTCAATGAACTATTCGATCATTTAAAAGGCAAAGCAGCGGATTACAATAACCAAAATCCGCATCAGCAAGTACCCGTGCCCAATCTGATGGGCAATGCGAAACATAACTTTGCCCTAGCACAAGTTGATAGTTCGTACTCCAATCTACCTCTTGGCTCGCGGGTGCCGTTTCGACGTGATCCTAACTTCACAGGCCGTCAGGAAGATCTGGAAAAGCTAAAGGATTTGCTGATCCAACAATCCAAGCTAATCGTCGTCGCCACGGTCCCCGGCGGCTACGGCAAAACCGCCCTCGCCACCGAGTTTGTCTTTCGCTTTGGGCAGTTCTTCGCGGGTGGCGTGTTCTGGCTGAGTGCCGCCGATGCCGCCGCCCTCCCCACCGAAATTGCCCAGTGTGGCGGGCGCGAACACCTCAACCTCGCCCCCGACTTCCACACCCTGCCGCTGCCCGATCAGGTGGGCATGGTGGTGCGCGAGTGGCGCAGCGACCTGCCGCGCCTGATTGTGTGCGACAACGCCGATAGCGACGCAAGCGTGGCTGCCCTGTGCGAGTGGCTACCCACATCGGGCGGCTGCCGCATCCTCATCACCTCGCGCCGTGCGACGTGGGATGGCATCAGGGTGCAGCCGCTGGGCGTGCTGCCCCGCGCCGAGAGCATCAGCCTGCTGCGCCAACTGGCAGCGCACCTGTCCGATGCCGATGCGGATGCGATTGCTGAAGAGGTGGGCGACCTGCCGCTTGCGCTGCACCTGTCGGGGAGCTATCTGGCTGCCGACCCGACCACGCCGGTTGCCACGTATCTTGCCGAACTGCGGGCCGCCCCCTTGCAGCACGAGTCGTTGCAGGGGGTGGATGTGCGCTCCTCGCCCACCAACCACGAACTGCACGTCTGGCGCACCTTTACGGTGAGCTATGACCGCCTCGCGCCCGCCGAGCCAACCGATGCACTGGCGTTGCGCTGGCTCCAGCACGCCAGCCACTTTGCGCCGGGCATCGCGCTGCCGGTGGAACTGGTCACGCACGCACTGGCACTGCCCGATGATACGCCCACCCGTGCGCCGCGCCGTGCTCTGCACCGCCTGCTTGATCTCGGCTTGCTGGAGGGCACCGCCGACGCGCCTGTGCTGCACCGCCTGCTGGCAGCGTTTGTGCAGCAGACGGCACCCGACCACGGGGCACAGGCGGCGGTGGAGCGGATGATGGAAAACGTTTCTTTCGTTTACAATGCCGCAAGCGATCCGTCTCAATTGAGACCTTATCAGACGCACCTACGCCACATCACCGACGTTGCCCTGCAGCGCAAAGACGAACAGGCGGCAAGTCTGGCAAACAATCTGGGCTACCACCTCAATTTGATTGGTGACTATGAGACTGCTCGTACACTATATAAAAGTGTCCTCGACATTCGTGAAGGGATGCTTCCAAACATTGCCGTAAGTCTCAACAATTTGGCGGAATGGCACAGTGCGATGGGTAACTATGCAGATGGGCAGCCGCTTTACGAACGCGCCATCACAATCTGTGAACTGGTCAACGATATTCGTGGTATGGTGCTGTACCTCAACAATCTAGCGTTACTACACAGATCCAAAGGCGAGTACGACCACGCATTGATGCGCTTACAAGAGGCACGTGAATGCTGCGACCGCGATCTCACAAGAGATGGTGAAACCTTTGATCTTGTTTCTGCTACTGTTGACGCTAGTCAGGCATTGGTGTTTCACGATACAGGCAACTATGCCGATGCGAAAACACTCTTTGAACGCGCCCTTGAAATCCAGACGAAGGCTTTAGCTGAGGGCCACCTTGACATCGCTAACACGCACGATCGGCTGGGAATGTTGCTCCTTGATATGTCTGACAACGATGGTGCTTTTCACCGGATTAAACGTGCTCTTGAGATACGAAAACAAAAGTTCGGCGATGAACACTACCTTGTTGCCGTGAGCCACAACAGTCTCGGCGAATTGTACAGACGAACAGGTAAACAGGCAGATTCGCGACAAAACTTTCAAAGCGCACTTGACATCTGTAAAAAGGTAATGGGTGAGGATCATCCATTTACGGCTACCGTCCGTAACAATCAAGGCATGCTCTTCGCTGATGAAGGTAACTATCAAGGTGCTATTGAGGAGTTCAACGCGGCTCTTGACATTCGTAAGGAGCGACTAGGATGTAAGCACTTTGATACCGCAATCAGTTTCTATAATTTAGCAAGAGTGCAAGATTTGATTGAACAGCATGATGATGCACTGGCAACAATGGAGCAAGCAGTACGTATACTCGCGAATGTACGCGAAGTAACACATCCACAACTGCAAGAGTGGTTGACTTCTTTGTGGCGACTGCGTATCCGCCAAGCGTTTGTTGGACTTTACCGAGAGATTGACAATCGGCCGATTGATCCTAATGTTGAAAAGGATGAGATCACCGACAAGGTGAATCGGATCGTCCAAGAAGCTGCGCAAGGTGAAGTCGTGAACGAGGGGAAGATTTCACGCTGGCTCAAAGAGCTAGAGCTTGCAGCAAAGGATATTGCGGAACAAACGCGAACGATACGTGATACTGTTCGTACAAATCACGAACAGTACCGGTCCGAGACTATCAAACCTACAGCGTAAGGAGAAACTCATGTCCAACGCATTCGATGAAGCCCAACGCAAAATCAAGGAGCTAGAAGCCCTCCGCCCTTCATTGGGCGATGCCGCCATAGATGCCGCGATTGCTACAATCAAGGCGCAGTTTGGCGCGGGCATCTCCGGCACAGCCAACGTAAGTGGAACCAACTACGGGCATAATATTGGGGTGAATACAGGCACGATTAGCCAGAATCCCCAGAACATCAACAACAATGCCTCCAATCAAGGCGCACAAGGCGTGTTTGGCGGGCCGGTCAGCTTCAATCAAGGCGGCACGACCTTCAACCATCAGCCGCCCTCACTGATGCGCCCGCGCCCCGCGATCACGCTGCTGCCGCCCCCACCACCGACTCGCGGGTGCAACGCCTGAGCCGCACACGGCGCAGCATCGCGACGCTCCAGCGCAGTCTGCCGCGCATCAGCGACCCCGACGTGCGGGCGGCGATGCGGGCTGAGGCGCAGGGCGTGCTGGCGCAGGTGCAGGCCTTGCTCGCCGAGCTAGAGGGTGACGCGCAGTAGCGGGGGCAGGTGTAGGTGGCGGCGTGGGTAAGGCAATAGCTCGCTTAGCCCGAAACGCTTGCCATGTGAAAGCGATAGGCGACGCGGTTTGTAGATGATAGATGACCGCTGGCGCGAGCCGATCTTTCTGGGGTTGGATGAGGGGAACACCTCGCCTACGCTGCGCCTCGATGCATCACCTGTCGCCACAAGCAGCCCGATGAGTCCGAAGTCCCCTTGCACCTGCCCCCTCACCCTCTGCAAACGGAACACCCGCTATTCCGTTTGCAGGGGGGCAGACGAACATTTTCAAGAGGTCGTTGGGACTCGCGTCCAATGATAGGACAGTGGTGTCCCGCAGTGGGGCGTGGTCTCAGACATCACGTCCGTCGGCTGGGATGGAGAGTGCGAGGGATCGGTGGGTGTATTGCGTGTATGCGCAGCAGGGTGTATGCGGGTGTATTGACCAATCCAATCCTACGCCGATGCCGCAAGGGCAGCGCATCTACCTGCCGCTAGTGGTGCGGGCACGCTAATCGGCAGGTAGTCATCCATCGTTCGTACCTGCCAGTCCAACGAACGTGCGAGGTCGGGGTGTGTCAGAACAGTACGCTGGTCTGTCCACAGAGGCAGGCGGACGTACCAACGTGGTACACCCTGATCCGAAGATTGTCTTCGGATCAGGGTGTGAACCCGCGCATCGCCCACGGACCCTGCGGGCACTAGGAACAGGTGGCATGATCTGTTCACCTTGAACTATGGCAACACGTCAGCTAGGTTATAATCAAGCTAGATGGGTGAAAGCTAGAACCTGCTATGCTCTGTGCTGCCAGTGCTTGGATGATATATAGGTGATAGCGACGGCAACCCCAAGCACAAGCCTGCCCGTATCGCTATCGGAACGTGCAACGTGCATAACACGAACGATCAGAGAATGCTGCCTTTGTGTGTCGAACCTATCGCTCCCAATGTCTATCTGCTCAAGCTCCTGCCGCGCTACCTCATCAATGTCTATTGGGTAGACGGCATCCTGATTGATGCCGCAGTCCGTCCTTCTGGAGCAGCCATCTGCCGCCTGTTGCAGCAAGCCAACCTGCATCCGTTTCTCCACGTTTTGAGCCATGCCCATCCGGATCATCAAGGAGCCAGCCACCTGCTCTGTAAGACCTTTCAGATGCCGTTATGGTGCAGCGAGCAGGATGCCCCAGCGGTATACCAGCGCAATCTTGCAGCACTCCTGCCAGCCCGACCGTGGCACTTTCTGCCCGTAGTGCGGGAGGGTGTTGACCGGTTGCTGTCTGACGCTCCCCATCCGGTAACGCGCTATCTCCGTGAAGGTGATCGGATTGGTTCATTTGCGGTGATTGCCACGCCGGGGCACACCCTCGGACACCTCTCCTTCTGGCGACAGTCCGACGGCGTGCTGCTTGTTGGTGATGTGGTAAGCAATACGAGCCTGCATCAGCGGGGCGGGCGGTTGCACTTGCCGCCCCCGATACTCTCTGTTGACCCGCTCCAAAACCAGCACTCCTTGCAGAAGTTAGGGGCTTTGCACCCACGCATTATCTGCTTTGGGCACGGCCCACCCCTGTATGACGCGGAGCCGTTGCAGCACTTTGTGCGGCAGAGAGCACACCCCTAACTGGGGGGGTCACGCATCCGGGTCGGCGGCACTCTCTGCCGCCTCCACCCACTGGTTCCAAATCTTGATCGTGCTGCTATCTGCCGGATGGTACTGCACCACCCGAAACCGAGGATCGCTGACAAAATCTGAGGAATAGATATTGAACGTGAGTATCATATCTTCACCATACTGGATACGAATGGGGCCAACCGTACGCATCCTGCCAACCTCTAGGTCATCGGGCAGGCTGTTCCAAAGCACGGCAAACTCAGGATAGTCCGCGCTGGTTGTCTGAATAAGCTCCTGATACCATGCCTCAGAGCGAAAAAGGCGTAGCTCTGCCTTGATCAATGCAAGGAGTTTGGGGGCAAGCTCTTCCGGATTGAGGAGCTTGAGCGCGGTTGGGAGTTCGGGGTTGAACACCATATCAAAAATACGCAGTTGCTTGAAGCGTGCTGTCTGGGGGTCGGTGCCTGCTATGCCCAGCATCGCGGGAGCATAGCGATTCCAGATCAACAGCCGCTGGTTGTAACTGACGAGATAGGATGGCAAGTGGATATGCGTATATTCTGCGAGCCACAGGTGGCAGGCATGTTCAACTTCCGCTTCTGTGGGTGGGACAAACAACACGTGATAGCCGTAGGCACTCAGCACGAGGTTTTTGTCCTCCACCGATACGGCACCAAACTGCGCTAGGGTCGTAAAAATCCGCTGGAGCATCTCCAACGGCGGGCGTTTCGCAACGCCACGCTCGATGTCCGAAATGGTGCGGTAGTCAACTCCCGCTGCACTGGCAAGGGATTCAATTGTCAGGCGTTTGCCGCGTTCGTCGTGCCGTTCACGACGCAGGCTCCGGAGCTTGTCACCACCAATGGTTGCTTGTTCCACAGGATTCCTCACTCGCTTGATCGGATGAACACGCGGAAGATCTGCGCTGAAAAACATGAGATTTTACCACATGGAAAATCTCCGTTTCGGACATTATACTATAGGTGTCGGTTGGTATTGGTGCTACCGACGCAACGGAAGCAGATCTCCGCTTAACTGGATTGTAACCGAGCTGCACCCGATGGTTCGGATAGGTCAATTGTTGGGGTTGGAACGATGAAGTAATTAGAACGGGCACGGCGGTTTCCAATAACTGCAACGAGCCAGAGGTACCAGAAAAAATTAGTACCTTGATTTACGCAATAGGGCATGATAAGATTACAGGTAGTAGTTTCACAAATATGAGATCACACAGGTGCGGGGGGTACCTGTGATGCCAATCTCATCCCTATCATCGAAAAATTTCATAGATGTGTTAGTACCGAATCGGAATAAGTGTTCAGATTGGCACTGTTGTATAACTGTTGATTCTCGCCAGTTTCAGTTACGTGACCTACCTGTAAAGGAGTAGCACATTATGGGACGTTCGGCACGCTGGCTCCACCGTCTGAATCTGTTGCTCATCTTTATGCTGTTGCTCAGCGCGGTTCCCCCTGAACCCCCTGCTCCTGCACAGGCAGCCACCTCATCGCCACACATCACCACACCGGATATTCCTGCCACTGCGCCCCAACCACTCACACGCCCTGAAGCTGAACGCACTGGCACCACGGCTCGCTTCAATAGCTACCTGCCCCTGATTGTCGCTGCGCCAACCCCGCGCACTGCAACGACGACCATCACGCCTGAGCAGGGCGGCACGCTGAACGTAGACGACATCACAATCACCGTACCCGCTGGTGCAGTCAGTGCCTCTGCTACGCTCACATACACGGGCGCACCGCTCGGCACCGACTCCACCCTCCGCTTCCGGCTCGATGCAACGGCATACACAGGTGCCGCACTGACCCACTTTGCCCAACCAATTCAGATTAGCTACACGCCGGACACCGATAGCAATCTCGCAACATACACCCTGCGACACCGCCCTGATGCGACCCATACATGGCACACCCTCACCGCATCAAGGCAACTCCAGCGCGTTGCGAGCCTTGTTGCCGAGGTGGATCAACCCGGCGAGTTTTGGCTTGCAGATGAAACCACCCCATCGCTTGTCAAGGTTGCATGGAGTACCGATGTCAGTGAGATCCTCGAGATTACAGCAGTCACCATCGGTGGTGCTGCACCCGAAGTGATTGTCCGTGAAGATGGGATAGAAATCGAACGCGCTAGTGCCTCTAATCCATACGATCGCAATGTAACAAGGCTTTACCCTTTTCATCCCCACTATCTTTACTACGATACCCCTCGAACCTTAACAATCGAAGCCTGCTCCGAAGGTAACTGTAGTGATCCGGCATCGTTCACTGTGATATCGGGCAGCAGTGACGAGATTGTCCTTGACACGGATATTGGCGAAGGCGCGAGCAATCCGCAAGCCTTCATTGACGCATGGCGAGCCAAGGCAAGTGGTGGCCCTGCGGAGTTGGGCAAGCCCCTCGCGGCAGTAGAGCAGTGGAATGGCACTGAAACACAACGGTACTTCTATCAGGATGGCGTTGATTCCATAGCACGCGCTGTCATGAACCCCGTTTGTGGCAATGTCTATATCGTGCGTGGTGGTATTCATAAAGTCTACGTTGAAAATCAGTCGGTGGGCTACCCAATTTATCACCGAGAACGCGCTAATCCTGATCAATTCCCCGATTTTGCTGGTCTTCTCAACCGCTTCACCAATGGAATAATCGCCCAAAAAAAGGACAGCGAGGAAGGTGACTACGCTGTTTATCCCTACCCCCCAGCAGTGGGTTACATTTTCCTCGAATTCGTACCCGTGCCGAACGGTGATGAAGAACCGACTGAAGCCACCCTCAATGTTACCGCGCTGGTACTCGCCAATTTTGGAGATCGTCAGGCAACTGACCCGCTCGATGCCGAACTTACGCTGAGCATCAACGGAGGTGATAGCAGCACAGTTGCCCTTTCATCAGAGGATGGGTTCCGATATACCTACACCAGCGATGAACGCTATGCCATCGGTAGCGAGTTCAACATCAGTGTGCAGGTTGATGTCACCAATTCTACTACGAGCCTTACCGCTAAGAAATCAGTCCCCGGAACTTTGACTATTGAAGCAGGCGAGTTCCAACTCGGAGAGGATTTTCCCCCTGATCCGAACAGCAGCGAATCCTGCACACCCGTTGATCAGATACTGCTACCGCCCGACAATCCTCCTTCAATCCGCATCCACAAGGTTTGGAACAACGGTGAAGGGGATGTCTCGGTGCAGGTCGAAGCCACCGATGATATTGGCATTGCAGGTGTTGTCCTGCAAAGCGATGTTGGGGCGCTTGACAGTGACAGTATGACACCTCGCCCGGATGTCGGCTCCAATATTTATGAGGGCGTGATCCGCAACATAAAGCCAAGTGAAACGCTAGCGTTCATGGCTACAGCGATAGATACGGCTGGTCAAACCGCCAGCGTGGATCAGGCTGGGCGTATTGGGTATGGCTCCCTTTTTGGTGATGACTGCGAGGCGCAGTGCAAAGAGGGCAATCCCGTTAACACTGCCCTAGGCAATGACACCGATACCTATACTGACCTGATTGTCGCAGGGCGGGGCGGCACCGATATCATCATCGAACGCACAACGAACTCGCAAGATGTGCGCGATGGGCCTTTTGGGCGTGGCTCTAGCCTGTACTACGACATGGGCTTGGAAGTCGTCAATACGCTGCTGCTGCAAGGCATCCAGATCCGCTATGGCAATGGACGCACAGCTAACTTTGCTGACGCTGGCAATGGTCGCTTCAATCCCGGCTCCTTGAGCAACTTTGACTACATCACCCGCGACGGCGATGGCTACATCCTGCATCAGCACGACCGCACCACCTTCCACTTCGATGGCGCAGGCAAGCTGCGTGAAATTCGCACGGCCAATGGCGTACCCACTACGCTCGCTTATGATGGCGCAGGCAAACTGAGTACCATCACTAATGCGTCGGGGCGCAGTGTGCAACTGGTCTGGGCAGGCGAGTTTATCAGCGAAATCCGCGCTCTCGAAGGCAAAGTCCTGCGCTATGCCTATGATGGCAATCTGCTGCGCTTCTTCACCGATGCGCGGGGCAATACCACCGAATACCAGTATGACAGCAACGGCTACGTGACGGCAGTCATCACGCCCAATGGCTATCCGCATGTGCGCCAAGCACTGGATGAGCGTGGGCGCGTGCTGTGGCAGATTGTCGGGGATGCTGAGCGGCGCGACTTTAGCTATGATGATGATACCCGCACGACCCGTGTCACCGATGCCAATGGCAATACGACAACCTACGTCTATGATGAGAACTACTTTATCCAGCAAGTAACGGACGCACGCGGCAACAGCAATGCCTCCGAGTATGATGCCCGTGGCAACCTGATCCGCTATACCAACCGGCGCGGCTTTACGTGGACTTACGAATATGATGCCAACGGCAACCGCATCGCCCAGAGCGAACCGGTAGACCAGTTTAGTGCCGTGTACTACACCGCTGATCGCTCGACGTGGCTCTACAATGAAGCCAATGAGTTGCTGCAACACACCGATGCCAACGGCTACAGCACTCGCTTCACCTACGATGCCAACGGCAATCTGCTGACGGTCGAACGCCCAGATGGGTCAGTCATGACGATGACCTACAACAGTTTTGGGCAGATCGAGACGCTGACCGACGGCTTGGGCAACACCAGCACCAACACCTACGATGCTACCACCGGCGATCTGATTGCCGTACAGGATGCGCTCGGCAATGTCACCCGCTTTGGCTACGATGGGCTAGGCCGCCAGACCAGTGTTACCGACCCCAATGGCAACACCGTCACAATGGTCTACAACGGCAATGATCAGGTTACTGAGATCGAGGATGCGCGAGGCGGAAAGATTACCTTTGTCTATGACGCAAACGGCAACCTGACCGAGCTGTACGACCGCCTCGGCGCACGTACCATCTCGCGCTATGACACTGCGGATCGCCTGATCGAGGAGACTGATCCGGTTGGCTCTACAACGCGCTATACCTACGACGCGATGGGCTACCTGACGAGTAGCACCAGCCCGCGTGGCTTCCGCCGCGAATATCAGTATGATGCGCTGTATAACATCACTGGTATGCGCGATGAAGCCAACAACTGGTGGTATACCGAGTACGACAGCGAGAACAACCCGATTGTCGAGATCGCATCTGACGGTGGGCGCACGAGCTACACCTACGATGCCGTTGATCGCGTCAAGTTTATGGTCAACGCCGAAGGCTACCGCTACGAGTATTGCTATGATGCCGAAGATCAACTGATCCGTGCCTTCGATCCGCGCCGCGCTAAGACCGATTTTGTCTACGACCCCGTGGGCCGCCTGAGCCGCATTGTCAACCCACTCGGTGCCACCTACGACTGGCTCTACAACGCCGTCGGGCAGGTGGTGGCTGAGACCAACGGCGAAGGCGAAACCAATCGCTATGTCTACGATGCTGCCAACCGGCTGCAACAGGCGATCAACCCGCTCGGCTACACCATCACCTTCGAGCGTGATGGTGTGGGCAATATCACACGCCTGCTCGATGCAATGGGTAATCCCACCAGCTATGCCTTCGATGCCAGTAACAACGTCACCAGTGTGACCAATGCGCTGGGCGATGTGGTGCGGATGACCTACAGTGCCCGCGATCAGATCACGAGTGTGAGCGAACCCGATGGCGATACCAGCACCTTTAGCTACTACCCGGATGGCACGCCGCAATTCTCGGTGCGCCCCGACGGGACACAGCTTGAGTATCGCTACGACGAGAACAAGAACCCGATCTGGATCAAGGACACCGACGGGCAGGTTAGCACCTTTACTTACGACCCGCGTGACTTGCTGGTGCGTGAGAACAACCCCAACAACCAGACCAGCTACTACCTGCACGATGCCATGCTGCGCCTTGTCAGTGCCACCGATGCCGAGGGCAACCGCAGTGCCTATGCCTACAATCGGCTCGGCTGGCTGACCAGTGTCACCGATGCGATCAGCAGCACCACCAGCTACACGCACGATCAGGTCGGCAATACCACCGCGATCACCTACTCGAATGGCACCACTACCACCTTTACCTTCAACTTCCTGAACCAGATGGTGCGCGAGATCAACGGGCTGAACCATTCGTGGATTTATCACTATGACCGCGCAGGCCGCCTTGTGCGGCAGGTGGACGGCGATTGGCAAGCGATCCGCTACCGCCACGATGACGCAGGCCGGATGACTTCCGCCGAGCATGTCAGCGCGGGCAAGCAGGTTGACTTTACCTATGACCGCAACGGCAATCTGACGGCCATGCGCGATTGGAACGGCACGCTGCGCCGCACCTACGATGCCATCAACCGCCCGCTCCGTGAGACCGACTATCGCGGTATCAGCATCGGCTCGACGTGGAACGGCGACGGCACACGGGCAAGTATGCAGTATCCCGATGGGCGCACCCTGCGCTATGCCCATGATGTCAACAACCGCGTGCAGGAGCTATTGCTGCCCGGTGGCGGCAGTGCCCAGTATGCCTACACGCCGCGTGACCAGATCAAGCAGTTGAGCTTGAGCAATGGCACCCAGAGCGCATTCCAGTATGATGCTGCGGGTCGCCTGACCGATCTCAAGACCACGGGTGTAGATGCGAGCGTCCTCTCGTGGTATCAGTTCACGTTGGATGAGGTGGGCAACCGCACGCGCATCGTTGAGGAGCGGCAAGCCCTAAGCCCTGAGCTGTATGCTCCGGCTACCCGCCGCATTCAGCGCGATTTCACCTATGATAACCTCTACCGCCTACGTGAGGCGGTTGTGTCGGGCGACACTGAACGCACCTCAATGTGGGACTTTGACCCCGCTGGCAACATCACCCGCCGCACGGTGCAGACCCCGCCAAGCAGCGACACGGGCGATACGGGCGAACTGATCGAGACTGACTACCAGCACGATGCACTGAACGCGCTTGTGCGGACTGGTGCCACCAGCTTTGCCTACAACCAGAGCGGCAACCGTATTGCCAGCACCACCCCGATTACGCAGAGTGCCTACGCCCCGCTTGCCAGCAGCTTTGGGGTGAGTGCGACGGTTGTAGTGACGCAAACCTACGACTTCGCGCAACGCCTCGAAGCGACCCATACCGCCATCCGCACGACCCTGCCGGATGGTGGCCATGCCTACAGCCCAACATTGCATGCCCGCAATGTGTATGACGGCTTCGGGCGGCGTGTGGAGCAGCACGCTACGACCTTTATCACCACAACCACGCCCGTCTCAGCGACGGCACCGATCACACAGGCGATCTTCTATGCCTACAACGGGCTAGATAGTGTCGTGTATGAGGAGTATCGTAGCAGCAATCTGCCCACCTTCACGCGCAGCTACTACCACGCCAACGGATGATCGTCGCGCAGGATCAGACCATTGATGGCTATGACCCCACACGGCTCTGGTATCACCACGATGGACTGGGCAGCGTGGTTGCGCTGACCAACGACGCGGGCGAACTTGTCACCGCCTACGAATACGACGAGTATGGCATGCTGCTGGCGGGCAACACCGCCCTGAACAGCTACACCTACACTGGGCAACCTTACGACCGCACCACAGGACTGTACCACTTCTACGCCCGTAGTTACGATCCCGTGAATGGCGTGTGGCTCCAGCAAGACCCGTATCGCGGCACACACGGCGACCCGATCAGCCAGATGCGCTACATGTACGTGGGCGGGAACCCAGTGAACCACTGGGACGTGATGGGGTATTTCTTCGGAGATTTAGTGAATGCAGGCACAAGTTTTGTGTCAGATGCGGCGAATTCTGCAACTGATTTTGTCTCCGACGTAGCCGAAACAACAACCAAGTTTGTCTCTGATGTTGCCGAAACAACAACCGAGTTTGTCTCTGATGTTGCCGACGCTACTCAAGACTTCGTTGAGGAAGCGGCAACCATGGTTGTCAACGGTGCAACCCACGCCTACAACACAGTGACGGAATTTGCCAATAATGCTGCAAAGACAATCGAACAGTTGTACGATAAAATTGTCAATGACCCTTGCTTTATGAAAATGGGGCTTGACACGCTTCAATTAGGATTAGATGTTGCGGGACTCATTCCCGTTGTAGGTGAATTCGCAGATGGTGCGAATGGTCTAATTCACCTTGCACGCGGGGAATTACGTTGATGCAGCAATGTCTTTTGGCGCAATGATACCTTTTGTAGGTGCGGCAGCAACAGGAGCGAAGTTGCTCTATAAGGGAGCCAAGGCTGCCTCTAAAGGGGGCAAAGCTGCTGATACAGCGAAAGCCTACAACGCGATCAATAAGACCATAAAGTCCACACCGAACGATGTCTGTTTCCTGAGCTTCAGCGAAGACACCCTTGTTGCCACGCCTGAGGGCGATACACCGATCAGTGAACTGCGCCCCGGTGATACGGTCTATGCCTTCAATGAAGAGACGCAGACCACTGGTGTTTACACTGTCACGGCAAGCTGGATGCACTTTGACCAAGTTGCTGAACTGACGATCAATGATGAAACACTCGAGACAACTGCCGATCACCCCTTCTACGTGGATAAGTACGGCTGGATGGATGCGGGTGAACTCCCAACCGGTGCGCCGATCAAGAGCTTGAACAAGTCGGCGAATGGCGTAGTGCAGGATGTTCGGACACTTGCAGCAAGCCAGCCGATGTACAACATCACAGTTGACGAAGCCCACACCTACTACGTCGGTGATGGCAAGTGGCTGGTGCATAATAAAAGTCTTTGTGTATATAAATCTACAACAGATGAATATATCGGGAAGACAAATGATTTTCAAAGACGATCTTATGAACATTCGAAGAAGAGAAAGATAGAGGTTATAAAGGGGCTGGAAAACATCCCTTCGGAGGAGATTCAGAAGGGTGTAGAGCAAATTATGATCGAGAAATATGGACGGGATAAACTCGTAAATAAAAGGAACGGTGTTTCTCCAAAAAATCCTCAATATCCCGAAATTATGGGGAAAGCAAAAGAATGGCTCAACAAAACTAAATTCTCATGGCCATACTAAAACAGGAGTAATAATTGCTCATCGAAATATCATAAAGAATTGGTCTCCTGATCAAGAGATATAGAATGATTTAATCACGCACACATATACCGTAAGGAGCCGCACAATGCACCGCACACACAGCCTGTCACTGTCCAACCTTGCACTGGTACTGACCGCGTTGGTTCTCGTGCCCCTGCTCGCCATCGCCTATGCGCGGGCAGCCACGCTCATCCCACTCGGCACCGCGCAGGACAACATCCGCACGGCGTACCGCACCAGCGGCGCACACAGCCGTGAGTACGGGCGGCTGCACTGGGCCCAGCAGCCCTTTCTGCTGGATGATACCCGCTACCCCGCTGGCACCCTGATCGCCCCCGACGGGATCACGGGCACGGGCTTCACCAGCAGCGTGCTGAGCGAGACGGTTGCCGTGCGCCCCGCGCTGGCGGTGCAGGCAGTCGGTACGCGCATCGCACTGCTGCGCTCCACCGTCAGCGATCCCGCCTACGGCAACGCGGCGTGGGAGGTCGCCGACTTCCGCGAGGTGCTGGAGAACTACCTCGATGGCGAACTGCGCTACGACATCCTCGATGAAGCCGCCCTCGCCACCGCCGACCTGTCCGGCTATCGGCTGGTGATTGCGCCCGCGGTGCGCTGGGGCAACGAAGCCGATGTGCTTGCCGCCCTGCCGCCCGCCGCCCTTGAGAACCTCGCCGCGTTTGTGCGTGGGGGTGGCTTCCTCTATGCCCAGTCGAATGGAGCCGTCATTGCCGAGGCTGCTGGCTTGCTGCCCCCCGGCACGGTTGATCTCACCGCCCCTCTCGAACTAGCAGCCGATGCACCACTCAATACGGGCACCCTGCGCCTGCTGGATGCCACCTCGCCACTGGCGTATACGTGGCTCACCGATACGCTCTACCTGCTGACCGACCCCACCTATCGCCCATCGGGGGCGATGCAGACCATCGCCGAATACACCAATCTCGCGGGCAGCGAGCCATCCCCTGCAATTGTCAGCGGGCAGGTGGGGCAGGGGCGCGTGATCCTCGTGAATGGCCACCCCACAGCCATCACCCAGCGGGCCCAACTCCCGCTCCTGATGAATGCGATCTTCTGGGCACTGGGCAGCCCCGCCGAACTCTTCGGGCAAGCCATCCAAACCTACAACCCAGAGCTTGATCCGACCCTGCTACCCGGCTATGAGCAGGTGCCCGTCAGTGTCACCCTGACCTTCAACAACCTGTGGGATACGCCGCTGCGGAATGTCACCATTACCGAGACCGTCGTCACTGGCTTCACCGTGCTGCCCGATACGATCCGTCCCTACGCGGGGGTATATGACACCCATCAAGTGACGATCATCACCGGCACCAACGGCACGCAGATCGTCTGGACTTTTGCCACTGTACCCACTGGCACGCTTGCGCTCTCATTCGAGGCAGTCACCGACCTTGATACGTTGCAGAGCGGGTTGGTCACGTTTGCGACGGGGACGGCAGCCTTCCGGCACGATGACCGCCCCTACCGCATCGAGCATAAACCATTCCAGTTCACGGCGCGGATGTCCGCCCGCCTGCTGGCTGACCGCGACCTTGAACTGGATCGCATGTTTGGCATTCCATCGGCTGCCGACGGCGGACTGATCTTTGATGTTGCCGTGCCGATTGAGAACAAGGAAGACTCGCCCGCCACCGATGTGATGATGCGTGATGTAGTGCTGTGCCTTGCGCCGATCCTCGACCTTGACGACCAAGAGACTGTGCTGGGGCAGAACAACGGCGAGACGATCTGGGTGCGGCATACGCCCTTCTTCTACGACGAGCCGGATGCCCCCTACCTTGCGCCCGATGGCTACACGCCCGGCGAGAGCATCCCGCTTGAGCAGTGCGATGGCCCCCCCGCCGAATATGCTGTTCCCTACGGGGTGTATGGCGAAGTCGTGACCGATACCGTTGCCCTCGACGCGCAACGCTTGCAGGGCTTTGGCAACTACATCACGATCCCGATCAGCTATAGCCAGTACATCAGCCTCACCGAACGCAACACGCTGCTGCTGCCCACCAAAGTGCTGACGTGGACGCTGGGCGGTTGGGCAGGCTACCACTACGAAGAGCCAGCGGTGCGCTACGGCATCCAATCCGAAGAACTCTTCGGGCGGCGTGTGACATTTGCTGGCGACCCCGGCATTGCCCCCGACGATGTGGTCATACAAGGGACGGCGGGCAGTGTCTACACCCACGCGGGCGATACGCCAATCCCCTATGATGCGTATGTCGCCTCGCGCAATGTTGCCTTCCCACAGAGCAGCCAGCCAACCCAGATCGCCTACCGCGATCTGTGGACTCGCCCACACACCGTTACGCTGCGCTCGGCGTTCTTCGACCTGTTTAGCTGGGCATCGTGCCAGTGTGACCCGAATGGTGCCAATGAACAGCACGCCCGTATGAATGTCACCTTCGGCATGCAAGCCGACCTTGACCGCGACGGCACGCCCGAAAGCGACGTGCTGCTGTTCCCATCGCGGCTCGACCAGACCCATGTGGATATTCTCATCAAGAACCGCAGCGAGCAGGACATCATCCGCGCTGGCGAAATGCTGGTTGATCTGGGGATGTTCCGAGGGCTAGGCGTGCAGATCACGCCCCGCAATGGGACGTGGCAGCAGTCATACCGCTCCAACAACAACGCCCAACTGGTTGAGGTGGTGCGTGAGGCGGGCTATGATCGGTTGCTGTTCCAGCACGGCTTGGCACCCGCCAGCACGCAGGAGATCATCGTTGAAGCCAGCATCGCGCCCTTCCCCGGTCGTAGCGTTGAAGGCATGCTCAAGCTGCACGATGGCGCACGGCTAGCCTACCGCCAGCCCTTCGCGGGGCAGAACCGCTACGAAATCTACGACTCGCGGGTGCAGGGGGTTGTTGCAGAAGCGACCCACCTGAGCATTCGCAAGCAGGGCACCCCGATCCAGATCAGCACCTATGGCGATACCGTCTACTACCTCATCACGCTGGACGACCCGGATGAGCCGCGCACGCTCCAGCGCAACGGGGCAGGCGACCCGTTCTTGCAGTCGTATGGCTTTGGGGAGAGTGCCGCCACAACGTATGTGGGCGGCCGCGAGGGGCGCGAGATTCTGCATAGCGTGGTGGCACCCGGCGAACGCACCCGCATCCGGGTCGAACTCAACAACAACACCGCACAGGATTGGCGCAATGTCGTGGTGCTGCCGCAGGCTCCGGCAGGCATCACCATCACGCGCAGCTATGGGCCGCCCTACCCTGCCCCACTGTTTGCAGACATTCCGTTCCTCTATCTCGAGACGATCCCTCGCGTTGGGCGGGCAGTGTACTACTTCGATGTCGAAGTTGATCGGTTCCACTTCAATGATAGCTACGGGGTCGAAGCGACTGGGCAGATGCTCACCATTCCCATCGCCATTACGGCAACCGGACTGCCCGACGGCTTCGAGATCGCGCCTGCCAAACTCGGCATCGCTGCTGCGAATGAAGCCGTCACGTATGTTTCCGGGGCGGCCAGCGACATCGTATTGCGCGATTATCTGCCCCCGGACGTGACCTTGGTAGGGGCAGCACTGGCCGATGCAGCAGACTTCACGCGCCTCACAGCCGCCGCTGACGATGCGGCAAAAGCGGCGATCTTTGCGAGCCTTGCCCAGCAGGTGAGGACGACCATCAGTCCCGATGGTCAGATCACATTTGACTTGCCCGCCGACATCACCGAGCAGCTCTACCGTCAGGCGGGCGATCAGCACATTCGCATCGTGGCGCAGGCGGCAATCACGCCAACACAAGCAGGCCCAATGATGGCAAACTACAGTGCCACCGTGTCCTATCGTGACCCGTTTGGTGTGGCGTGGGACAGCACCAGCCCCCCCTTCACGGCAGAAGTCAATGGGGCAGTGGTGCAAGCCAGCTATACCTGCACCAGCGCAGTCTACAGCGGCAGCAGCGATCCACGGGCGTGTGTGTTGGCAGCGGGCACCGCGAATACGGTGGATCTGGTTGCCACCATTGCCAACGTGGGCGACTATCTGGCGCAGGATGTGACCGCCAGCGTAATCCTTACCGATGGCATCACCGTGCTGCAAACCACGCCGCCCACGGCAAGCACCGTCCCGACCCTGACGTGGCAGCTTGGTGATCTTGCGCCCGGCGGCTTTGTGCGGCTACGGATACAGGTGCAGGTTGCGCTGGATGCAGCGGGCGTGCCGCAGATTGCCTTGAGTGACCGCCAACTCGCTCCCGTCGCCTTGATCGTGCGGAGCGAGGGCGAATTCTTCGAGACCTTCGCCCAGCGGTGGATTGCCGCCACCCTCGGCGATGACTATGCCCTGCCTGCCCTGCTGCTTGAAGGCGTGCCCTCAACCGCGACCCCGCCCGCAGCTACGTCTTCGCCAACCCCGTGGCCAACCGCGACTCCGCAGGGCAACGTGCCGCCGCGTCCGACGATGACGGGTGTGCCTGCGACCCCCACCACGAACCCACCCACCGCCCCCCCCCGTGCCTCCTGACGCACCAGTGCTGCGGATTGCCTATACGTGTCTGGGCGTGCAGCATGACCGCGCAGGCAGCCCCCCAGCCACCGATTGTTTGCTTGAACCAGATGCGGTCAATCAGGTGCGGCTCCGCGTGCATCTGACCAATATTGGGCAGGCAACGGCCGGTGATACGCGCCTCTGGCTGGGGCTACCAGCCGGGGTGCAGGTGGTGCGTGCCGAGCCAACGCTCATACAGGATGGTCTGCGCCAGCAATGGCAGGTTGGCGACCTTGCAGCGGGCGAGCAGCGCAGCCTGTACCTCACGCTCCAGATCCCGCTCAATCGAACGAATGGGATCGCACAGGGGAGCCTCCCCACCGACGTGCTTGTGATCGAGACGGCACAGGCCCGCTATACCAACGGCGCACAAACTATTGACCAGACCCTGCCGAGCGGCTATACGCTGCTGGTGCGGCAGGCTCCGCCGAGCATCAATGCCCAGCTTGCGCTGACGCTGCGCTGCGTTGAGGTGCTGGCACCGGCTGACCCGCCAACGGCAGACTGCCACTTGCGGGCAGGCACCGACAATACCGTGCGGGTGCTGGCACAGCTCACCAACAGTGGCATGGCAACCGCAACGCAGCTCGTGCTGCGAACCCAACTCGGTACGGGCGTGCAGCTTCAGGCGGATGCTGGCAGTGTGGTGCAGCCCGATGGCAGTGCTGGCGTATGGGCAATAGATGCGCTCGCGCCGGGGGCGCGGCAGGAAGCCGAACTAACCCTTGTGGTGCCTGCGGGGAGTTTTGCGGGAGGGCAGCAGGTGCTTGCTCTGCTCACTCGCGCAACGGCGAACTATGTCGATCAGGCAGATAATCAGGCATATCAGAGCACGCTGTATCAGGCGTATACGCTCCCGATCCAGCCGTCCAGCGTCGTACCGGCTGCCCAGAATGTGAGCTTCCTCCCAATTGTGCGGCGGGCTGCCAACACCGTTCCGAATGAGCAGCCGATGCCTGATCTGGTGGTACAGCAGGTGGTGGTAGAGCCAGCCCAGCCAGATACGGGAAGTCCGGCGCAGGTGCGGGTGACGGTGCAGAATGTGGGGACAGCAACCGCTACTGGGTTCTGGGTGGATCTGTTCATTGCGCCACAGCCAGTGCCCACCGGCAGCGGACTGCGCTGGGATATGGCGTGCGGGCTAGAGCCGTGTCAAGGGATAGTGTGGGCGGTGAATGAGCTTGCGGCAGGGGCCTCGGTCACGCTCACGAGTGATAGCGGCAGCTTCAGTGCCGCCTATAGCAACTGGGACGGGCAGTTTGCGGTGCCGGGCACGCACGACCTGTATGCGTCGGTGGATAGCTGGAATGCAGCCGACCTTGCGCGGGGCGCGGTGCCCGAACTGCGCGAGGAGAACAACGTCGCGGTGCTGCGTGCCGTGACAGTAAGCGGAGCACTGCGACAACCGGCCAATCTCCAATCGGGGCTGCTGCCGCGCCCTAATCTACCGTAAGTGAAAGGGGGGGCGTGTTCCACACGGACGCGCCCCCACTTTTACTCCACTCACTACTCGGCCCACAGAGAGGAGAGCATCGAAAAACGGGGCTACCGCCTGTCCTGATGCCGGATCGTAGCGTATGAACAACAGTCGAACAAGAACGAACGCGATGGGAACAGTTTACCATCCTGTTAACGACCGGAGCTACCTTCATTATGTAACATTGCAGGAAAGGAAAGCTTTATGAAAGACACGATACCCTTCATCACGCAACAAGGCTCGTTCGCGCACCCTGCCCATCTGGAACTAGCTGCTGAGTATCTTGCTCACGGAGCGATCATTATCGCCGGCTTCAATGGTGTCTTTGGCCTATTTGGAGATGCAGACTCGCCAGAAGCGGCAGCACGCATATTCCAAGCCAAACAGTGCCCTCAAGAGAAAGGGCTTATTCTGGTTTGCCCTCCCGAATACCTTGAAGAGTTTGTCGATCTGCATGCCATTGCGCGTCAATCATGGTATACCCTTGCACAAGTCCAGCAGTTGTTGTCTGCTGTACATGCGCTTGGTGTTATTCTCCCTGCGGCACCGGTTGGCGCTCCGCCCCACATCGTACAACGCCAGACCATCCTCACAATCTGGACAGAATACCCACCGTATCATCCGTTCCGTCATATCGTCCGCTTCCTACGCGAACGAGGTGGACGCGCGCTCCAAGGCACATCCGCCAATAAGAGTGGCTATGCTTCATGTACAACGCCAGCCCAAGTGCATGCAACTTTTCCGGATGCAGCATCGCTTTTCTTTCCTGACTCATTCGATCACCTGCCATCCTGTCGCCGGGTATCCACCAGCATCATTGACTTGACAGGTGCTGCCCCCTGCCTGCATCGAGAAGGCAGTATGCTGGCAGATGAAATCAATGAACATCTGGCGCGATCAGGCTTTCCGGCTCTCAAGATTTCCGAGGAAGTGATCCGGCTTCAACCGCAACACGCCTAGATCGGGCATGAGCCACATGCCAACGCTGTGTCCCACACTGACACTGGTTCCACCTGATCATTGACCCAATCCGCCACGCGAAGCGAAGTGTGCCATTCGGTGATCAGGCCCCCACCCACCGTTCGCGCCACGAGAGGCAACGCAGTTGAAATCTCGTTAACCCCTGAAAGAGGAGCGACCATTTTGCACGCTACTTCCAGCGGCATCGGCATCGTTGCGGGCTATTATACGCGAACTGGCGCGGAATCGCTCCACCCGCGCACCTAGCACCCACGCCGCCACCTACACCTGCCCCCGCTACTGCGCGTCACCCTCTAGCTCGGCGAGCAAGGCCTGCACCTGCGCCAGCACGCCCTGCGCCTCAGTCCGCATCGCCGCC
>JAAUTZ010000172.1 GCA_012031225.1 Chloroflexaceae bacterium
AGATAACCCGATGGAAAACCCCGCGACGTGGCGGGGGGTAACGGTAGGGCTAACGAAATGGGGCTGTTACCCCGTGATCCAATGGCAGGGCGCATGCCCTGTATACGCGGTGGGTTACCAGAAGACCACCCAACGGGGTGACGTGTCTACCTACTGGTATCGGGATTTAGCCGACACTGAGCGAATGCGGCATGGGCATAACGCCCTGCGGGCGGCGTGCTACGACAACCGGACAATGATCTCCACGAGCCGCGTGGATGATAACTTGGTTTGGGTGTCGTATCTTGGATCGGGCGCATGGTGGCTAATCGACATGCCGTTCGAGGATAGGGAGTGGACTACCCTGCCCGTCCGACCGCGCCTTGCCCCCGCACCGGCGGGGTACGTGGCAGCCCTTCGACAGGAGTGCCACGTGAAATTAGTCGAAGTGCCGGATCACCATCGCTATGCCACCGCGATGGACTTGCTTGGTCAGGAAGATCCGCATGCAAAAGACATCGGATACCAGTCCGGACACATCGTTATCTCCACAACGCAGGGCGTTGTCCTGTGGGGAGATGACGGGTGGGTACTGAAGGATGAGGTTTTCGCATCTGAAAAGGTGCGGGAACTTATGGCGGCGTGGTAGCAAGCAAGCGTGCAGGGGCGGCTCACCACCGCCCCACCCGACAAGACGGGCCCCTGCAACGTGCAGGGTGGGCGAAACAGAACAAGGAGATAAGGTAATGGCTGTAGCAGATTTTTCTTATCGTGAAGTCACGCAGAGTGACTTAAGAGGCGTTGATCTGTATCACGCCAACTTTGAGGGCGCGAAGATCCGCAATGTGCGGTTCGAGAATTGCGACCTAGTCAACGCGAACTTTAAGTTCGCAAAGTTGGAGAATGTGAAGTTCCTAGAATGTGAACTTCGTTTCGCAGATTTCGGTCTTGCGCTCATGTCAAACGTGAGCTTTTGGCACTGCGAACTCAGGGGTAGCAGCATGAATTGCGCTACCCGTTTCACGGACGTTTATTATTACAATTGCGACTTCTATCAGGCAAACGTACAGGAAGTACGATTTGCCGACACGCAAATAGCCCACGCTAAACCGCGAACTGGAGCGCGGTTTGACAACTGTAATTTCCAGTACGCAAAGATCGGTAAAGCCGATTTTCGCGGGCTGGATCTCCGGACGGTAAGTTTTGAGCTTGCCACCGGAACGGACACAGATTTCCGAAACGCAGATCTTCGGGGGTGCAATTTCGAAAACGCATCGCTCGTAGACCCCCGCATGGAGGGGGCGCAGACGGCGGGTGCCGTCTTCAGTAGCACGAGCATACTCATGCGGTTGACCGTAGCCGTCGACGACCTTGCACTAATCGGGTGCAAGGTGGATTAACCAGAACGTGGCGGGGCGGTGGCGAGCCGCCCCACCCGAAGAGGAGACCACAATGTTTTATCTGAGTAGCTCCTATGCCTGCCGCATCAACTTCGATGCGCTGCTTAAACAGCACATCGAAGAAGCAAAGGCGACGGGGTGGGAGAGCTTTGACGAATGGTGGGCTATCGTAGCCGACCAGTACAACACGGATGACCCTGATGAGGCCGATGCCCGTGCAGCGGACATCTGGAAAAAGGGCCAGTAACATGGCCAACACCACCACCCGACGCGGGCGGGGCTATCCCTCGCGCCGCGTCGTAACCAACGCCGCCGATGGGGCAGCATTGCGCCGCGTATTGCACAAGCGGCACAACATGACGGCCGAGCAAGCCATCGCCGCAATCGCAAGCGGCGACCTTGCGACGGTACTGATTGCAGAGGACGAGCGCGTGTACGTTCTTGCCGTACTTGAAGCCGCCGCCGAGCAAGAAGCGCACCCGCTCACCGCGCAAGTGCTGCGCAACATTGCGGCACAACTTGCGGCGGCGTGGGGATAGCATTGCATTGACGTAGCGAATGTGATATAATCGAAGTGAGCCGCGCTATACGCCCCGCTTGACAAAAGTCAAGGCTGGGGTTTTTGTTGTGTCGGGAGTAGTGGAATGAATGATGAAACAGAGATGACACCCGAAGAGATGCAACCCATCCGTGACGCGCTAGATGCGTTCTATCAAGAATTACGCATCTTAGTTGCCGCTCGCATCGAAGTGTACGAGGAAGTTCTTGAGCAAACAGAAGATACGATCAAGGAAATACGCGACACTGAAATAACCCTTATTAACAGCCTTTACGACAAAACACAACAAAAAGCGTGGGATGAAAGCCGTATTCGACGGGATGAACGAGGACGCTTTGCCAGCTTGCCGGGAACAAAAAAGCGGCAAGAAGTACTCAGAAACCTTAAGCGTGGCGTAAGTGAAATTAAAAAGATAATGCGCGAAAAGCGCGAAAACATTGAAGCTACGCTTGACCGAGACTACCAATCACGACTGGCGGGCATTGAGGGATCGGCTTCAAATATACGAGGCAAAGCAAAGCGTCAACAGTTTCTTGATGAGCAACTAGCGCGGCTAAACGACCCAGAGGAACGGGCTATTACCCGCGAAACCCTTTTGGGAGAATACGAGCGACAAGAAGCCGCCGCTATCTACAGGTCAACAACCGAGTTTGCGCAAATAAAGGCACAATTTGCCAACGATGCCCGCGTTGAAGTTGCTGAGTTAAGAGGAGACACCGAAACTGCGGCACGGCTTAAAACAGAGGGTTCTCTTCAAGGATTAGTGTCCCACAGAGCAGCAATAATTGAGTCAAATGTTATTGAAATCAATGTACTTGAACGGCAAATGGCTGCATTTAAGAGGGACACAGGGCGGCGGAGATCAGAATACCGATGGCTCGAAATCCAGAAACAAGACCTTGAAACAGAAATGGCAGAAAACCAACGGCTACTAGACAGTGCTATAGATATGCAGAATGGTGTATCTCGGAAGCGAAAGGGCAAAAAGGATTATGACATCCGTGAAACCCTCATCTACGATGGGGGCGATGCGGTCAAGGCGTTGGGCAACGGGCGCGTGGCAGGCTACCTTGTGCGTTTTGGCGACCCCGACCAGCCCGATCTCGTGGGTGACTACTTTACATCTGAGACGGACTTTGGACGGCTGTCAAGCACGGATGTGTACTATCATCACGGACTAGACCGCGCCATCAAAGCCCGCACCATCGGACGGGGCACGCTCCGTCAAGACGAAGTGGGGGTATGGATTGAAGCACAGTTATCCCTAGCCGATCAGTATGAACAGGCTATTTACGATATGGTCAAGGCGGGCAAGCTGCGTTGGAGTAGCGGCACGTTATCGCACTTAGTGGAGCGCGAGCCGACAGGCGGCGCAACGCATGTCAAGCGGTGGATGCTCGGCTTAGATGCCAGCCTCACACCGACACCGGCCGAGCCGCGTGGCACGGCGGCAAGCATTAAAGCATTAGCGGAGGTTAAGATGGACGAAAACGAGAACGAGTTTGAGCCGTGCAAGGCATGCGAAACACCGGAAGCCTGTGCGGAAGCAGGGGAATGCGCGGCAAAGGCAGCGCAAGGCGAAGCAAAAACGGCAGGCGAATTGGCGGCATTGCGGGCTGAAATCACGGCAATGAAGGCGGGCTTTGTCACGCCCGACGCGGTAAGCGTTGCCGATCACGGCGCGGCGGAGATGAAAGCCTTCAATGGCTGGCTTCGCACCGGCAAGGCTTCTATCAAGGCTCCGATGCGTGTGGGCAGCGACCCTGAAGGCGGCTACCTTGTGCCGCGCACGTACAGCAACGAACTGATTGTTGCACTCAAAGACGCAAGTATCCTGCGTCGGGCGGGGGCGCGGGTAGTTAACATATCCGGCACAAAGGCAATTGAAGTGCCATCGCTCGTTCACGGCGGCGCGGCGGTGTTGACGGCTGAAAACGCCGCGTTTGACCAAAAAGAGCCAACGGTAGGCGTAACTATATTTACGCCGTACAAGTACACGCGGATTTCGCGGGTAAGCGAGGAGCTTCTTGGTGACAGCCGCGTTGACGTTGCCCGCGAGCTACTCACGCCCGACTACGTGCAGGCGTTTGCGGCGGCGGAAAACACAGACTTCACCACCGGCTCTGGCTCCTCACGGCCACAAGGCGTTGTCACCGGCTCAACGCTAGGCAAGACGGCGGCAAGCGCAACGGCAATCACATTCGACGAAGTACTTGACTTGTATTACAAGCTCAACTACCTGTACCGCCAAAACGCCGTGTGGCT
>JAAUTZ010000002.1:0-25979 GCA_012031225.1 Chloroflexaceae bacterium
CTCGTATTCGGGGTAGTCCGGTGGGGGCGCACGGCGGCGCGGCGGGGGCGGGGTGTAGTCCTCCTCCTGCTCCTCGTAGTGGGGCACGCGGCGGCTATCTGCCGGGCGGCGGGCGAGTGGTTGTTGATCCTCGTAGTCATCATCGTAGCGATGCGGCATAGGTCGTAGCTCCTCACGGCAAGCTGGCTTAGGCGAGGCGCACCCCAAGATGCAATGCTACCGCACCCAAGCCAAGCAAACGATAGTGTGTAAATTCCCAGCCCGCTGCCTGCATGAGCTTGGCTAGCTCTGGCGGGGGCGGGAAGTGCCGGGCGGATTGCGGTAGGTAGGTGTAGAATTGGCGATCCCCACCGAATGCACCCGCAATGATTGGCACAAGCTGCTGGAAGTACAGCCAGTGCCCCGCCCGCAAGAGCGGCTGTTCGGGGCGGGCAACCTCAAGGCACGCCATCACGCCCCCCGGACGGGTCACGCGCCACATTTCGCGCAGCGTGGCCGCAATGTCGGTCACGTTACGCAGCACGAAGCCGGTTGTCAGCACATCGAAGGTCTGATCGGGGAACGGCAGCTGCAACGCATTACCGCCCACAAACACCGCCGTGCCTGCCGCCGGTGCAGTCCCGCTAGCCACTTGGACGTTCGGCGCGGTGATTTGGTTGCGAGCCTGCGCCGCGGCTACTTTGGGCAATCCGGCTTGCATCATCGGTAGGGCGAAATCAAGCCCAACTGCGATCCCGTCCGGCATCCATGCCGTGAGCAGGGGCAGGAAATCGCCGGTGCCCGTGCCGACATCCAACGCCCGCCCATTCGCAAGCGGGGCGATGGTTTCGACGACCAGATCGCGCCAGCCTTCATCCATGCCAAAGGTCATTACCCGATTGAGGCGATCATAGCCGGGCGCAAGCTCCGAGAACATGCGCTGAACGTAGCTGGCTTTCTCAGCCGGAGGGGGCAATACACTCACGCATCTGCTCCTATCTACTGTGGCTACCGTGACTACTGCGCTGCTGACGAGCTAGCGAGGGCGTGGATCAGGCGTAGCCCCTCTAGCGTCAGGTATGGCTCCACCAGATCAACCGCATCGGTTTCGCTGGCAATCACATCGGCTAAGCCGCCTGTGGCAATCACCGTACAGGCTGTGCCGAGTTCCGCTTCCATGCGCCGCACTAGCCCTTCGACTAAGCCAGTATAGCCGAGAATTAAGCCCGACTGCATGTACTGCACGGTGGTTTTGCCGATCACCTGCGCGGGGCGTTCTAGCTCGACTTGGTAGAGGCGGGCGGCGGCACTGAACAAGGCTTCGGCACTGATCCCAATGCCGGGCGCAATCGCCCCGCCGACATAGACCCCATCGCCTGTAATCACATCGAAGGCGGTTGCCGTGCCGAATGCAATCGCAATCACGGGGCCCGTGTATTTGTGGCGCACGGCGACGCTGTTGGCGATGCGGTCTGCACCGAGTTCGTGCGGGGTTGCCACATCGAAGTGAATGCCATTGGCGGTGGCAAGGCTGGCAAAGACTGGCTCGACGTGCAGGTAGGTTCGCGCAAGTTCGCGGAATTGGCTGGTGAGCGGCGGCACAACACACGAGATCGCACAGCCTGTGATCTGTTCGAGGCGGAACTGGGAGAGGGACATCAAGCCGCGCACCAGCACGGCATACTCATCGGCGAGGCGGAAGCGTTGGGTGGCAATCCGCCAGTGGCGGACGAGTTGCTCGCCTTGATACACGCCGATCTTGATATTGGTATTGCCAATGTCTATCGTCAACAACATGGGCTACGTCCCTTTAGCATCGTTGCGCTTCTCCTTCCGAGTAGCTACTGAAACCAGAGCCGCAGCTCATCGCGGCTCCGCGCTGCACCCATCGCTACCATGAGCTTGATGCGCGTTTTGATCCCGTTCAAGTGCGGGGCAAAAAGCACCCCCAAGCGGCGCAGATCGTGGTATGCGCCAACATAGCCATAATCATCACCGAGACCGCCCGCCACACAACGCGATGTCACCGCAAGCACGATGCGCTGCTCAGCAGCCTCGTACAGGGTGGGCATAAACCATGGCGGCACGCGCCCGCTCCCGAACGTCTCAAGCACGATGCCGGGCACCTGATCGGTGATGCAGTGGCGCAGCAGCTGGTCATCCATGCCCTGCACCAGCCGCAGCAGCACCACCCCCGCTTCGAGGCGCGAGGAAGGGATGTACTGGCGGCGTTGGGGGTGGTGGGCGAAGCGCAACGTCTTGCCCAGAATGCGCCCCAGTGGGCCCGTTTCGGGAGCCTGAAACGCCTGCACGGTTTGGCTATCGAGTTGCTGAACTTCACTGGCGGCAAAGATCTGCTCATCTACCAATACCAGCACGCCTAGCTCGCGGGCTTGCGGAGCCGCCGCCACGCGGATCGCATTCGAGAGATTGGCAATGCCATCGTAGCCCGCACTTGTCACTGGGCGCAGCGAGCTGGTGACAACGACGGGCTTGGTGGAGTTGAGCGTTAGGTCAAGCAGGTACGCGGTCTCTTCGAGCGTATCGGTGCCATGCGATACGACCACCCCATCCACATCAGGAGCCATGAGCAGTAGCTCGATCCGCTGGGCAAGTTCGAGCGCACGCGCTGGGGTGAAGTGACTGCTGGGTACATTGGCAAATTCGTCGAAGACGAGTTCGACCTCATCGCGGGGCAACAGCGCAAGGAAATCATCACCCTTCAGGACGGGCACCGCGCCCCCCACCATCGGCCCCTGCTTCACGGCGATTGTGCCTCCAGTTGTCATCACCACAATTCGTCTCACCGTTGTGCGTCCTTTCGCTGCGGTGGCTATCGCTTCTGCGTGTATTGTATCACGGGTAGATCACTGGGCGGGGGGGGTTACTGATAGTCGCCCGGCAACGGCAGACGCGGGTGCTGCTTCCAACGGCGGCGGGCATCCTCTTGCAGATCTACGATGGTATCGGTTTCATCTACAATTTCGCCTGTCAGGATTTCCAACACATCTTCGAGCGTGACCACGCCCGCCACGCCATAGAACTCATCCACCACAACTGCAATGTGGCGGCGCGTATTGCGGAAGCGCACCAAGAGTTTATCAGCGCGTTCACTCTCGGCAACAAAATCAATCTCACGTTGGAAGGATGCAATGAGCTGATCGGTGTTGCCGTGCAGCAGGGCAATCAGCAGTTCGTCCTTGAGCGCAAAGCCGGTCACTTCATCCGTCGTTTCGGCAATGATGATAATGCGCGAATGTTGGGACTGAATGATCTCCTCGCGGTATTCCGCAAGCGTCTCTGCGCCCGGCAGGTAGGTCATCCGCACACGCGGGGTCATCAAATCGCCGGCACTCAGATCGTTGAGATTGAAGACCTGCTCGATCATCTTGGATTCATCATCCTCGATGATACCTTCCTGCTCGCCAATCCGCACGAGCGAACGGATTTCGGCTTCGTTGGTCGTATACGTCTCGGCATCACTGCGGATCAGCAGGCGCGTAATCTGCCCGACCAACCACACTGCTGGGGTAAAGATGATAACGAGGAGCCAGATCGGGCGTGCAATAAACAAGGCAATCGCTTCGTTGTAGCGCACGCCGAGCGTCTTGGGCACAATCTCACCGAAAATGATGATGCTGAGCGTCAGCACAGCCGAGAACACCCCCAGCGCGGCATTGCCAAACACAACCGCCGCGAGTGCGCCGACGGCAATGCTGCCCACGATATTGGCGATATTGTTGAGGATGACAATCGTCGAGATCACGGGGTTGAGGTCTTCGCGCATCCGCAGCAGGAGTTGCGCGGTGGAGCCGCCGTGCTCAGCAAGCTGGCGGGCCCGCCCCATTGAAAGCGACAGCAACGCTGCTTCGGAGCCGGAACACAGCCCCGAAGCAACCACCACCGTGAGCGACATCAGAATTAGTTGGAGCATAGCGTTCCTTATATCGTTCAGCCAGTATTGCCCACACACTATAGGTAGTATACCATTCTCGTACTCCGCCGCTTTAGGGGGGGGGCGAATGTACCACCTCTGCCAGAAAATCGAGCAGAATGCGGTACATCAGATCAAGGTCGGGCGAGGGTTGATCGGCGCGCAGGTAGTGCGACAGATCATCGAAGAAGACAGCTTGATGCGGCACGTTCTGGCGGGCTAGTTCGGCGGCGAGTAGCTCGGACTGGGCAAATGGCACAACCTCATCGGTGCGGCTGTGGAGCAGCAGGATCGGCGGCAGGTGGGGGTGTACATGGAAGCGTGGTGAGTAGGTGAAGAAGCGTTGCGGCTGGGTATCGGGGAAACCCAAGGCGATCAGGGCGCGATCCAAGCCGAAGGGTGGAAAGAAGTCACCGGCTTCAAATTGGCGGCGTAGCTCAAAGAGATCGGTGGGAGGCCCTAACAAGACTGCGCCCTGAAAGCCGGTGTCACGTTGCAGCAGCCCAAAGACGTGCAGGCTACTGTAGCTGCCCCCCATCAGCACAATCTGGCGTGGATCGGCGTAGGGCAACCAGCCCGCCCGCACAAACTGCACCAGCGTTTGCAGAATGTCTATATCATCTGCCAGATCGAGGGCATACTCAGGGCCTACCCCAATCACGGTATAGCCCGCCGCTGCAAGCGCAATGCTGACCCCGCGCCATGCTGCCGCAGGCCCCGGATAGACAATCAGCAGCACGGGCAGGCGGCTCGCTGCGGTGACAGTGATCGGGGTGTAGAAGAAGATGTCGCTGTACGGTTTGGCGGCAGCATCAAACCAGAGTTGCTGCTCAACCGCGCTACTGGGCTGAGGCAGGGGGTGAGTTAATGTAATTGGCGCACCAAACCGCAGATTAATCCCGTTCGCCCCAGAGCGTAGCTCCTCAACGGGCAGGGCAATATCGTGGGTGGTGTGCGTGTTGGCTTGCACCTGCACGGCGGGGGCAGCGTAGATTGCGCCCGTTGTCGTTGCAATCATGGGTACGGCGCGGCGGGCGGGGAGGTTGTCCAACTGGTAGCAGCCGACGGCATCGCTGGTGGTGCTGTGGGTTGTGCCATCGCGTTCGGCAATCAGGATCAGCGCGGCGGCGGCGGGGTTGCCCATGTAGGTGCGGATGCAGCCCTGCACTGCGCCACGTTCGGGCGGGGCGGGTGCGCCGAATTGCGCCGTGCGCCACTGCGCGAACTGGTAGAGCAGCGTATTGCGGAGCGGAAAGATCTGCGGGTGATCGCTTACCGCGACAAACACGAACAGCATCATGGCTAGCCCCAACAGGCTAGCAAGGCTGACCGCAAGCATGAGTTTTCGGCGGTGCTGTTGCATAGCTACATAATACGCCGAATCGGGTGAAATGTCAGGTGCGCGGGCGCGGAGTCCATGTGAGCAGCAGCATGGCTCCAATCAACAACAGCCCGCCTGCTGCGCCAATCCAGCCGAGCCGCTCATCGAAGAGCAGCCACGCAAGCACAGCGGAGGTGAGCGGCTCAAACAGGGTGGCAATGCTGGCAACGGTGGCGGGGGTGCTGCGTAAGCCGCCAAGAAACAGCATATAGCCGAGTGCGGTGGGGATGACCCCAAGATGCAGCAGCAGCAACCACCCGACAGGTGGGTAGCTGAGGACCAAGCCGCCCGCGAGCGCGAAAGGCAGCAGCGTGACTGCGCCCAGTGCAAAGCCAACCAGAATCGGCTGGAGCGGGTGGTAGCGCGGGGCAAGGGCGCGACTGAACAACGTGACCACCGAGTAGCTGAAGCCGGCTGCGAGGGCTAGCCCGGCACCGAGGAGCAGCGAGCCGGATACGGTGCTATCGCTGGGGCGGGCATTCACCAGCAAGACTGCGCCGCCTATTGCGAGCAGCATAGCAATCCCCGCCCGCACGGTGAGCCGTTCGCCGAGCAGCAGGGCTGAGAGGAGCGCGACAATCAGGGGTGCAGAGCAGAGGTTGATCAGCACCGCAATCGTCACGCCCACTTGGGCAATCGCCGCGAAGTAGAAGACCTGATACGCCGCCATTGCTACACCTAAGCCGAGCATCATGGCCAGATCGCGGCGGGTGGTCGCAAAGCGAACGTGCCCCGTAATCAGGATGCACGCAAGGAGCAGCGCGGGTACGGAGAACGCCAACCGGAAGAAGCCAATCGAAAGCGCGTTGGTAGCGGTGAGTTCGTAGAGGGCGCGGGTGGCAATCCCAACTGTACCCCACAGCACGGCGGCGGCGATGATCAGCACTACGCCGAGTGCAGGTGAGGCTTGGGTGTTTAGGGGGGTATGCGCTACCATAGCAACAAGTATACCATATGCGTGGGGAACGCTTTGTGCAGTCGCACCAATGGACAATTCGCAGTGCTTATCATATAATAAGAATACATTCTTACAGAGTAAGAATCGTGCGGTAACGCACATCCGTTGCACTCCACGCAAAACGAACTGTGTAGCTATGATTCAATCGCTTGAGCGCGGCTTAGATATACTCCGCGCCTTTACCGAGCAACACGCTCAGCGCACCGCCGCCGAGATCAGTGCTGCAACGACGCTGCCGATCAGCACCGTCTATCGGCTGCTCCACACGCTGGAGCAGTGCGGCTTTGTGGAGCCGTGTGGCAATGCCCGCTACCAACTTGGGGTAAGTGTGCATCATCTCGCGCAGGTGGTGCGCCAACAGTTGCCCACCAGCCTCGCTGATGCAGCATTGCCGATCCTCCGCGACTTGACCGCCCGCACGGGGGAAACAAGTATCCTCACGGGTATTATTGGGCAGCACGCAATCTGTATCGAGCGGGTCGAAAGCCAACAAGCGGTGCGGCTGTCATTTCAGCGCGGGCGGATTATGCCGCTCTGGGCGGGTGCGTCGGCACGGGTGCTGCTTGCATATGCCACCCCCGTATTGATTGAGCAGGTAGTATGTTCCAGTGTTGCCCAACGGCGGGGCATGGCTGTGTTACCGGATTGCACCGCAATGCAGCAGGAGCTAGCGCAGATTCGGGCACAGGGCTACGCTGATAGCATCGGCGAGGTGGATGCTGGGGCACGGGCGATTGCGGTGCCTGTGTTCACTGCCGATCAGCGGCTCCTCGCGGGGGTGAGTGTTGCCGCGCCCTGTGAGCGCATCAGCGACGCGCATGTGCCCCTATTGTTGGAGTGGCTGCATGGCGCGGCGGCGCAGATCCAAGCTGCCGCTCGTTTCGTTGATCGTTTATAATATACTAAGTCAACAACTTTATTTCTGGATCGGGTGGGCTATAGTGATCGGTAGGCACGCGCAACAGGGAGACCCCAATGGAGCCACATGATCTCAATCTGATTGGCGGGATCATCGTCAATGAAGGGCACCAGTACCACGCTGATCTCGGCATTCGGGCGGGCAAGATTGCCCTGATTGCGGCCCCCCACGCGCTCCCGCCCGCCGCCGCCACCCTCGATGCACACGGCTTGCTGGTGCTGCCGGGTGCGATAGATATACACTTCCACTGCCGCACGCCCGGCTACGATGAGCGCGGCGACTTCTACACCGAGACGTGCGCGGCAGCAGCGGGCGGCGTAACCACGATCTTCGAGATGCCCATCTCCAATCCCGGCTGCGCCACCCCAGCCACCTTCGCCAATCGGCGGCGGCTGATCGAACAGCAGGCGATCATCAACGTTGCGCTGTATGGCGCACCCGGCACATTGATTGCGAGCGATGTGCAGGGCATGGCAGCGGCAGGGGCAATCGCCTACAAGATCTTTATGCACCGCGCCCCACTTGGCAGGGCTGATGAGTTCATCGGCATTTGCCTCACGGAGGATGAGCAAATCTATCAGGCCCTCGCGCTTGTGCGCGATACCGGGCGGCGGCTGGTGGTGCATTGCGAAAGCGACTCCATGCTCGAAGCCCGCATCGCCGCGTTGCGGGCCGCCGGACGAACGGACCTCGTAGCCCATATGGAATCGCGCCCGCCAGTGGTAGAGGCGGTAGCCATTGCCCGCCTGCTGACACTTGCCGCTGATCTAGGTGCGCCCGTGCATATCGCGCACGTCTCCTCCGCGCAAGCCCTTGCTACGGTGCGCCAATTCCAGCAGGCAGGGGTAGATGTCACCGCCGAGACATGCCCGCACTACCTGTTTTTCACCGAAGCCGATTACCTCCGGCTTGGCCCCTACGCCAAAATTAACCCGCCCCTGCGTACCGCCGCCGATCAGCATGCCTTATGGCAGGGCTTGCAGGAGGGCACCCTCAGCGTCATTACCACCGATCACGCAACCTATCTGCCAGACGAGAAAGAACGCGGCTGGACAGATATATGGCGTGCGCCGTCGGGTGCGCCGGGCGTGCAGACGTTGCTACCCGTGCTGCTCACGGCTGCGCTTGAGGGGCAGCTCCGCCTAACTGATGCGGTGCGCTGGATCAGCCACGCCCCCGCGCAGCTCTTTGGGCTATACCCCCATAAGGGCACAATCCGGCTGGGAGCCGATGCTGATCTGTGCCTCTATGATCCTCAAGGCAACGACACCTACCGCCTTGAGCAGATGCACAGCAAAGCGCGTGCAGTGGATCGGCTCTACCGGGATCGCCCCCTGCGCGGGCGTGTGGTAGCGACGCTGCTTGCCGGGCGGGTGATCTTCCGCGAAGGTGCGATTATTGCTACGCCGGGCAGTGGTAGCTTTCTCGCGGCACCTCCCACAGGAGGCACGCATGCCTGATTATGGTGCTGCACTGTCGCTACCGATTCCTACGGGGGAGCGGCTCCTTGCCGATCTCGAACAGCTTGCCACGTTTGTTGAGCCGGATACCCCCGGCTGGACCCGCCGGTTCCCATCGCCTGCATATCTTGCGGGGCGGGTGTGGTTGCAGGCGGCAATGCAGCACGCCGGATTGACCCCGCGCATAGATGCGGCGGGCAACCTGCTGGGCACACGCAGGGGCACTGCCGATCTGCCCCCGATCTTGATTGGCTCGCACACCGATACGGTACTCGGTGGTGGTCGCTACGATGGCACACTCGGCGTGCTTGCCGCGCTGGAGGTGGTACGCTGCTTCAACGATGCGGGGATCACGCTGCGCCATCCGTTGATTGTCGCTGATTTTCTAGCAGAGGAAGCCAACGCTTACGGCATCTCGTGCGTAGGTAGTCGCGGTTTGGCGGGCACGTTCCAGTCGGCGTGGCTTGCCCGCACGCTCGATGGCGTAACACTGGAACGGGCGATACAGGCGGCGGGCGGCGATCCGGCGGGCTTGATTGGTCCGCTGTATGCGCCCGGTGCGTTGGCGGCGTGCCTCGAATTGCATATTGAGCAGGGGCCTGTGCTAGCCCAAGCGGGGCGTAGCCTTGCCGCCGTGAGCGGGATTGTCGGGATTCAGCGCGGCACGTTGCGCCTGCGCGGGCAGCCGGATCACGCGGGCACGACCCCGATGGCGATGCGCCACGATGCGCTGGCGGCGGCGGCAGTGCTGATTACCACACTGGAACAGCTCTGCCATGCTGGGCCACAGACGGTAGGGACTATCGGGCGACTAGAGGTGCAGCCCAATCAGAGCAATGTTGTGCCGGGCGAGGTGCTGCTCACGGCAGAAATCCGCAGCCTCAATCCGGCTGTGCTAGCGCAGGTGTGGCAACAGTTCTGGGCGCGGGCAACTGCTGCTACAGCCCAGCGCGGGGTGACGCTGGAACTTGTTGCGCTGACGAGTTCCCCGCCTGTCACGAGTCCTGCGTGGCTCGTCGAATTGGTTCATCGGGTGTGTTGCAGCCTCGATGAGGGCGCACTGGTCCTGCCGAGTGGGGCGGGCCATGATAGTAGCCAACTGGCCCAGATCGCGCCGACAGCCATGATCTTTGTGCCGAGTGCGGGCGGGCGGAGCCACTGCCCCGACGAGGACACCGCACCGCATCACCTCAGATTGGGGGGGGCTGCATTGGCGCGGGCGGTGCTTGCTCTTGACGAAGCATTGGCGTAGCACTGGTGAAGGTCGGTTGGGGGTGCGTTTGCGGTGCATAAGGATTACGTGTGGTGGAACAATCGCTAGGCTAAAAAGGAACACTTGCTTATGACTGACCGGATAACCGCCCAACGTGGCCCGCACCTGCGCTGCCGGGGCTGGCGGCAGGAAGGGCTACTGCGCCTGCTGGAGAATGTGCTGGAAGTGGGTGAACGCCCGCAAGACCTGATTGTCTATGCGGCACTTGGCAAAGCTGCCCGCAACTGGCAGAGCTACACCCGCATTGTTGCTGCGCTGCAACGGCTCGGCGATGATGAAACGCTGGTGATTCAATCGGGGAAGCCGATTGGCATCTTTAAGACGCACCCGCTGGCACCGATTGTGGTGATGGCAAACTGCAATATTGTTGGGCAGTGGGCCACGCCGGAAATCTTCTATGATCTGGAGCGCAAAGGGCTAATTGCGTGGGGCGGCTTGACTGCGGGCGATTGGCAGTACATCGGGATGCAGGGCGTAATTCAGGGTACGTATGAGGTGCTAGCGGCAGTTGCCCGGGAACACTTCAACGGTGATCTACGCGGACGGTTGGTGCTGACGGCGGGCTTGGGCGGGATGGGCAGTGCCCAGCCGCTCGCTGCAACAATGGCTGGAGCGGTGCTGCTTGCCATCGAGGTGGATGGCGCACGCGCCGCGCAACGGGTTGCCGATGGCCGCTGTGAGCGGCTGGCGGAGACACTGGATGAAGCCCTTGCATATTGCCAGCACGCCCAGCAGCAGCAGCAACCGCTCAGTGTGGTGCTGGTGGAGAATGCGAGTACCGTGTATACCGAACTGGTACGGCGGGGCATCACTCCCGATGTTGTCACGGATCAGACGAGTGCCCACGATCTGTTGTATGGCTACGTGCCCGTCGGCATGACTCCCGCAGAAGCGGCAGATCTACGTGAGCGTGATCCGCAGCAGCTCGAACGGCAGGCGCGGGCTTCGCTGGTGGCGCAGGTGCAGGCGATGCTGATCTTCAAGCAACGGGGCGCAGTGGTGTTTGAGAATGGGAACAACATCCGCATCCAAGCCCAGCGCGGCGGTGTAGCGGATGCCATGAGCCTAGATATTTTCACCGAACGCTACATCCGCCCCTTGTTTTGCAAAGGGATCGGGCCCTTTCGTTGGATTGCGCTGACGGGCAACCCGGATGATATTGCCACGATTGATGCGCTGATTATGACCCACTTTGCCGAGAATGCCCAAGTCTGCAACTGGATTCAGCTAGCCCGCGCCCACATCCCGTTTCAGGGCTTGCCTGCTCGGATCGGCTGGCTTGGGCACGGCGAACGAACACGGCTCGGCTTGCTGGTCAATGCGGCGGTGCGCGAGGGGCGGCTGAGTGGGCCTATCGCCTTCACCCGCGATCACCTTGATGCCGCGAGTATGACCCACCCCTACATCGGCACGGAGCGTATGCGCGACGGCAGCGATGCTATCGCCGACTGGCCCCTGCTGAATGCTATGCTCAACTGTAGTGCGTGTGCTGATCTCGTTGCAATCCACTCCGGCGGGGGCGGCTATGCCGGCTACATGACGAGTAGCGGCGTAACCTTGATCGCGGATGGTAGTAGCGAAGCTGAGGTACGCCTGAAGTATACGCTCGATGCTGATACCGGGCTTGGGGTGTTGCGCTATGCCGATGCGGGCTATCCGCTGGCGCAAGCGTGTGCGCGTGAACACGAATTGGATGCCTTGAATCTGGAGGAGCGATAGATGCGACGTGAACTGCACGAAGCCGATGTACAGGCGGCCTGTGTTGGCGGGGGAGTGTTTGCGGCGGGTGGTGGTGGCTGGCTCGCACACGGCTTGCAGAATGGCGGGGTGGCGGTGCAGCTAGGCCGGCCCTATCTTGTTGCGATTGACGATGTCCCCGCCGATGGCATCATCGTAACCGTATCGGCGATTGGCGCACCGGCTGCCCCAACGTGGCAGATGTTCCCGCGTGATTACATTCGCGCCTTTGAGCTGCTGCAAGCCCAACTCGATGCGCCAGTGGTAGGCGTGATGACGGCTCAGAACGGCTACTCAACGAGCATCAATGGCTGGCTGCAATCGGCGATGTTTGGCATCCCAGTGATTGACGCGGCGGGCGATGTGCGGGCCCACCCAACAATTCGGATGGGGTCAATTGGCTTGACCGAACAGCCCGATTACGAAACTATCCAAGTGGCTGTCGGGGGCAACCGCGATCTGGATGCCTACATGGAAGTTGTTGTGCGGGGCAGCATCATGAAAACTGCCGCCGTGATGCGGGCCGCATCAGTTGCATCGGGTGGGTTCATTGCTGCGGCGCGCAACCCTGTAGCGGCCCGCTATGTGCGCGAGAACGCCGCGCTGGGGGCGGTATCGCTGGCGATTGAACTGGGGCAAGCCATGCTTGCCGCCGAGCCGCAGGGCGGGCAAGCTGTGCTTGACACGGTGTTGCACACACTGGATGGTGAGATTCTGGGGCTGGGGATCATCACCGAAGTGAAGCTGGAGACGCGGGGCGGCTTTGATCACGCACGCTTCACGGTAGATGTTGGCGTGGCCCGCGAGCCGCTGGTGATCTACATCCTCAATGAGCATATGGCTGTCGAGGCGGGCGGCAAACGCCTAAGCAGCTACCCCGATCTGATTTCAATCTTGCTGCAAGAGACGGGCCACGCGCTCGCTGTTGAGCATACCCGCGTGGGCCAAGCGGTTGCTGTGCTAAAGGTAGATTACCACAAGCTCCCGCTTGCCCGCAGTGCGGTTGATCCGGTTGCCTACCAAGAAGTTGCAGAACTGATGGGCATTGCGCTTGAGCTGCCCGCCGATCTCGCCCGCCCGTAATGCTCAAGCTCGAACTGGAACGAATCCTTAACGACCAGAGGTTGATGCAATGTACAGCAGTTTATATGAGCCACTCCATCAGATCGAGTTGGAAGCAGTCCAAGGAGAGCAGACCAAGCAGAGCCACCAGCCCTTATTAGAACATGTGGTGTTGGATGGGGAAACCTGTCGTACCGATGATGTCTATCATATTGCCCATTACCCCACGCAGGTGCAGGTTGCCCCGGCCTGTTGGGAGCGGGTGCGCGTGTCGCGGACAATGGTCAACTGCATGCTCGCTTGCAATGAGCCGATCTATGGCTTAAACACGGGGCTTGGTTCGCTCAAGAAATACGCCCTCGAACCGGCTGAGCTAGAAGCCTTCAACCGCGATGTGATCCTTGCCCATAGTGTGCCCCTTGATACTACGCCGCTCAGCATTCCGAGTGTCCGCGCGATTATGGCGTGCCGGATCAATGGCATGGTGCGGGGTGGGAGTGGGGTGCGCCCTGAACTTGTGCAGCAGCTCGTTGATATGCTTAATCTGGGCGTACATCCGATTGTTCACGGGCGTTCCGTATCAGTAGGCGAATCGGACTTGTCGCCGATGGCTGAGATCGGCTTGGTGATGATTGGGGAGGGGCGAGCAACTTACGCGGGTGAGTTGTTGGATGGTGGTGAGGCTTTGCGGCGAGCCGGCTTGCACCCGCTTACGTTGCACTCCAAAGAGGCCCTCGGCTTGATCAGTGCCAATGCCCATTCGACGGGCTGCGGGGCCCTAGTTGTGTATGAGCTGAAGCAGATTATGTTAGGGTTTGAGTATGCTACTGCGCTTTCCTTTGAAGCCTTTCGGGCGAACCTGAATGTGCTTAACCCGCATAGCATCGCCGCCCGCAAATTCGAAGGGCAGCAGATCAGTGCCAGCAATCTGCGTACTCTGCTGCACGGCAGTGCCCTATTTGAGGTGGGAACCGCACGCAATCTGCAAGACCCGCTCAGCTTTCGGTGTGCGGCCCAAGTGTTGGGCACGATGCGGGATACGATCACCTATGCCGATCAGGTGATTACGGCAATGCTGAATAGCTCGGTAGATAGCCCCTTGACGCTGCCCGAAGAAGGCACCCTCAATTCGACGGGCAACTTTGAGAGCACGAGCCTTGCCCTCGTCTTTGATCACCTCCGGCTCGCGTTGCACCGCCTGATTTTGATGAGTACCCAACGCCTGAACAAACTGCTCTGGCACGAATTTAGCGATCTCCCTTCGGCATTGAATGAAGATCCGCACAGCCATCGGCTCGGAATGTTGTACAATAATATATCACGCTCTGCGGCAGCCCTCGCTGCCTACGCGCAAACAACGGCATTGCCAGCCAGCCTGAGCTATACACCGGGCATCACGGAGGGGATAGATGATTATGCGAGCATGGCTCCAGTGGCTCTGAACCGAACATGGACCATGCTGTGGGTGGCGCAGCGGAGCATCATCCTTGAGCTGCTGGTTGCCAGCCGCGCTTTGACGGTGCTGGCGCAGCAGGGTCGGCTGCATCGGCTCGGTACGCCTACCGCGCAGATCTATGCGTGGCTCGAAACCCTTAAGCTCGATCACGCCTTTGATCAAGGAGCCGGATCATTGGAACATCTAGCACGCGACTTTCGGCTGGCAACATTGATTCAGATCGGCGGCTTGGGGCATGCCTACCCGAAGTGACCAGTGAGTGATGAAAGGAATGTGCTGATGGAACTCTTGCGCGAAGCTCTAGCCTATGCCCAGAGTCGCCCAGATCTGTTCTGGGAAGCCTTTGTCCGGCATATCGTGCTGGTGCTGACGGCAATCAGTATTGCGCTAGTGATCTGCGTGCCGCTCGGTGTCTGGACAGCACGCTCACGCTTTGCATCGCTCACATTCATCAATCTCGTCAACACCTTGCGGGTTATTCCGAGCATTGCTGTGCTGTTTCTGATGCTGCCGTACTTCGGCTTGTCATTCCAATCGGCAGCCATTGCGCTGACCATCCTTGCCATGCCGCCGATCCTGATCAATACTGATGCTGCCTTTCGCACCCTGAATCCGGCGATCCGTGAGGCAGCACAAGGCATGGGCATGGATGCCCTGACGATCTTTCGCAAAGTGGAACTGCCGCTCGCACTGCCCATCATCCTGACGGGCGTTCGGACCGCGCTGGTGGAAGTCATTGCCAGTGCGACGCTTGCCGCATTCATCGGTGCAGGTGGCTTGGGCAATTTCATCGTATTAGGCTCACAGCTTCGCAACGAGGCGATCCTGTTGGTGGGGGCGATCCCAGTTGCAATCATGGCAATCCTTGCGGAAGTTGGCATGAGTGCGCTCCAGCGCAGCGTGCAGGCTCCGCTTTAGGTTTGTCAGGGCTTGTTTGATGGCGCAGTGACGCTCATTAGGCAGCTCTGGTGGTATATTCCGATTCCCGATTACGCAGGACAAGCCTGCACCAAAAGGAGCATGAACCGTATGAAGCGTGTGTATCTTGGCTCAGTGTTAGTGGTTGTGTTGCTATTCGTTGCAGCATGTGGCGGGGGGAGTGCGAGTACTCCTGCTGCCCCTGCCGCCCCTGCCGCCCCTGCCGCCAGCGAATCGGCAACGATCAGCGTCGGCTCAAAAGATTTCATCGAGCAGTTTATCTTGGGTGAAATGTATGCCCTTGCGCTCGAAAATGCTGGCTTCACCGTCAACCGCAAGCTCAATCTGGGCGGTACGGATGTGGCCCAAGTTGCGCTGGAAAGTGGCGAGATTGATCTCTATCCCGAATATACGGGCACGGGCTTGCTGACGGTGCTGAAGCTGCCGGTAAGCAATGACCGCGATGAAGTCCTCCAGCTGGTGAAGGCGGGCTACGAAGAACAGTTTAATCTGACGTGGCTTGATCCGGCTCCGATGAACAACACCCAAGCTCTCGCAATGACTCGCGTCCGCGCCGAAGAGCTAGGCATTGTCACCATCTCGGATATGGTGGCCCAAGCCAGCGACTTGATCATGGTCGGCCCTGCCGAGTTTCAGGAGCGTGAGGATGGGCTGCCCGGCTTGCGGGCTGGCTATGGCGATTTCACCCTGCGCGAGTATAAGGCGGTAGATCCGGGCTTGCGCTATCGGGCCCTCGTGGATGGAGAGGGGGATGTGACGGTTGCATTTGGCACGGATGGTGAGATTGCTGCGCTTGATCTGGTGCTGCTGGAAGATGACCAGAATCTCTTCCCGCCCTACCAAGTTGCGCCAGTGGTGCGGATGGATACGCTCGCCGCCAACCCGCAGATTGCCGACGTGCTGAATGCGCTAGCACCGCTGCTGGATGATGCCACGATGCAACGCCTCAACAATGAGGTGAGTGGCAACCAGCGCGAGCCAGCCGATGTAGCGCGGGAGTTTTTGACTGAGCAGGGCCTGCTCCAATAACATGTCGTTTGCACGGGGGGCGGTGCAATGCCCTGCACCGCCCCCCCGGACCTAGTCCGGCTGAAAGGAAGCGCACCGTATGGCTTACATCGAGTTTGTGAACGTCTCCAAGCAGTTTCCGGGAGCTTTGCGCCCATCGGTCAATAACTGTTCGCTAGCGATTGAGCAGGGCACGTTTGTTGTGTTGCTGGGGCTATCGGGGTGCGGCAAGACAACGTTGCTGAAAATGGTCAATCGTTTGTACGAGCCAACGTCGGGGCAGATCTTGATTGATGGCGAGAACATCCGCAGCCTGCCCGTTACCGCCCTACGCCAGCGGATCGGCTATGTGATCCAGCAGACGGGTTTGTTTCCGCATATGACGGTGTCCCAGAATATTGCCGTCGTGCCCAAGCTGCTGGGCTGGCAACGCGAGCGGATCGAACGCCGGATTGATGAACTGCTCACGCTGATCGAGCTACCACCCGCCGAGTATCGCCACCGCTACCCGTCGCAGCTTTCGGGTGGGCAGCAGCAGCGCGTCGGCTTGGCGCGGGCACTGGCCGGCGACCCGGAAGTGATGCTGATGGATGAGCCATTCGGCGCGATTGATGCGATCACGCGGGCGACGTTGCAGGATGAGATGATCTTTTTGCAACGCCAATTGAAGAAGACGATCCTATTTGTAACGCACGATGTTGAGGAAGCCCTGCGCCTTGCCGACAAGATTGTGGTGATGGACATAGGGCGCATCGTGCAGTATGATACGCCCTTTGCAATCCTGACCCGCCCCGCCAATCAGTTTGTCGCCAGCCTCGTCGGTGCGGATGATACCGTGCGCCATCTGAGCCTGATCAGTGTGGAGCGGGCCATGCAAAGTCCGCCGCCGGATTTCCACGTCAATGGGCAGCCCCGCATTGCCCCGCAGGACAACCTCCGCAATGCGCTCTCGCTGCTGCTACGGACGGGCACGCAGACGCTGGTTGTTGCGCGGGATGAACACCCAGTTGGGATCCTGACGATGGGCCAGATCCAACACCTCGTTGGGCGGGTACACGAGCTATGAACTATCTCTTGAATAATCCTGAACGGGTGTGGCTGTTGTTGGGGCAACATGTGCAAATGGTGACTATCGCCCTGCTCATCAGCATTGTTGTAGCCGTGCCGCTCGGCGTGCTCATTACCCGCTATCGCTTCCTTACCGTGCCGATTATGGGCACGCTAGGCATCCTCTACACCGTGCCTAGCCTTGCGATGATTGTCCTGCTGATCCCCATTTTTGGGCTGAATGCGACATCAGTTATTATCGCCCTCATCATTTATGCCCAAGTGATCCTTGTTCGCAATGTGGTGGCGGCCCTCACTGCCATTAGTCCCGCTGTGATCGAAGCCGCCTATGGCATGGGGATGAGTACGTGGCAGTGTTGGTGGCAGGTGCAGGTTCCGCTGGCTCTGCCGATTGTGTTGGCGGGGGTGCGCCTTGCGGCGGTGGTGTGCATTGGGATTGCTGCGATTGGGGCGCGGTTCAATGCTGGGGGAATCGGGGTGCTGCTCTTTGATGGGATTGCGATGGGGCGCGACCAGATGATTTGGGCAGGCGCGATGGTGCTAGCGGTGGTTGCGCTGGTGGTCAATTCGCTGTTGCGTTTTGTGGAGTGGGCGGTGGATCCGCAGACGCGCATCAAGCGGGCGGCTCGCCAGCACGCCCAGTCTGCCCCCGTGACACAGTTATCGAGCTAGCGGCGCAGGTGTAGATAATTGCCGATTGACCCTTGGGTAACCCTGATTGTTCCCAAACATGGTATAGTGTATTCAGGGTTAAGGGGATTTGACCTGTTGCAGGAAATGGTATGATCGCACAAGAGCAGCTACTCACGCCAAACATGATGGTGCCCGGCACGCGCAGCACCTACCGCATTCTGAAGCTGGTAGGGCGGGGTGGTATGGGTGCGGTGTATCGCGCCGAACGCACCGCCGATAGTACGATCTGGGCGTTGAAAGAGATGCGCCCATCGCCTGCAACGCCCCCCGATGAGATCGAAGAGAACCGCAATTTGTTTGAGCAGGAAGCTAAACTGCTGAGTAGCCTGAGCCACCCCAACATCCCCGTCCTCGCTGATTACTTCGAGTTCGATGGTCGCCCAGTCATGGTGATGGAGTTCATCGAGGGGGAAACGCTCGAAGACCGGATGCTCCAGACGAACGCACCGTTCCCAGAGCAACAAGCACTCGGCTTTGGGATTCAGCTCTGCCGCGTGCTGCACTATCTCCATTCGCAGCAGCCGCCGATCATCTACCGTGATTTGAAACCGCCCAACATTATGGTGACGCGAACCAACGGGGTGATGAAGCTGATTGACTTTGGGGTGGCTCGCACGCACAAGAAGGGCAAGAGTAAAGATACGATTGCAATGGGATCGGCGGGCTATGCCCCACCTGAACAGTACGGACGTGGCCAGACTGATCCACGCAGTGATGTGTATGCGCTAGGGGCGACCCTCCTGCACCTGCTCACCAATCTGCCGCCCGTGCCCTTGCAAACACCCACCGTCGGCTACATTGGGCGGTTCAATCCATCGGTAAGCAGCGACACGGAGCAGGTGATTATCAAGGCGATGAATTTGGAGCGCGAGCAGCGGTTTGGCTCGTGTGCCGAGATGGAACGCGCCCTGCTTGCATGCCTGACTGCACCCTATGTTGACCCGACCGAGAAGATTGCGATCCCGCCTGCTGTGCCGCCCACGCCGCACGTTCCGGCTGCACCTGTCGCGCCTGCGCCACCCGCCCCCCCGCTTGCGCCGATGCCGCCCGTCCCGGTTGCGCCTGTGCCGGTTGCGCCCGTTATTCCAGCTACACCAGTTGCCCCCGTGCCGTCGGTTGTGCCGGGCAGCATCGCTTGCGACAATTGCGGCTACATCAACAAGCCGAATGCCCGCTTCTGTGCCAACTGTGGCTCACCCGTGCAACGCGCCCAGAGCCGCCCCCCTGCCCGCCTCAACATTCGCTCGCCGCGTGGGACATGGCGGGTAGCGATAGAAGAACAGACGCTGCCGTGCCGGATTGGGCGGCGCGATCCTAGTCAGGGGCACTACCCCGAAGTGGATTTGGCGGAGCATGATCGGGGTATCTCCTCGCGCCACCACGCCCTGATCCAGCGCGACGGCAACGATGGCTACGCGATTGTGGATTTGGGGAGCACCAACGGAACCTTCGTGAATGGGACACGCTTGGCTCCGTCGGCTCCGCGCCGCCTGTATGCAGGCGACAAGATTAAGATTGGTGAGGTAGAGATGGAATTCCGGTGGGATCAGTGATGCGCTAGTAAATGCCGAGTTCGTCTTTGGCTTCGTCGCTCATCATTGAAGGATTCCAGAACGGAACCCACACCAGATTGATGTTCACATCTTCGAGGCTCTTGTATACATCGCTGAGAGCCATAATCTCATTCTTGGCCTGTGTCACGATAGAAGGCCCCGCCGGACAGTTGGGGGTGGTGAGGGTCATATCCACATCCACTCGCTGGCCACCATCCTGTATGGCAATGTTGTAGATTAAGCCCAAGTTGACAATATCTAGCCCAATTTCGGGGTCAATCACATTCATCAGGGCGGTACGCACCATCTCTGTATCGAGCATTGAGTTCTCCTGTTTGGCTATTGTGTTCACGGCGGCAGGATGCCGGACAAACAGCGTACCCCACCAGTGTATGCCTGATGGGGCACAGCACTACACCCTATGATTGTAGCATGAGTTGTTAGTATTGTGCCATTGTCTGGTCTACGTCATCCGCCCAACGGAGCGTGCCACCGACCATGTTCTTGATCTTGGTGAAGCCCGCCGCCCGCAGCATGGCTACGGCACGGGCACTGCGCCCACCACTCCGGCAATACACAATCATCTCCACATTTGGGTCAAGCTCGCTGATCCGCCCGTGCAGTTCATCCACCGGAATGAGCTTATCGGTGACAGGTAAGGTGGCAATCTCGGCTTCATACTCATTACGGACATCCAAAATAAATGGCCGGTTGGGCTGCTCTAGCAGCACCGCAACTTCTTCTGGCGTAATCTCATACTGCCCATTCATATCTTCCTCCTGTACTCTTGGTTGTACAGGCATGATACCACAGAAGGCTTCGTAGTCAATCAATTCGGTGATGGTTGGATTGTCGCCGCAGACGGGACAATCGGGGTTGCGGCGCAGCTTGAGTTCGCGGAAGCGCATAGCCAGCGCATCATACAGCACCAGCCGCCCGATCAGGGTCTCACCAATGCCCGTGATGAGCTTGATTACTTCGGTTGCCTGCATCGTGCCGACAATGCCCGGCAGCACGCCCAGTACGCCGCCTTCCGCGCACGAGGGAACGAGACCCGGCGGGGGCGGTGCTGGGTAGAGGCAACGATAACAGGGTCCGCCGGCTGCGGGATGAAAGACGGTCACTTGCCCCTCGAAGCGAAAGATGCTGCCATAGACGTTCGGCTTGCCCAGCATCACTGCCGCATCGTTGGTCAGGTAGCGGGTGGGGAAATTGTCCGTGCCATCCACGATCACATCGTAGGGGCGCATCAGGTCGAGCGCATTGGCAGAGGTGATCTGGGTCTCATAGGTGGTAATTTCGATGTGCGGGTTGAGGTCGTTTAGGCGACGCTTGGCGGATTCGGTTTTGGCAACACCGATGGTACTCGTGCCGTGTACGATCTGGCGTTGCAGGTTGCTTTCGTCCACCACGTCGAAATCTACCAAACCGATGTGCCCGACCCCCGCTGCGGCAAGGTAAAGCGCGAGCGGCGAGCCAAGCCCGCCTGTGCCAATCAGCAGCACGCTGCTCTGCTTGAGCTTGCGCTGCCCTTCCATGCCAAATTCGGGTAGAATCAGGTGGCGGCTGTAGCGGCTGATCTCAGCGTTGTTCAACATAGACATGCCCGTTATCCTCGTCCACCAGCAATCGCTGGAATAATGCTGACCAATTCGCCATCCTTGAGGAGCGTATCTACGCCATCGAGGTAGCGAATATCTTCATCGCCGACGTACACATTCACGAAGCTGCGGAGTTTGCCCTGCTCATCGAACAGGTGCTGCCCCAGATCGGGGTGTAGCTCTATTAAGCCGTGCAGCAGGTTGCCTACGGTGTTCGCCTCAAGGCTAATGCTGGCGTTGTTGGCGGCATACTGCCGGAGTGCAGTTGGAATACTAAGAGTGACTGCCATTTGATGTATACTCCTACAAATTTACATGGGCTACGTATTATCACATTTTCCGAATAGTTTAAGCAGTTCAAGCATCTGGTGTTGGGGTCACGGCCAATGCGGTTTCGGCAAAGCGTGCGCCGTTATCCCGCAGAAACCACCCCCGCAAATCGGCGGCGGCGGTGGCATACACACTCTGGATCAGGAAGGCGAACTGGGTGCCACTGCCTACGCCCTGTGCGCCCACCCGATCCCGCTCGGATGGGGTGGCGGGGGAGTCGGGGTGCGAGTGATAGCAGCCGATCACATCTAGCCCTTGCTGGCTCGCGGCACGATCTGCGCGTAGGTAATCACGCGGATCAAGGTAGAACCGATCCCGCCGCGAGGTTGGGTCATCGCTATCTGCCAGCGTGATCTGGCCTTCCCACCGATTCTCAACCGGATACACGGCTCTGATCTGCATGCTCACGCCGGTCTCAAGCCCATTTGTAGCGTCTGCTGTCGGGGGGCTTAACGTGCCGAGCAGCAAGCCGACGCACTCATCGGGGTAGGTGCGGCGGGCGTGATCGGCAATGGCTTGCGCGGCGGTGTCGCTAATCTGGATCATATGCCCTCCCCACCGGACACTTCGTCCGGCTCGCGCCAAAAGCGGTCACTCAGGTAGCGGGCGGCACTATCGCATAGGATCGTGACGACGGTGCCGTATTCGAGTTGGCGGGCAACCTGCAAGGCGGCGGCGACGTTGGCGGCAGCCGAGATGCCGACGAGCAACCCTTCGCGGCGAGCAATGCGGCGAGCCATCTCAAATGCTGTTTCGCTGGGCACGACGATAATCTCATCCGGTGCATTGGGATCATAGATGCCGGGCACGTAGATCGTTGTCGCCATGTGCTTCACCCCTTCGAGGGCGTGGTAGGGGCTATCTGGCTGCACGGCAATGGCTTTGAGCTGGGGGTTGTATTCGCGCAGCCGGCGCGACGTGCCCATAAACGTGCCGCTTGTGCCAAGCGCGGCGACAAAGTGGGTCACTTGCCCATCGGTCTGCTGCCAAATTTCGGGCGCAGTAGACTCGTAGTGGGCCAGCGGGTTGGCTGGATTATTGTACTGATCGGGGTAGAAGTAGCGTTCGGGATCATCCTCAACTAAGCCACGAATGGTTTGGATTGCAAGGTCTACCCCTTCCGCCGGATTAGTCAAGATCAGGTCTGCGCCGAGTGCGTACAACGTATTGCGCCGCTCGATGCTGGCATTGGCGGGCATCGAGAGGCGGACTTGGTAGCCTAAGGCTGCGCCGATGGTGGCGTAGGCAATGCCGGTGTTGCCACTCGTGGCATCGGCGATAATCATGCCGGGGCGCAGTGTGCCGCGTGCTTCGCCAGCGCGGATCATCCACAGGGCGGGGCGATCTTTGACGGAGCCGCCGGGGTTGTACCACTCGGCTTTGGCATACACACGCACATCGGCGGGCAGGCTAGGATCGAGCCGATCAAGCCGGATCAGCGGGGTATTGCCGATTAGCTCAATGGTGGTGCGACTGGTTGTACTTGATACGTCTATCATACAGGTAAAGTTTGGGTGGGGTGGGTGCGTGCCGAGTGACACCCACCCAAACCCCGATAGATGCTTGTGGGCAGGGCTTAGGGCTGGAACGGCTTTTCAATCGGCACACCAACCATGTTGCCCCATTCCGTCCAGCTGCCGTCGTAGTTGCGAACATTGGGGTAGCCGAGTAGGTAGGTTAGCACAAACCATGTGTGGCTGCTGCGCTCCCCGATGCGGCAGTAGGCGACGATCTCTTTATCGGGGGTGATGCCCTTTACAGCATACAGGGCTTCTAGTTCGGCACGGCTCTTGAAGGTGCTATCCTCGTTGACGGCTTGGGCCCACGGGATATTGATTGCGCCGGGGATGTGCCCGCCGCGTAGCGTGCCCTCTTGCGGGTATTCGGGCATGTGGGTGCGTTCGCCGCTATACTCCTGCGGGCTACGCACATCCACCAGTGGGCCCTGCTGTTTAATATGCTCAAGCACCTGATGCTGGAAAGCGCGGATCTTGGCATCATTGCGGGGCGGCGCGGTGTAGGTGGTGGCGGGGTAGGTGGGCACCTCGCGGGTCAGCTCGCGCCCTTCGGCAATCCACTTGTTGCGCCCCCCATTGAGCAGGCGCACGTTGGTGTGCCCAAAGAGCTGGAACACCCACAACGCATAGGCCGCCCACCAGTTGTGCTTGTCGCCATAGAAAACGACGGTGGTATCATTGCTGATGCCCTTCGAGGAGAGTAGCTGCGCGAAGCGTTCGCTGTCAAGGTAGTCACGGGTAACGGGGTCGTTTAGCTCAGATACCCAGTCAATCTTAACTGCACCGGGGATGTGCCCAGTGTCATACAGCAGAATATCCTCATCGCTCTCGACGATGCGGATGTTGGGATCAGTGATATGTTCAGCAAGCCACGAAGTATCTACCAAGATTTCAGGATGGGCGTATGCACTCATCGGTATCAAATCCTTTCTGACAGACTGCGCGTGAGACCTTCCCAATAGCTGTGTACGAGATGAGGTGTCGCTGCTGGCAGAGCTACACCGTTGTAGCCCTACCGGAAAGCGGTCAAACCCTAACGAATATTGTACGTCGAACCGCGTGAGAAGTCAAGTTGTTAACTAGAATACTCAACAATAACCCGATCTGCGACAACGGTGACCGGATAGGTGGCGACTGGCTCAAAGGCGGGCAGGGTGCGCGGCGTACCCGTTTTGAGGTCGAACAGCGACCCGTGCATTGGGCACTCGATGCACTGCTCATCGCGGTCAAGCTCGCCTTGGCTAAGCGATGCGTCGGCGTGTGAGCAGGTATCATCGAGGGCATAGAACGTGCCAGCAAGGTGAAACACCGCAATCTTGTGCCCGTCCACCTGCACCACTTTGGCTGTGCCATCGGGGAAATCATGCAGCGCGGCAACATCTACGGTAGGCATATGGGGTCCTTTCTATTGCTTCTATCACGATAACTCAGGTGAACAATTGGTGCGACCATACGAGAAATTGATTGGCGGCAGGTTGCCCTACCGCAAGATAGCCGGACATCATTGCCTGACCGAACGGTTTGCCCGGTGCAGCTTGCCACGCCAGCCATGTGTGGATGTGGGCTTTGCTGCGATCCGTAGCCCGGAAGCGTTGCTCTGGCAAGCCGTGTATGGTCGTGTCGGCATAGCTCCAGAGCAGATCGCCACTGGGCACAAGCTGCGCTAGGAAATCTTCGAGCTTGCCAGCGGTCTGGTTATTGGGCATCAGCCAAACGCCAACAGTAGGCATATCGGGATCGGGATGCTTCAGGATGGTTCCGTCTGGATCAGGGTGTTTGGGCAGGTTCACATATCCTTCGGCGGTGAGCAATGTGCCAAGCGACTGCCAGCGACCATTGATGTCTTCATCTGCATCGAGGATAATCCCAACGGCAATGGCAACTGATTTGCGAACTGCACTGAACGTCACCCGCAATTTGTGGCTGTCGTACCCATCGAGGCGTTCATACACGATCTGTTTACTGAACCCGCGTGATTGGAACAGGGCCCGACAGACGGCCTCGTCATCACGCCCTTCAACAATGAGCGCATACTGGCTTGTCATCAACGTACCTCAAGATCACCCTGCGTAACTACCTGAAGCTCTTCAGGCGTATACGTCACGGCTTGTATCTGGCTCGGATCGCTGCGCCGCCGTTGCAGGCGGATCAGCTGACCATGCGCTGCGGTGGATGCGCTGGTGGCGTGCTGGAAGGCTTCGATGCAATCCCAGCTGTGCGTTGTAGCGAAGACTTGGACATTGAGGCGGTGGGCCATTGCAAGGATCAGCTTCCACATCTCGACCTGCACCGTGTAGTGCAGCCCGATCTCGATCTCATCAATCAACAGGAAGCCATCACGCGCATTGAGCAGGGCCAGCAGTATCCCAAGCAGGCGGTTCATGCCCTCACCGGTGCTGCCAAGCGGGATGCGCGCGCCGCCTAAGCGGATGATCGGGCGACGACCAGATCGGACTGCCGGCGGCAGATCACCAACAAAGGCGATGGCTTCAATCTCAGGCTCGATCAGCCGTAACCCATCAAGGAGGTAGGTTTCAAATTCCTGCTCCAGCGCAACATTATCCCAGAACTCAGCAGCAATGCCCGCTGATAGCCCAGCGGTACGCAGGAAAACACAGCGGCGCAACGGTGTTGGGTCATCGAGAAATCCGTCTCGCTCGGCGAGGATGTAGAGCGGGTAGGTACGTTCCCATCCAGCAAACCCGACAGCCAGTGCATACTCGCGGATGTCATCCACAATAACATCTGTGTCGGGATCAGGATCAGGCGGTGTCATTTGGGCGCGGCGCATCCTTGCGCTGGGGCGGGACACCGGCAGCAGGCCGAGCTGAATGCGGAGGGCTTGAGCGGCAGCAGGGCTGGATCCAATCTGGAGTTTGGCCAGCTGCTCGCGGATGTTCGGGCGGTGGTAGAATATAGCGCGAAGGTCATCAAGCATTTCTTGCCCGTATTCATCGGGGTTGAGGTCAGCTTGGCGGGGGTTGCGGCGTGGATTGCTGACGCTGATTTCGCCCCGTCGTCGCAGGAGTTCAAGCATAATCGTCGGATTGCCCCGATGTGCATACAGATAGATCGCTTCAAGCACGCTCGTCTTGCCGGTATTGTTTCGAC
>JAAUTZ010000002.1:26079-80314 GCA_012031225.1 Chloroflexaceae bacterium
CGGCGTGGATTGCTGACGCTGATTTCGCCCCGTCGTCGCAGGAGTTCAAGCATAATCGTCGGATTGCCCCGATGTGCATACAGATAGATCGCTTCAAGCACGCTCGTCTTGCCGGTATTGTTTCGACCCACCAGCAGATTGACGTGCTGAAGCTGGGCGATTTCGAGCTGCTCAAACAGCCGAAAGCCCTTGATGTGCAATGCGTCGAGGTGTGGGCCTGTCATCGCGCTACCTCCCGTGCCGTATCTATTGCATCCATCATGTCTATCGTATCCCGCGCTGCATCGTGTGCGAACCTACGGTGTAGTATACACGGATTACACCAATATCGCCCATCCTCGCTGATGAGAATGGGCGATCCCGATATACGCTCCGCACCGATTACGAGCTGCTGTGGCGCAATCCTAGCCCACTGAGCCTTCCATCTCCATCTGGATCAGACGGTTTAGCTCCAGTGCGTACTCCATTGGTAGCTCGCGGGTGAATGGCTCCATAAAGCCTAGCACGATCATCGAGAGGGCATCGGCTTCGGGAATGCCGCGACTCGTTAGGTAGAAGAGTTGCTCTTCGCCAATGCGTCCGACAGTGGCTTCGTGGGCCAGCGTGGTCTGCTCTTCTTCGATCTCGATGTACGGGATCGTGTCGCTAGCAGAATGTTCGTCGAGGATCAGCGCATCGCAGTTGACGTTGATCTTCGAGTTGATTGCGCCCGGGGCCACCTTCGCCAAGCCGCGATAGGTCGTCTTGCCGCCATCCTTGCTCACCGACTTGTTGGTGATGCGGCTGGTAGTATCCGGCGCAATGTGTACCATTTTCGCGCCGGCATCTTGGTGCTGCCCGCGCCCCGCATACGCCACGCTCAATACCTCGCCGCGTGCGCCACGCCCCATCAGGTAGACCGAGGGGTACTTCATCGTCAGGCGGCTGCCGATGTTGCCGTCCACCCATTCCATCTGGGCATCTTCGTAGGCAATCGCCCGCTTGGTGACAAGGTTGAAGATGTTGTTGGCCCAGTTCTGGATCGTGGTGTAGCGGAACTTGCCGCCCTTCTTGACGACGATCTCAACCACCGCCGAGTGCAGCGAATTGGTGCTGTAGACAGGCGCGGTGCAACCTTCGATGTAGTGCGCTTCGGCCCCTTCCTCAATGATGATCAGGGTGCGCTCGAACTGGCCCATGTTCTCGGCATTGATGCGGAAGTAGGCTTGCAGGGGGATGTCCACCTTCACGCCGGCGGGCACATACACAAACGATCCGCCCGACCAGACGGCGGTGTTCAGGGCCGCGTACTTGTTATCAGCGGCGGGAATGATCGTGCCGAAATACTGCTTGAACAGTTCGGGTTGCTCGTGCAAGGCCGTATCGGTATCGAGGAAGATCACGCCCAGCTTCTGCCACTCCTCACGCAGCGAGTGATAAACCACTTCACTTTCGTATTGTGCGCCCACGCCGGCAAGGAACTTGCGCTCGGCTTCGGGAATGCCAAGCCGCTCGAAGGTGTTCTTGATCTCTTGTGGCACAGCATCCCAATCGTGTTGGGGCTTTTCGCCCGCCCGCACGAAGTAGTGAATCTGGTCGTAGTCTAGATTAGCCAGATCAGCATTGGCCCACATACCGGTGAGCGGCACGGGCTTTTGCAAGAAGATACGCAGTGCCTTGAGCCGCCGTTGCAGCATCCATTCCGGCTCATTCTTCATGGCCGAAAGCTCACGCACAACTTCTTCGGTCAGCCCCTTCGGAGCCTTGTATATATAGTTCTCTTCGTCGCGGAAGCCATACTTGGAATAGTCGAAATCAAGGTTTAGCTCTGCTACCATTGACTGCTGTCCTCCTCAGATAGTTGTTTATAACTTAACTACTAGTATACCAAAGGTGCGCGTATTTTGTCAATTTTGACAGGTTTTTCTGTCGAAATTCAGGCTAGCCCGTTGCGTCGGGGATGTCGTACAGCCCGGCTTTCAGGGCCTTGAGCGCAAGCAGGGCACACTTCAGGCGCACCGGATTGCGCTGTAACGGGATACCGATGAGTTCGAGCAGATCATCTTTGTCGAACTGCTGCACCCACTGCAAGGGTTGCCCTAGCACCACTTCGGTCAGCATTGATGCTGAGGCCATGCTGATCGCGCAGCCCTTGCCCGAAAACTTCACCTGCTGCACCACATCATCGGCGACAATCAGGTCTATCCGCACTTTGTCGCCGCACAGGGGATTGACCGCCTCGAAGCTATGCGTGGCGTGTTCGAGTGTGCCAAAGTTGCTTGGATAGCGGCTATGCTCCAGTATCTCTTCGCTGTACAGTTCGTTCATCTCTGACCCCTACGCTTGGCTAGCCCAGCACGCGCTGAACATGGGCTAAGCCGGCCACCAGCCGATCTAGCTCATCCGCCGTGTTATACAGATACATACTCGCCCGCACGGTTGCGGGCACATCCAGCAAGCGGTGCAGGGGCTGCGTGCAGTGATGCCCAGCCCGTACTGCAATGCCCTGCTGATCGAGCACGGCGGCAATATCGTGCGGGTGGATATTGCCGAGCGTAAAGGCAAGCGCAGCCCCGCGTTGTTCTGCGGCACGAGGTCCATACAGGGTCAGATTGGGCACGGTGGCAAGCTGCTGCAAGGCATGCTGCACCAGCTCTTGCTCGTGGTGGTAGATTGCATCCATGCCGATGCCGTTCAGGAAATCCACCGCCGCCCCCAATGCAATCGCCTCACCAATCGCGGGCGTGCCTGCCTCAAAGCGTTGGGGCACATCGGCGTAGGTGCTGCGCTGCTCATCTACGTAGCTGATCATGGAGCCGCCACCGAGAAACGGGTGCATCGTGCTGAGGATGTCATACCGCCCCCACAGCACGCCCACGCCGGTAGGCCCACACATTTTGTGCCCACTGAAGGCGAGGAAATCGGCTCCTAGTTCAGCCACATTGACCGGCATGTGCGGCACGCTTTGCGCTCCATCCACCACCACCAGCGCACCGACAGCGTGGGCCCGAGCGGCAATCGTGGCCACGGGATTGATCGTGCCCAACACATTCGACTGATGCGTGAAGGCAACGATGCGGGTGCGCTCGGTGAGGAGCTGATCGAGACTGTCGAGGTCAAGCCGTCCGTCGGCATCTAGCGTGACATAATCTAGCACTGCGCCGCGCCGCTCGGCGAGCAATTGCCACGCCACGATGTTTGAATGATGCTCCATCAGCGTGAGCAGAATCCGATCTCCTGCCTGCACATGGGCATCGCCCCACGCATATGCGACAAGATTGATGGCCTCGGTTGTATTGCGCGTGAAGATGATCTCCTCCGGGCGGCGTGCGCCAATGAAGTGGGCCACCTTCTCGCGGGCTTGCTCATAGGCGTAGGTGGCTTCCTCGCTCAGCCAGTAAACCCCGCGATGCACATTGGCATGATAACGGGACATGTAGTCAGCGAGGGCGTGGATCACATGGTGCGGACGCTGCGATGATGCCGCCGAGTCGAGGAAGATGAGCGGCTGCCCATGCATCTGCTGCTGCAAGATCGGGAAGGCTTCCCGCACGGCAGCCATATCGCTTAGGCGTGTGCTGATCGGGGTGTCTCCACTGCTCATCGGCTTGCTCTTTCTAGATGCGCCCTTCGATATGCGCGGCAACCTGCTCGCGGGTGATTTCATGCGGGATCGCGCTCAGGGCAGTTTCAAAGAAGCCCATCACGATCAGCCGCTTGGCATCTGCTGGATTGATCCCGCGTGCCTGCATATAGAAGATCTGCTCCTCATCCACCTGCCCGCTGGTGCTGGCGTGGCCCGCTTTGGCTACGTCGTTGGTGTCAATCATCAAGCCGGGGATTGAGTCGCTGCGCGAATTTGGGGTCAGGTGGATAGCATGCTCCTCAAGGCGCGTGCTAGTCGCATGCGAGTCGTGTTCGATCTTGATCATGCCATCGAAGACGCTGTAGCCTTGATCCGCGACAACAGTCTTAAAATCAAGGTGGCTCTCAGTGGCGGTGCCGATATGGCGCAGCCACGGCACAATCACAAGGTTCTGCTGCTCGGTGGCAAAGGTTGCGCCGTGCCACTCAATGCGGCTGCCATCGCCCTGCATGCGGGCTTCGGCTTCGATGTGCTGCACCTTGCCGCCCAAGCCAAACGAGACCCATTCGCCGCTTGCATCCCGATCCAGCGTGATGACTTGCCCGCCAATGTGGTAGGTGGTGCGGTTCTGCTGCTGGATGCTGGCATAGCGGATGGCTGCCCCCGCCCCGATGAACAACTCGGTGGTGGCTCCGGTCAGGGTGGCTGTAGCACTCTCGACGGAGATATGCTCCTCGATCAGGCTGACCCGCGCATTGGCTTCGACAATCACCAGTGTATACGGGAAGTGCGCTTGCTCGCCTGCCGGTAGGGTATAGCGAATATGCAACGGGGCTTCGAGTTCCACATTGCGGGGCACATACAGAAACGTGCCGTTCTGCCAGAGTGCCGCCCGCAGTGCGCTGTAGCGATTGGCGAGTGGAGGCACACCCTGCCCCATCTTGCTGCCGATCAGGTCGGCGTGGGTGGTGAGGGCATCCCGCAGCGGCACAAAGATTGCACCCTGTTCCGCCGCTTTATCTGCGCCGAGCAGTTCGGGGGCGTGCGGGTGGGCGGCAAGCTGCAACGTCTCAAGGTGCAGCTCGTCGAGCCGCGTGCGGCGCCATTTGGGGGCTTCCATTTGCTGGAAGGCACTCCATGCCGCGCCACGCATTTCTGTCAGCCACGCGGGTTCGTTGGCAGCCTGCGAGTGTTCGAGAACCTGCGCGACGCTCAGCGTGCCCAACGTGCCGAGTGGGGAGGTGCTGCCGTTAGTTAAGACTGCCAACAACTTCCTCCTTGATCCAATCGTAGCCGCGCTCCTCAAGCTCTAGGGCCAGCTCCGGCCCACCCGAACGCACGATGCGCCCCTCCATCATCACCGACACAAACTGCGGCTTGATGTAGTTGAGCAAGCGTTGGTAGTGGGTAATCACGAGCACGCCCATGTCTGGGTTGAGCAAGCGGTTGACACCTTCCGATACCACCCGCAGCGCATCAATATCCAAGCCGGAGTCGGTCTCATCCATCACCGCCATCGAGGGCTGCAACATGCTCATCTGAAGAATTTCAAGCCGTTTCTTCTCACCCCCACTGAAGCCTTCGTTGAGGTAGCGGCGGGCAAAGCCATCATCCATACTCAGGTCTTGCATCGCGGCTTTGATTTGCTTGCGGAACTGGGCCATCGGGATTGCCGTCTCTTTTGGGTCTACATTGGGTTGGGCGCGATGCGCGTTAAGTGCTGCCCGCAGGAAGTTAGCGACGGTGACACCGGGGACAGCGACGGGGTATTGGAAGGCGAGGAAGATGCCGAGCTTGCTGCGCTCAGCTGGATCCAATTCAAGAATGTTTTCGCCTTTGTAGATCACTTCACCGCCGGTTACGACATAGTTGGGGTGGCCCGCAATCGCGTAAGCCAGTGTGCTTTTGCCACTGCCATTTGGCCCCATCACGGCATGCACCGTGCCGGGTTGGATCGTCAAATTGACCCCTTTGAGAATCTCTTGTCCTTTGACTTCAACGCGCAAATCTTTGATGTGCAATTCGTTTGGCATAACCTTCCTCGTAGTAGATATTCCGTGTCCAGTGGGGTTTACGCACGGCATAGCGCAAACCTTCGATATTATCCATCTGCTTTTGGTTCGGCTCCATGCACGCGAAACCAACAGTGATGATGCCCTTCGCGGATCGAGTGTTCCAGCACCACCTGTGCCCCTAGCACCTGTTCCAGCATCCGCTGTTCCATCGTACACACGCTAGCATGTTCCTGTGCGACTTCGTGATAGGGGCACGCGAGGATTTTGAAGCCAGCGTGGTCAGTGCGGATTTCAGCAGGCACGCCGCGTGCTTCCAGCGTGCTGCGAAGTTCATCTAGCCGGACCTCCAAATCTTCCGCATTGACGTGTTCGCCATAATCGTGCTTGAGCCGTTCACCTACCCGTTGCAGCAAGCGGGCCACCTGTTCGGTGCCATCGGCTGAAAGTTCGTCAAGGATCAGGTTGATCAGCAGATCATAGTGGCGCGGGAAGTAATCTTCGGCTTTGTCCGTCAAGGTGTAGACAAGGCGCGGTCGGCCGGGCCCGTGCCGCAGGGTACTTGTCTGCACCAGCCCATTGGTATGTAGGTGCGCGAGATGCTCTCGCACAGCAGTGGTGCTGACTCCAAGTACCTGTTCAAGTTCCTTGATTGTCGCCTGACCGCTGCGGCGCAAGTGTTGCAGGATGATGCCTGCGGGACTGGATGATCGAAATCCAAGAACTTCCATGCTGCATTCCTCCGTATTCTACATGGAGTATACCGAGATGTTCCTGTTTTGTCAATTAAAACAGTGAAAACCGCGAAAACTGGAGGGAGCCGCTAGAAGCGTGCGGGCTAATCGTTGTGGCGACGGGGCGGGAAGAGCAACCCGCGCTGCCCAAAAGCCGTCACCTCGCGGTCTTGTTCGCGGGGGCGTTCGGGGTCGGGGGTAGTGCTGCGTCCGGTGCTGTGGTGCAGGCGCACACTCGGCGTAGCCAGATCCCGCCCGCCGCCATAGCGGGCTTCATCGGCGATGCGTAGCTCTTCGGCAACCTGCTTCAGTTCAGGGGCAGCGCGGTAGTAGAATTCAATCGCCTGCCCGTAGGCTATCGTGCCAGTTGCCGCCACAGTGACTTTGCTGCCACGCGGAATGCCGCCGGATGCAATCATATCAGCCAGTGGTGCATCTAGTTCTTTGAGGAGGCATTGGCGCAAGGGGCGTGCGCCGAAGCGCGCATCGAAGCCTTTTTCGAGAAAGTAGCTCCGGGCAGCAGAGGTCAGTTCGACGTGGATGCCTTGCCAGAGGTATTGCTGATTGCTTTCATAGAGCATTCGCTCAAGCACCTGCGCGAGGATGTCGCTGGACAGTGGCCTGAACGCCACAATCTCATCAATGCGATTGATCCACTCCGGCGCAAAGACACGCTGCAACGCCTCTAGCCCGATCTGGTAGATTTGCCGCCCGGTCGCTTCAACATCAGTGCGGGAGGTGCGAAAGCCGATCACGCGCTGGTCAAGGAAGTCTACCATTTCTTGGGCACCGACGTTGGTGGTGAGGATCACGATGCTGCTGTGAAAGGAGATGCGCCGCCCGCCATTCAGCAGCAGGATCTCGCCGTCTTCCATGATCTGGAGCAGCAGGTTCCATAGTTCGGGTTTGCCCTTTTCGATCTCGTCAAAGAGGATGACACTATCCGGCTGTTCGATAATCTCTGGATTGAGCAGGGGCTTCTGATCGCGCCCGATGTAGGATGGCGGCGCACCGACCAGTGCTGAGACTTCGTGCCCTTGACTAAACATAGAGCAGTCTATTTTGAGGAATGCGCCGCGCTCATCGGCATGCAGCAGACGGGCGAGGGTGCGGGCGGTTTCGGTTTTGCCCACCCCAGTTGGGCCAAGAAAGAGGAGCACCGCCTGTGGGCGGCGACCATTGCCCGCCGCAAAGCCAAGCCGAGCGCGGTTGAGGGCCCGCACGATGCTTTCGATAGCACGATCTTGCCCAAAGACGTGCTGGCGCAGATCGCGCTCGATGGGATCGAGCGGGTTCTGCGTGCCGCGCATTGCCTTTTGCAAGGGCGGTGCGGTATCGGCATAGGCGGGGTCGGTATGGATGTCCGGTGTGCTCCCTACCTGTCTGGGCTGCGGTGGCTGATCTGGTTCCATAGCTAAAAGGGTTCCCCGCTTAACGTAGCCGTGCAACGGTGGTTGAGATGCACAACACAGTAAAAATACCAACAATGAGCAGCGTAAAGCCTCCAGCAATCACACCGACCAAGAGCGTCGGCGATAGCCCTAGCACCAAGCCAACACTCGCGGCGATCTGCATATTCTGCCCACGCTTGGCGCGGGTGAGCCGATCCAGCAACCGCACAAAGAGTTCGGCGTAGGCGGGGGCGGCAATGAAGGCGATGATAATTCCGAAGAAGGGGATATTGAGGACGAAGAGGAGCATGCCCAGTGTCGCCAGAAAGCCCGCGCCAATTGCGGCGATGGTGGCGATGATCGTATCTTTGGGGGAGACTTGGTAGTTGCGCGGGCGGCGTTGCAGGGCACAGTCGGGGCACAGCTGCCCGACAGCGGCGGGGCGCACGCATTCGACACAGATTGGGTTCTCGCACTGGATGCAGTGCAGCAGGGTCTCCCGATCTGGGTGGCGATAGCAATAGGCAACTTCCGGCGAGGCTGGCTCAGCTTCGGGCGTACCCTCTGGCACGGGCGGCAAGATGCGGGGCGCAAGCAGCTCACCGGCTTCGATCCGCGCTTCGACCTCGGCCAGCATCGTTTGGGCGGCTTGGTGATCTGGTTCAAGTTCCAGCACGCGCAGCAAGAGGTTGCGTTTCTCTTGGTAGGGGCGGACCGAGCGGGCAATCCCTAGCCACGCGGCAGCATTCTGCGGATCTGTTTCGGTTATTTGGCGAAAAAGGTTCCGCGCCTCAATCGTATCGCCGGCCCGGAGGGCCCGTTCGCCTTCTTCAAGAAGTGCCGCAAGCGGCGTGGGAGTTTCAGTTTGGTGCATACGGTTTTCGTACCAAATAATTCGGCAACTATATTCTCTATTATAGCCTAAGATTGGCGATCAAGCATCAGAGTTTTTGATTGAGTTTGATTCGCTCGTAGAGTTCGGTTGTCTCCGGCAGCGGCTCGATTCCCAATTCGCCCTCTAGGGCCTGCACACAGCGGGTGTAGGTGCGTAGGGCCTGTGATCGGCTGCCAGTGCGGATGTATGCGAGCATCAGCACTTGGTAGGCTTCCTCGTAGCAGCGGTCGCGGCGCAAGACTTGCTCGCATAGCTCAATGGCCTGCTGCACATCGCCACGTTCGACGAGGGCCCCCGCGAGGGCCGTGGTGGTATTTAGGTAACGCGCCAGCAGGCGTTCGCGCTCCTCCAGTGTCCACGAATCGTACAGGGCTTCGGCAAGGTAATCGCCGCGATACAGCCCAACGGAGATCATCCGATTGCGGAGCATAAAAGCCGCATCGCCCTGTGCAATGCGGGTGGTGCGTAGCTCAAATTCGTCTACGTCAATCCAGCAGCCGTAGGACGGGGCAAAGCTGTAGGCAAGCCCCTGCCGGCGCACAAAGAAGGGCATGGTGCGTGGGGGCCGTAGCGGCTCTAGCGCGGTGTTAAGGGCATTGAGCGTGACTTTGAATTGCCGTTCGGCGGATTCAAGGTCGCTATCGGGCCAGAGCCACATGCAGATCTGTTCTCGTTGTAGCCATTGCCCGCGATAGGTGAGGAGCAGTTGCAGCAGTTGGCGGGCTTTCTCGCGCTGCCACTCGCGGGTCTGAATTTCGTGAATGCCCCGCCACACGCGAAAGCTGCCGAGCATCTGCACGCGCAGGGTGAAGCCGGGGTGGTACTCCTCGACAACATCATCGGCGGCAATCGAAGGGAATGCTGCACGGAGCAGTTGCTGAACATAGGTGGTATGTTCGGGCAGATGTTTGCCGCGTAGCAGCAATGGGATCAGCATGGCGAGGTCTCGTGGCCCAAACAGGGTAGGAGCAGTGAGTAAGCCTTCGTAGCTGTGCTGGCGGGCGAGATCAAGCACCCGCTGCACATGGCTTTCGCCCTGCCCTTCGCTATCGTGCTGCAAATACCACAGCACGAGCCACAGCGCAACAAGGGCTTGGCCATAGTTGTCTTGCCCGCGTAGGAAGCGTTGCTGAGCCTGTTCGAGCCATGCGGGGGCGCGGGCATCGCGGTTGGCTACAGCCGAGCTGCCAAGTGCCAGCCACACCAGCGCACTGATCCACTCGTCGCCGGCCCTTTCGGCAATTTCGAGGGCTTGGTAGGCGAGCATCTCGGCGGTTGCCAGATCGCCGTTGTGCCCGTGCAGGAGCACCAAGCCCATCAGGGCTTCAACGCGGGTGCGCTCAATGCCAATCGCATCAATGATCTCTAGGGCCTGCTGGTAGTGGCGCCGGGCGGCGTGTTCATCCAGCGGCGTGACCACCTGATAGGCGTGCCCGACGCGGATGTGGGCAATCGCTTCGGTGAGCTGGGAACCGCTCTGCTGGGCTTCGAGCAAGCCGCGCCGCGCTGTGGCAAGGGCCCGCGCATCTTTGCCGAGCAAGCAGTAGACGAATGCCAGCAACAGCGAGGGTTCGCGGTGGGCAAGCACATAGGTCGGCTGTTCAAATTCGGTAGCGTGTTCCAGATCGGCTTCAAGCTGTTGCAACGATTCTTGCAGCTGCCCGCTCCGCAGCATCAGGCGCGGCAGCAGGAGCGGCACAAGACTGGCCGTGGGCAGGGCTTCACTAATTACGCCGCGTGCGCTGGCTTCTTGCACCACCTCGCGGGCGCGGGTTTCCAATTCGAGGGCAACATCGGCTCGCCCTAAGTTGGCCCAATTCTCGGCTTGCAGCAAGAGGATCTGCACCCGCTCGACATAATGATCGCCGGGTAAGAGTTCTAGGGCCCGCTTGAGTAGCTCTACGGCTGGCGCAGGCTGCACGGTGTCGAGATACACTTCGGCTTGCCCGCGTAGCACGCGCACCTGCCCATCGGTATCGCCCTGTGTTTCGTAGGTGGTAGCCGCCTGCTGATACAGCGCGAGGGCTTGCTCGAACCGGCCTTGCTTGTGGGCGGCTCCGGCTTGCGCTTCGAGCAGGCGTGGTCGCTGGCGGTAGGCTTCGGGCAGGCGGTTGATCCACGTCATGATCCGTCCCGATTGCCCTTGTTGGAGCCAGAGGCTCACGATGGACTCGAGCAAATTGGCGGCTTCCTCGATCTTGCCCAGCGCACACAGATGATACAAGGCTTCGCTGTATTCGGTGTGGGTGGTGTAGTAGTCGGCGGCCCGCTGGTGGATCGGATCCAGATCATAGTGCTGGCTAGCGGTGTAGCGGCGCAGGACGTGGTGAAAGAGGGGCTGCCATGCGAGCCGTTCGGGGGCTTCGGCTACCGGCTCCATAAAGAGCAGATCGCGCCGCGCACGATCCAGTAGGGCAGCGGCATCGGGCACGCCCAGTTCTTGGGCGCACAGCTGCGGGTCAATCCAGCGCAGGCCGGCACTCGCCTTGAGCAGATCGTGCAGCGCATCCGGCAGATCGGCAAGCACTTCACGGGCGATATAGGCATCAATCAGGGGCAGTTGGCGTTCGATCAAGGGGCGGAGCGCGGCGGGGGGGTAGTCAAAGGTAAGATCAGCACATAGCTCGGTACGTGCAGTGAGGGGGATGCCGTTGCCCAGTGGATCGCGCAGGTTGTCTGCTGCTGCCAGTTGGAGGGCTAAGGCTAACCCGCGACAGTAGCTGGTAAGTTCGGTGAGGACGGGGAGCGGTTGCCCTTCCCGTACCAGCGTGTGATCGTACAGCTCAAACAGGGCGAGCGTCTCGGCAACCGTGAATGCCAGATCGTCTGCGTCAAGTTCAAGAACCTCGCCCCGCGCCCGGGCAATCGGCAGGTGGTCGAGGGTGGGGCTACGGCGGGTGGCCAGCACAATATGCAGGTAGCGCGGCTGTAGCCGAAGTAGCCGTTCGATGAGCGAACGCATATCGGGAGTACGATCAATCAAGTGGTAATCATCCAGCACGAGAATCACTGGCTCTGCTAATTCTGTCACCAGTGCATTCACGATCTGATCAAGGGCAACCTGCGGCGAGTGCGATAGCTGCAAGCCGTTACGCTCACGTTCATGCGGTTCGGGTTCGGGTTGCCCGTGCAGGATGCGCTGACACGCTGCCGCGAGATGATGCACAAAGCTGGCAGGGGTATCATCGGCGGCAGCCCGACACCAGATGATGGGAGTTGCTGTGTGGTTTTGCAGGTTGGCAAGGGCGGTCGTTTTGCCACTCCCTGCGGGCCCAATGATAATGCTGAGGGGATACTCGACGATCCCGGTTAGTTGGGTCAGGACGCGCTGCCGTGTAAGCAGGCGCGTTTGCTGCGGGGGTGGTTCTAGCCGTGTCCTTAGGATACGCTGCTCCAATGCAGACTTCATCATGCCAGTGAACTCTCGTGTAACTGTTTTTCGTATTATACCCATAACAAGCACGGGTGCTTGCTTAGAGATGAGTTCAGCTGCGCACAGGCAGCCAATTACGATACGTGCTGTGTATCGTTCGGTACTCTCTCCATAATACATGCAAATCGTTATTTATGAAAGTGAAAACAAGGAGTAAATCATGACGGATACACCAGTACGCGAAGCCCGTGAACAGATGCAGAAGCAGTTTACAGAGGCACAGGATTACACCAAGAAGTCGTTGAACATTTGGAATGAATTGGTGGCAACCAGCACCGACATGGCGTTTGATGTCGTGTTGAAGAACTGGAACTACAGCCGCAGCCTGCGGAGTTCGACGGAACAGGCGGTTGAGGATGCGATCAAGACGCAGCACCGCTTGAACAATGAGATGATGCAGGTCTGGCGGGGCTACACCAGCTCGGTGCAGGATATTATCGCCAAGTCGGTAGACAAGTAGGTCGCCCGGCTCCGGCAACAAGAAAGCACGCACCCGCATATGGCAAGGTGCGTGCTGTTGCCCGCTGGCGAATGGCACGGGTTGCCTTAGATGCGCTCGAAGATTGCGGCGATGCCTTGTCCGCCCCCGATACACATCGAAACCAAGCCGTAGCGTCCGCCGGTACGCTGCAATTCGTAGACGACTTTGACCGTCAGCATTGCACCGGTTGCCCCGATGGGGTGCCCAATCGAAATCCCACTCCCGTTCGGGTTGACTTTATCGGCAGGCAGGTTGAGGTCTTTCATCACGGCTAATGCTTGTGCTGCGAAGGCTTCATTCAGCTCAATCACATCTATATCAGCTACCGTCAAGCTGGCTCGCTCAAGGACTTGCTGGATCGCAGGAATGGGGCCAATGCCCATGTAGCGCGGATCAACGCCCACACAGCTATACGCAACAAGCCGCGCCATCGGCTTCAAGCCTTGCTTCTCGGCTGTCTCGCGGTTCATCAGCACCACCGCGGCGGCGGCATCGTTCACGCCCGAAGCGTTACCGGGTGTCACAGAGCCGTCTTTCTTAAAGGCGGGGCGGAGCTTGCTCAGAGCCTCAATGCTGCTGTCAGCCCGCACAAACTCATCCGTATCGAAGATCCGCACGCTCTTGCGTTCCTGAATCTCAACCGGCATGATCTGGTCTTTGAAGTACCCTTCCGCAATCGCTTTGGCTGCACGGTGGTGGCTTTGTACGGCCAGCGCATCCTGCTCCTCGCGGGTGATCTCCCACTTCTCAGCAACATTCTCCGCCGTAATGCCCATGTGGACATCATCAAACGGATCGCTCAAGGCACCGACCATCGCATCAATGACGCTGCCATCATTCATGCGCTGCCCCCAGCGCATCGCCGGAACCCAGTACATCGAATGGCTCATACACTCTGCGCCACCAGCAATTGCGGTCTCCACGTCGCCAGTCTGGATCTGCTGCGAAGCCGAAATGATGGCTTGCAATCCACTTCCGCACAAGCGGTTGAGGGTAAAGGCGGGCGTAGCGTGGGGCAAGCCGCCCTTGATAGCGGCATAACGGGCGAGGTAGTGATCGTGGACGCTGGTGTGGATGACGTTGCCAAATACGGCATGCTGCACCTGTTCAGGGCTAATGCCGGCCCGCTTGACGGCTTCTGGCACCACCATCGCAGCCAGTTCAGAGGCGGGGAAATCTTGCAGGCTACCCCCATATTTACCAACGGCGGTACGGACACCACTCAATACGACGACTTCATTCATGCTTATGATACTCCTTCACAGTAGCTCTTGGTAGAATATGCACCTTGTCGCTAGAGATTGAGCGGTGGTGCTTACACGCGCAGCAAGCCGCCATTCACCGCAATCACCTGACCCGTCACGAACGATGATTCGTCGGAGGCGAGGAACAGATACGCATTGGCAATATCCTCAGGCTTGGCCAAGCGGCGTAGCGGAGTCTTCCCGCGAATGTCATCGAGCACCTTTTCGGGTACGCTCTCAAGCATCGGGGTCTCGGTGAAGCCCGGCGCAATGGCATTAACGCGCACACCCTTCGGACCCAATTCGATGGACCACGTATAGGTCATTGCAATCACGCCACCTTTGGTTGCGGCGTAGTTGCTCTGCCCAAAGTTGCCATACAAACCAACAATCGAGGTAGCATTGGCAATCGAGCCACCGCCCTGCTCGCGCATCACTTTGGCAACCGCCTGCCCGCACAGGAACACGCCCTTCAGGTTGACAGCAATCACGGCATCCCACTGCGCTTCAGTCATCTTCACCAGTTGGGCATCTTTGGTAATGCCAGCATTGTTGATGAGCGCATCAATCCGCCCGCCACCCCACTCCAATGTTTTGGCAACCAGCGCATCAACAGATGCTTGCTCGGTAACGTTGACATACACCGCCAATGCCTGCCCGCCGGCGGCAGTGATCTTCTCGGCGGCCGCGTGAGCCGCCTGATCGTTGATGTCGGCGACAACAACCTTTGCCCCTTCACGCGCAAAGATTTCGCACGTCGTCTGTCCAATTCCTTGACCACCGCCAGTAACGATGGTTACTTTGTCTTTTAGACGCATGGTATGTACTCCTTTGTCTTCATACGTAACACAGTACTCCGTAGGGCTACGCTGCCTATGATACCATAGAATTGCTGTTGCTTGAGTTTGATACAAAGTCAAGCATCGTGCGGCACTCTTTCCATATTGAGCCGAAATTAAGCCGAATCAATCCGCACCCGATCCATCGTATCATTGCTTCTCTGGGTTAATCGTGCGGAGCAGTTGCTCGGCTTTCTGGTCAAGGCTCTGCACGCTCGTCAGGAGGGTCGTGGGCAAGCTGGCGGTGCTATTGGCAAGCTGTTCCAGCTGCGTGCCTAGCTGCCCTAGCCGCGTCTCTAGCGCATCCATCCGGTGCTGCATCGCATCGAGGGCGGCTTGTTCACGCCCGCTCGCACTGGCAATCTGCTCCTGCTGGGCTTGCAGACGGTGGCTCACTTCGACCATGCGATCCTGCTGCGTTTGCATCTGGCGGCTCAGATCAGCATCCTGCTTCTGCTGGGTCTGGAGTTGTCCGCCTAGCTCGCCGAGTTGCTGCTCCAGCCGCGTGAGTTGCTCGTGCATGCCCGCAACCCGGGTGATGGTCTGTTCGTGGTTACTCTCCAAATTGGCTACGTTGGGGCTTTGGCGATCTACTGCTAATGATAGCCCATCCACAAACTTGGACATATTCTGGATTTTCCAATCGAATGCCTGCGACACACTATCAATGTACTCCGACATTGCCTGCACCTGCTCCTGCATCGCCTGAATGCGCTCATCGTTGGCACTTGCCGTGGATTGTCGCCCCGTTGCTTGTTCGCGGCGCAGCTGCTCAAACTGTTCCTCGATCCGCAGCATGCGCTGCTCGTAGCGGCTCAGTTCGCCCCGCGAGGGCAGGCTGAAGCCAGCCAGCCAGAAATCCACATACTGCTCAAGCATCTGGCGAAACGGGGTCGAACTCATGAAATACGTTTCCATGTAGTTATTCATCGAGTCGATAAAGGGGCGCGTGCTAAACAGTTCAGCGATGCTGCGTGACCAGAGATCCATGTTGCTTTCGTACATCGTCAGCCACATCTCGTAGGGGTTACGCATGCTGCCCGTATCGGGGCTTTGGTCTTGCTCGCTCATCGGGTGTCCTCTCTGCGTGCAGGATGTACTTACCGATCCTGCGTATCAGTCACAATTACGTCCGCTCGTCGTTCACCGTCGGTCTGTCCTGCGTGCCACAAACGCCCATCGCGGTGTGGGCGGTATGCTGTGCTCCTGTCACGGCTATCACGGTTCTTGTCGCTGGCGTACTTAGTAGAAGGTGAGCCGATGCCGATACAAACGAATGCTTTGCAATAGCCCAATCGCCGCCAATGATGTAATCATAAAACTGCCCCCATACGATACAAAGGGCATGGGTAAGCCGGTAACCGGTAGGATGCTCATGGTCATGCCGATGTTCACCAACATATGGCTGAGGAACATGCCGAAGATGCCGAGTGCCAGCAACCGCCCAAACAGATCACCCGCTTCGTGGGCTATATTGAGCGTGAGCCAGAGCAGCAGGGCTTGAAACAGAATCAGCACTGTGCCGCCCACAAAGCCGAGTTCCTCGGCAATGACGGCAAACAGGAAGTCGGTATACTGAACCGGGATGTAGTTGCCTTGACTGAGCAGGCCTTCGGTGAAGCCCGCTCCGAATAGCCCGCCAGCGCGGATTGCATTCAGCGATTGGATAATATTGTAGCCAGCATCGGGATCAACCTGCTGGGGGTCATTCAGGAGCCAGTAGAAGGTCAGTAGGCGCGTGTGTTGGTAATCATCAAGGACTTCATTCCAGCCGAACCATGCTACTGGTACCGTCAGGAGGGTAACTGCCGCTAGCTGCCACCAGCGCATGCCTGCGCCCCACGCCATGCACAGCCAGATCACTGCGAACACGACGGTTGTGCCCAGATCAGGCTGCACCAGCACCAGTAGCATAGGCCCGCTCATCAGCACCAGCGCACCAGCCTGCACCAGCCAGTGCTGGCGGCGATCTGCAAGGGCGGCCCAGTAGGCGGCTAAGACGAGCATCAAGGCGAGTTTGACAAATTCGGAAGGTTGCAGCGTGCGCGTGCCCAGCACCAGCCAACTCTGGGCCCCTTCACTGACCCGCCCTAGCAACAGCACAGCCCCAAGAATGACGACGGAGCCGATGTACACGGGGATGGCAAGGCTCGCAAGGGTGCGGTAATCGAGTAAGGTTAGCCCGATCATGGCCAGCAGGCCTACCCCGATATTGATCAGGTGGCGTGGGAACAGCACACTGAGCGGTGTGCCGTAAGCAGTAATACTATTGAGCGTAGCACTATAGACAGCAACGACGCTGATTACCAACAGGATGGCTACACAGCCGAGTAGAAATGGATTGTACTCACGCCAAATGCGTCCACCCATAGATCGCAAAGCCTCTCTAGAATTCGGCTAGTAGCCCCGCAATGTAGTTGAGGGTTGCCCGCCGCCCCTGTGGGTGCAGCCGCCGCCAAAGCGTCAGCAGGCGACGTTCCTCAGCCGGATCAGCGCGTTCGTACTCAGGCACAACACGGTCAACCACATGCTCATTATACTCGCTATAGTCATTCTGTGGGAACGGTGAAAACGGAGGCACGTTGGCATGCACGGGGTGACGTTCGACGTGGCTCGCAGGTAGCTCAGCCGAGCCATTCAGGGCAGGTGGCGCGAGCGGCTCCGGCAAGGTTATGCCACTTTGCATTACCATATGATTGGCAACGAGAATTTGGGCGAGTTCAAGCGGGTCAACTTGAAATGCCTGTGCCAGCCGTTGCGCCTGATCGGTATCGGGTAAGGTTTGCCCATCGAGATAATTCCGCAAGGCTCCATCGCTAATGCCAGTTTCGCGGTTCAGGCGGGCCCGCGAGAAGCCGTTCTCCATTTGGGCCTGTAGCCATTCAGCGAAGGGCGGCGCGGCATTCGGCAGCAGCGCATTGCGGTGGCGTACCTCACTGACACTGATGCCGAGGGCCTCAGAGAGGATGGCAAGCGTCTTTTCGCGGGGGCGTTGGGTTTTGCCATTGATAAATTGCCGTAACGATAGGGGGCTGATGTCAAGCTGCTCGGCATACTTGCTCAGTGCCAGTTCTTGGTGCATTGCGGCAGAAAAGAGCATTACCGCGAGTGGCATGGGTTGCTCTTGAAGCACGCTATCCGATCCTGCTGCATCCATAGTATTACTCCTACATCCACGTTTCAGGTGAATCGACGTGATTCGGTACGCATTCGATAGCAACCATATATCGTTTTGACACTGATGATATGTGCTTGCACGCGAAGTTTGGTTGAGAGTATACGTGCTTTAGGCAGTTGTGTCAAGGTATGTTAAGGATTGCCTGATGATTGTCGCTGCTATTCCACACGAAATCACATGCGGGTGGGGTTTCTTGGTAGGAATCGCCGTTAGACGGGGGCGCACGCGCACGGCATGGGCGGCGGTGGGGCAGCGGTGATTGGCTCAGGGTGCTGAGGATTGTGGGGCGAATATGGTACAATACCAACGAGTAGTGCAGGGCATTGCGTTGCTCCCCACGCATGCTCGGCAAGCCGCCGGATGTCGGCAATGGTAAGGCACTTGAAGGCTAAGGAAGGTTGCACATGGCTGATCAGGGACCTCGTACCGATCCTCAGAATTGGGATGCGCTGACACCGCAGCAGGTGTTGCATACGCTTGCCTACGAATTGTATCATCCCGTCAGTATGTTAGGAAGCCACATTAATCGCTTGGTCTCCGAAGATGATCCGCTCACCGAAGATGATTACGAGCAGATCTTTGAGCAGATGCAGGATGCAGTGCGCCAACTGAGCCGCACGGTGGTGCATCTCAAGCAATATGCCCAAGCCCACGCTCCGCCCGCGCCACCGGATGCCGATGCAATGGCTGAGGCGTAACACTGCAAGCCGCTGCGCCTAGAAGTATACTGATGCCCCATGCACATCTTCTACACGGATTGTTACGTCCTGCCGCTGCCCGCTACGCATCGGTTCCCGATGCAGAAGTACACGCTCCTGCGCGAGCGCGTACAATCCGCAGCGTGGGCTACGTCGGCGGCTTTGCACAGCCCCCCCGCCGCCACCGATCAGCAGTTGCTCTTGGCTCACGATGCCACCTATCTGGAGCGGGTTATCACGGGCACCCTACAGCCCCAAGAGGTGCGCCGGATTGGGTTTCCGTGGTCACCCGCGCTCGTCGAGCGTTCGCGCCGTTCAAGCGGAGCAACACTCGCTGCATGCCGCGCCGCGCTCACCGATGGGATTGGTGTGAATCTTGCGGGCGGTACGCACCACGCCTTCGCAGATCGGGGCGAGGGCTACTGCCTCTTCAATGACAGCATCGTGGCGGCTCGCACCCTGCAAGCGGAAGGCGTGGTGGAGCGGGTGGCGATCATTGACTGTGATGTGCATCAGGGCAACGGGACGGCCGCAATTGCCCGCGACGACCCAACGATTTTCACATTATCGGTGCATGGGGCAAAGAACTTCCCCTTTCACAAAGAAACCAGCGATCTTGACCTTGCGCTGCCGGATGATGCCGATGATGCAACCTTTCTGGCGGCAGTGGAGCGTGGGGTATATGCGGCGTTGCAGAGTGTGCTACCGGATCTCGTGATCTACATTGCGGGGGCTGATCCGTTTATCGGGGATCGCTTGGGCCGGCTGGCGGTGAGCAAAGCCGGGCTAGCCCAGCGGGATCAGGTGGTGTTGGACTATTGCCGCGCTGCACAGTTGCCCGTTGCCGTCTCGATGGCTGGGGGCTACGCCCGCCACGTTCACGATACGGTAGACATCCATTTTGCGACGGTGCAACAGTGTGCTGCTTACTCCACAGCATATCGCCCCCGCTCCGCAAATTAGCACCGGCAAATGGGTACGCTCTGGATGCTAGGGCAGACTGCCCGGCGACGTTTGCCAGAACGGGCAACGCCGCCTATACTGGCATATAACCAATAACCGTAGAGTATGCCTTGCGTTGTTGCAGTGGCAAGCGGCAGCGAGTCAGCCAATACCGTATGGCAGCGCAACGATCTAGCGTGCGCTCGCGTTTCAGTTTCGGAGGAGCGCACGAGTACGGAGGAGGGGTGATGCGATGAGTGGGCAAACAAGGAACGAACAATACGAACAGCGCATCGGGGTGCTAACGAGTGGTGGCGATGCACCGGGCATGAATGCCGCATTGCGAGCGGTTGTCCGCACCGCGATAGATAAAGGCGTAGCCGTCTATGCCATCTATGAAGGCTACAAGGGGATGGTCGAAGGCGGCAATCGCATCCGCCGGATGAAGTGGGAAGACGTAGGCGGGATCATGCATCGGGGTGGCACGATCATCGGTACTGCGCGATGCGCCGAGTTCCGCGAGCGCAGTGGGCGGCTTACGGCAGCCCGCAATCTGCTGGAGCATGGCATTGATCGGCTCGTGGTGATTGGCGGCGACGGTAGCTTGACGGGGGCGAATGCCTTCCGCGAGGAGTGGTCCGGCTTAGTGCAGGAGCTAGCGGAGCGCGGCGAGGTTCCACCCACCCTCGCCCAGCAGCACCCGCACCTGTATATTATCGGCTTGGTCGGCTCGATTGACAACGATATGTATGGCACGGATATGACGATTGGCGCAGATACAGCCCTGCACCGCATCACCGATGCGATTGATGCGATTAGCAGCACAGCCTCTAGCCATCAACGCAGCTTCGTCGTCGAGGTAATGGGGCGCAACTGCGGCTACCTCGCCCTGATGAGTGCGATTGCCACTGAAGCGAACTGGGTCTTTCTGCCGGAAAGCCCGCCCAATACGGATGACTGGGAATCGCTGATGTGCCGCGAGCTGAAGGCTGGGCGCGAATCCGGGCGGCGCGAGAGTATTGTGATTGTTGCCGAAGGCGCACGGGATCGGCAAGGCAACCCGATCAAGAGCGACTATGTGAAGCAGGTGCTAGAGGAACGGCTCGGCGAAGATACCCGCGTGACGATCCTTGGCCATGTGCAGCGCGGTGGTTCGCCGAGTGCCTTTGACCGCAACATGAGTACGCTCTCTGGCTATGCCGCCGTTGAGGAGTTGCTCAAAGCCACCCCAGAGACGGAAGCCAAGCTGGTCGGGATCGTCGGCAACCGGATCGTGAGTTCGCCGCTGATGTACTGTGTGCAGCAGACCCACGCCGTTGCGGAGGCGATAGCCCGCCGTGATTACGAACGGGCTATGGATCTGCGCGGGAGTAGTTTCAAGGAAGCCTTTGCCACGCTGCAAACGCTGGTGCGTGGTGCGCCCCACCCGCCCCAAGCAGGCCAGCGCCGCATGCGGATTGCGGTGCTGAATGCCGGTGGGGTTGCGCCCGGCATGAATACCGCCGCCCGTGCCGCCACGCGCTACGCCCTTGATCAGGGGCACTATGTCTTGGGTGTACAGAATGGCTTTATCGGCTTGATCGAAAACGATATGCGTGAGATGGAGTGGATGTCAGTTGAGGATTGGACGAGTGTGGGCGGTGCAGAACTTGGTACAACGCGCAAAATCCCGACGGGGGCAGAGCTGTATGCCATTGCCCGTAACATCGAGGAGTTGCAGATTGATGCGCTGTTGGTGATCGGTGGCTCGGAAGGCTACCAAGCGGTGCTGCGCCTGACCCAAGAGCGGCACACCTTCCCCGCCTTCAATATTCCGATGGTCTGCCTACCCGCCACGATCAACAACGATCTGCCCGGCTCGGAGTTGAGCGTCGGTGCGGACACCGCCCTGAATGGCATTGTTGAGGTGGTGGACAAGATCAAGCAGTCGGCAGTTGCCTCACGGCGGTGTTTTGTGGTGGAAGTGATGGGCCGCTACTGCGGCTATCTGGCGTTGATGAGCGGGATGGCAACGGGGGCAGAGCGGGTGTATATGCACGAAGAAGGGATCACGCTCGCTGATCTGCAAAATGATCTGGAGCACCTGATTCGTGGTTTCCGGCAAGGCAAGCGGCTAGGCTTGCTGATCCGCAACGAGAAATCGCATCCGGTCTATACCACGGCATTTATGTCCGAGCTGTTTGCCACCGAAGGCAAAGGCTATTTTGAGGTGCGCCACGCCATTCTGGGGCACTTGCAACAGGGCGGCAACCCGACTCCGTTTGATCGGATTCAAGCCACCCGTATGGCAACCCATTGTATGCAGTATCTGATCCAAGAAGATCCCAAGCCAACGCCCGGCTCCGGCTTTCTGGGGCGCACGGGGGCAAGCCGGGTCTACCCGATTGAGGAGTGGCCCCGTATGGTGGATTTTGCCCACGACCGGCCGCGTTCGCAGTGGTGGCTAGAGATTTGTGCGCCGATTGCGAAAGCTCTTGCCAAGCCTGATCCTGATACCCCAATGGGCACGGTGCATGGCTTTGCGTAGGCGGGCCATGCTGGGCATCGCATGTTGGGCGGGGCAGGAACGTTGGAAGTATGCCGGAAGGCAGGCAAGCAGCAGCGTGGCTGGCAAACACAGGGTAGGAATGAGCATATGCCAGACACGTTGACGATCCAAGTTTGTGGTGAGGCGTTACAGTTATTGCCGGAGCGCGGGATCTTCTGGGAACGGCGCGAGACGTTGTTCATCGCTGATCCCCATTTCGGCAATACCGAACGCCTGCACGCCCCGTCGGATATGCCCGCAGAGGGCAATACTACCGTTGATCTCGTGCGGCTAGATCAGGTCCTCAAACGCACGCACGCCCAGCATCTTGTTATTCTTGGCGATTTCATCCACGCTCGCGGCGGGCAGACCCCGCGAACCCTCGCCCTGCTGCAAGCGTGGCGCGAGAGCCATCCCGCGCTGCATATGATCTTGATTCGGGGCAACCATGACCATGTGATCGGCGACCCGCCAGCTGAACTCGGTATTCAATGTGTAGATGAGCCATACAGCTACAGTCCCTTTGCCCTGCGCCACTACCCCGTGCCAAATAGCAGCGGTGTGACCCTTGCCGGACACCTTCACCCGATGGTGCGCTACACTGACCGTGAGACGGCGTGGGAGCCACTGTCGGTGTTTGTGCGCCGCGACAAGGTGTTGATCCTGCCGGCCTTTGGCAGCTTCCTGCGTCAGCCCGCGTTGATCCCCCTCCGCAACGAAACAGTGTACATCATCAACAAGGCGCGGGTGAGCCTGTATGCCAGCACCTAGCTTGGCGCAGGCACGGCGCACGCTCGGCAAGCTAGGTGAAGCGGCTGCGCTCGCTTATCTGCAAGCTCAAGGCTACACCCTGCTTCAGCGCAACTGGCGTTGTCGCTACGGCGAACTTGATCTGGTGATGGAGCAAGAGGATGAAGTGGTGTTTGTCGAAGTCCGCACGCGGCGTAGCCCAACGACGAGTGCCCCCGAAGAATCGCTCAATGCCACCAAGCAAGCCCGCCTGATTGCCCTTGCCCAACACTACCTCGCGGCACAGGTGCAAGCAACGAGTGCGCTTAGCTTGCCCGCCGCAGAGCCTCCCGTGTGGCGGATTGATGTGATCTTGCTCGAAATCAATCGCAAAGGTGAGATTACCCGCCTTGAACATCTCTGCCACGCAATTGAGGGGTGACGCAGGCGGCACTTGACAGGAAAAACAAGGACAGCAGGGACACATGGTGTCCCTGCTGTGCGTGTCTGGATTGGAGGCGACGGCGAGACTCGAACCCGCGAGTGGCGGTTTTGCAGACCGCTGCCTTACCACTTGGCTACGTCGCCCTACCCTTAGGATTGTAGCACAGTCGCGCAGGGGTTGCAAGTAAGGCAATGCTGTCTATGGATTGGAATGCTTGACAAGCTACGGTCAATCTGCTACACTTTCTTTGTTATTGATACTATGTATCAAGAAAGATTGGTGACCTGCGTATGCCGCTCTATGTGTATGCCTGTGCAACGTGCGAAATCGAGATTGAGCTATTGCGCTCTGCCGCAAGTGCTGATCTGTTTCCGGTTGAATGCCCGCTATGCCACGGGTTATGCCAACGCGAAGTGAGCCTGCCGCACATGCATCGCCCAGATCAGGCCGCAACTGCCCGTCTCGTGCAGGCAACAGCGCATGCGCGTGCCACTCCCCACGCTCCCGATTGTGCGTGCTGTGGCGGGCGCAAGTAGGCTGCACCTACTCTGAAATAAAGTGAGGATCGAAGCTATGCAGAAACTTCCCGTAACTGTCCTGTCGGGCTTTCTCGGTGCAGGCAAAACAACCCTCCTCAACCATGTACTGCACAATCGGCAGGGCATGCGGGTTGCCGTGATTGTCAACGATATGAGTGAGATCAACATAGATGCGGCATTGGTACGTGAGGGCGGCGCACAGCTCAGCCGCACCGATGAGCAATTGGTAGAGCTGACCAACGGCTGCATTTGCTGTACCCTGCGTGACGATTTGCTGCAAGAAGTGTCTCGGCTAGCGCGTGAGAGCCGCTTTGACTACCTCTTGATTGAGGCTACAGGCATCTCGGAGCCACTGCCAGTTGCGATGACCTTCACCTTTGCCGATGAGCAGGGGCAGTCGCTCGGTGATTTGGCTGTACTGGACACAATGGTAACTGTCGTAGATGCCAAGAACTTCCTGCCTGATTTCGGCTCAGTCGAGGAATTGCGGGATCGGCAACTGGGCATGCACGAGCAGGATGACCGCTCGATTGTGGATCTGCTCGTAGATCAGATTGAATTCGCCAATGTGATTATTCTCAATAAAACCGATCTGGTAGAGCCAGACCAGCTCGCTGCGCTGCACGCTATGCTTTATCATCTCAACCCGGATGCCCAGATCCTGCATGCGACGTTTGGGCAGGTTCCGCTAGATGCAATCCTGCATACCCATCGCTTTGATCTGGAGCAAGCGCAGCAATCGCCCGCATGGGCGAAGGAGTTGCAGGGCGAACATATCCCTGAAACGGAGGAGTACGGCATCAGCAGCTTTGTCTACCGCGCTCGTCGCCCGTTGCACCCCGCCCGCTTCTGGGAGTTCATCAACGCGGAATGGGAAGGCGTAATCCGCTCTAAAGGAATCTTCTGGCTCGCATCGCGGATGGACTGGATTGGGCTATGGTCGCAGGCGGGTGGGGTTGCCCGCACCGAGCCGGGCGGCTTCTGGTGGGCTGCTGCCAGCGATCTTCCCGATGATCCCGAAACCCGTGCCGAGATCGCTGAGGTGTGGGCAGAGCCATTCGGAGATCGGCGGCAGGAACTCGTTGTGATCGGGATTGATGTGGATCGAGCGTGGTTTGAGGAGCGGATGAACGCCTGCCTACTAACTGATGCAGAACTGCAAGCAGGGCCTGCTGGGTGGGCAATATACCCCGATCCGTTTGGCGTATGGGATGCTGCCGCTGAGCCGGATGATGATGGCAGCGTGGTTGCCTAGCGGCATACGCGGCACACGCCAAACAGTTCAAGAATGTGCCCCCGCACCTCGAAGCCCTCATCGGCGAGCAGGCTAGTCAGGCTTTGCAGAGCCTCACAGCCGGGCACAACGAGCGTCGTGCCACAATCGGTACAGATCGCGTGGTGGTAGTGGCCCGGCAGCATGCGAGCATAGGTATGTTCATGCCCGTCACTCTGCACACGGGCGATCCAACCCGTGTTACGGAGCCAATCTACAGTCCGGTAGACAGTTGGACGGCTGCTGGCGTGGCGTTGGTCGGCAAGCTCTGCCACCAACATTTCGGCGGTAAACGGAGCGGATGACTGGGCAATCCACGCGAGGATCGCCGTGCGGGGGGCGGTCAGGCGTTGCCCTTGTGCCACGAGCATCTGCTCGACGCGACTCCGCCAGACGTTGCCATCAATCTCAATTGGTGCGTTTGGTAGCTCACTCATTGTGGTCTCTGGATCTCGTTCAAAAGGTGCTGTGCCAACCACTGCTGCACATCGGCGGAGGTCGTGAAATCGAGCAAGGCATCGGTGAGGCGGCGCAACTGTTCCACCGACAACGCACCAATCTGGGCTTGGATGGTGGCATCGAGGCTCCCGAAGCGGCGCGTGAGCAGACGCAGGGCGGCTTCGGCAAGCCCTTCCTCGCGCCCTTCCTCGCGCCCTTGCATCTGTCCAATGGTAATACCTTCCTCGCGCCCGATGCTGCGCCCTTCCTCGCGCAGTTTACGCATCATCGGGGTTTCTGGAAGCCGGTTGCGTTCAATTAAACGTTCTGCCATAGCCGCAATCTCCTCATTGCTACAGAGTAAGAGTAGTTCCTCCAATAATCGGTACTGTAGCTCGCCGCTCGTCTCGGTTTTGATCCGCGTAATCGCTTGCGCGAGGGTTTGCTCTGGTTGGTGCAGGCGTGTTTGCCCAATCAGACTGAGCAGCGCCGTGCGCGGCGATTGCAGCAACACCTCTGCATCGAGCCGCCACAGGTGCAGCACGGTGTAGTTCCACGCTAGCCGCACGACTTGCTGCCCATCCCGATCCAGACCATAGACAGCATGTCTGCCTGTGTCATTGCGCCCCGCTCGGGCAAGATAGATTACCACGCTCTCGATACGAATACCGCGATATTCCTGCACAATCCGGCTGAGGTAGTCCAGCATCCGCAGGGGCATCGGCTTGCGACTGCCGGGAGCTTGAAACTCGATGTGCAGAAGTAGCTGCGTCCCATCTTTGAGCGTGACTAAGAGCAGGAGATCAGTGTCAATCGGATCAGGATCGGCGGTCAGTTCGCCACCTACCGCCGTGACCTGCACGATCTGTACGTCATCGCCGAGCAACCACGCGGCGAAGTCTTCTTTGTTGTCGAGTACCAACCGTTTCAGGGGATGGTCTGTTTCACCCATTGTTAACCTACCAGCACTACCGCACCTGCTCCTATTATTGTAGCATGATGTGGCCTAGTGTGGGTGCCCGCCCGGCGGATGCGTGCCACACAGATTCAGCCACTCGCGCCCACTGCAACGCAGTAGCTCGTGCCCCGCATCCGGGCCCCAGCTCCCGTAAGCATAGCGGTGTACTGGCAGGCGGTCATCCTGTTCGTAGGCGGCAATGATTGGATCAACCAACGCCCACGCCATCTCAATCGCATCGCCGCGAATGAATAGGGCTGCATCACCAATTAGGGCATCCATCAGGAGGCGTTCATAGGCTTCCGGCAGCGTGCTGAATTCGCCCAGATCGGCATAGTGGAAGGTCATGTCTACGGAACGGGTTTCGGCAATCGTGCCGGGCAGTTTCGCATCGATGCGGAAGTGAATGCCCTCATCTGGTTGGATGCACAGGCTGAGGACATCCGGGTTGAGGCTGTGGCGCGTTTCCGGCGGGAAGATTGCCCGTGGTGGCTCGCGGAACTGGATTGCAATCTCGCTCACTTTGGTCTGCATAGCTTTGCCAGAGCGCAGGTAGAATGGCACGCCCTGCCACCGCCAATTGTCAATATAGAGACAGAGCGCGGCGTAGGTTGGCGTGCGCGAGTTGGGGCGCACGCGCTCAGTCTGGCAGTAGCCGGTATACTGCCCCAACACGACCTGTTCGGGCAGGGTTTCGGGGGTGAGGGGGCGCACGGCTGAGAGCACTTTGGCAATCTCGTTGCGAATGGGGGTAGCTTTGAAGGATGCGGGCGGTTCCATTGCCACTTGGGCCAGCAGTTGCAGCAGGTGGTTCTGGAACATATCGCGCAGCACGCCAGAGCCATCGTAGTAGCCAGCGCGGTTGCCGACATCTACCGTCTCGGCTACGGTAATCTGCACATGGTCTATGTAGTTGCGGTTCCACACATTCTCAAAGACGGTATTGCCAAACCGAAAGTAGGCGATATTCTGAGCCGTCTCCTTACCGAGATAGTGGTCAATACGGTAGACTTGTTGCTCGGCAAAGGCAGCAAGCACCGTGCGGTTGAGGGCTTGGGCCGAGGCCAGATCATGCCCAAACGGTTTCTCAATGACGATCCGGCGCGGGGCGGTGTCCTCAGTGGCCATCCCCTGCGCTGCCAGCAGTTCGACACACGGCGCGTAGAATTCGGGCGCGGTGGCAAGGTAGTACAGCCGGCTGATGTTCGCGCCGCCTTCCCGTTCGCGCAGGAACTCGTCAAGGCGGGTGTAGTCTTCAGCAAGATTGAGGTTGCCTTGTACATACGACAGGCGTGGCGCGAAGTTCGCCCATGCGACATCGCTGTAACTGGCAGGGGTGAACTGTTTGACAGCCGCGTGCATCAGCGTGCGAAACTCGGCGTGGCTATAGGGCCGCCGCGCAAAGCCGATGATGCGCGTACTCGGATCGAGCCGCTCACGCACACAGAGATTGTATAGGGCGGGTATGAGCTTGCGTTGGGTCAAATCGCCGGATGCACCGAAGATCACGATGGATGTAGGCGGGGTACTGATTGGCATTGCGAGAACTCCTTGTCGGTAGAGCTTAAGCCGGATCGTCGGTTGGCTTGATCGCGTGCCCGCCAAACTGGTTCCGCATTGCGGCGAGGAGCTTGTCACCAAATGGTTGCTCCGAGCGCGAACGGAAGCGGTTTTGCAATGCGAGCGTGATCACCGGCAACGCCACAGCCAGATCTACCGCTTCCTGCACTGTCCAACGCCCCTCGCCGGAATCGGGTACGTAGGCGGCGATGCCGTCCAGATGGGGGTTCTCGGTCAGGGCGCGGGCGGTCAGGTCGAGCAGCCACGAACGCACGACGCTGCCGTGCTGCCAGATGGTGGCGATCTGGGCCAGATCGAGCGCGAGTTCAGTTTTGTGCTGCATTAGCTCGAAGCCTTCGGCGTAGGCTTGCATCAACCCGTATTCGATCCCGTTGTGGACCATTTTGACGAAGTGTCCCGCACCGGCTGGGCCAACATGGCCCCAGCCGCGATCTGGGGCGGGGGCCAGCGTCGCAAAGATCAGGTTCAGGCGTTGCACTGCTTCTGGCGCACCCCCGATCATCAGGCTGTAGCCTTCGTTTAAGCCCCAGATGCCGCCACTTGTGCCAACATCTATGAAGTGGATGCCCTGTGCCTTGAGCAGGTCAGCGCGGCGTTGGCTATCTTTGTAGTTGCTGTTGCCGCCATCGAGGATGATGTCATCTGCACTGAGTAGAGCCGCTAGCTCGTGAATGGTCTGTTCGGTGGGATCACCCGCCGGAACCATCACCCACACCGCACGCGGCGCGGCGAGTTGGCTAACGAGTTCGGCGAGGGTGGTACTCGCAATTGCTCCTCCGGCTGCTGCCGCCTGTACTGCTTCGGGGTTGCGATCATAGACAACCAGCGTATGCCCGCCCTGTATCAGGCGCGTGGTCATATTCGCGCCCATTTTACCTAGCCCGATCATTCCGAGTTGCATACTTGCTCCTTGTGCTAGTGATTACTCTAGCAGTATTGTAGCACTGCGCCACTGCCTGTGTTGGTGGTATTGTTTACATTGTTTCGAGGCGGGCAACCCTCGCGTGCTATAATCAGCAATAAAGGATTAACAGGAGGAACTGCAATGAGTACAGTTGTGATGCATAATTTGATCGGGGGTGAATGGCTCCCCGCGCAGACTGGGGTAACCTTTGAGAATCGCAATCCTGCCGATCAGGACGATCTGGTGGGGGTGTTTCCGGCGAGTGGCGCGGCGGATATTGATCGCGCTGTGGCGGCAGCTGCACAGGCCTATCAGGATTGGCGGCTCGTGCCCGCTCCCCGCCGCGCCGAGATTTTGTTCCGCGCTGCACACCTGCTCACTGAACGCAAGGAGCAGTATGCCCACGCGATGACCCGCGAGATGGGCAAGGTGCTGGAAGAAACTCGGGGCGATGTGCAAGAGGCGATTGATATGGCCTACTATATGGCGGGTGAAGGGCGGCGGCTGTTCGGGCAGACAACGCCGAGCGAGATGCCCAACAAGTTTCAGATGAGTGTGCGTGCGCCAATTGGCGTGGTTGGCTTGATTACCCCGTGGAACTTCCCGATGGCCATTCCTTCGTGGAAGATCCTGCCCGCTCTTGTGGCCGGCAATACCGTCGTGATTAAGCCCGCCGAAGATACGCCACTCAGCACGGTGCATTTCGTGCAGACGCTGATAGATGCAGGCTTGCCGCCGGGGGTGGTCAATATTGTGATGGGCGATGGGCCGAGTGCCGGTGAGCCGTTGGTGCTGCACCCGCAAGTGCCCGTACTCTCGTTTACGGGTAGTGTTGCGACGGGTACGCATGTGGCCACGCTTGGCGCACAGCACCGCAAGCGGGTGGCCTTGGAGCTGGGCGGCAAGAACCCGATTATTGTGATGCATGATGCCGATCTTGATTTGGTGCTAAACGGGGTCCTGTGGGGTGCATTCGGCACGACTGGGCAACGCTGCACAGCTACTAGCCGCCTGATTGTCCAGCGAGACGTGCTTGATGAATTGACCACGCGCTTGCTGGCACAGGTGCAAGCATTGGTGGTGGGCAATGGGCTACAGCCCGGCGTGCAGGTGGGCCCGGTGATTAACCAGCAGCAGTTGGAGACAATCAGCCGCTATGTGGCGATTGGGCAAGCGGAAGGAGCCGAGCTGTTGATCGGGGGGCAGCAGCTGCGCGAGCCGCCCTACGACAGAGGCTCCTTCTTCGCCCCGACGATCTTTGGTGGGGTGCGCCGCACGATGCAGATCGCCCAAGAGGAGATTTTCGGGCCGGTCCTGTGCATTATTGCGGTAGATGATTTCGATGAGGCGATAGCAGTTGCCAACGATGTGCCATACGGCTTGTCGGCATCAATCTATACCCGCGACGTGAATCGTGCATTTCGGGCGATGCGGGATCTCGATACAGGCATTGTGTACATCAACGCTCCGACGATTGGGGCGGAGGTTCATTTGCCCTTTGGGGGCACGGGTGCGACAGGCAATGGCCACCGCGAGAGTGGCACGGCAACCTTTGAGGTATTTACCGAGTGGAAGAGCATTTACATTGACTATAGTGGGACGCTGCAACGGGCCCAGATTGATTAGGTGACAGGGGCTAGGTGACAGGTGGCGGGTGGGTGGGAGCTTGCCCTCGCCGGCAATGCGAAGCGGGGCGGTAATGTGCCGCCCCGCCCGTAAGATCTAAGCCCCTAGCCCGGCAGCAAGCCCGGCGTGGGCGGAATGCTCGGTGGCGGCGGAGCCTGTGGGCCGCCATTCAGCCGCTTCTCAAAGGTGTGCATGCGGCTATCAATATCAATGCTGAGTGGCTCAACGTTACTGAGCAGATCCCGCAGCTGTGCGCCTTCGAGGGTCTCGATTTCAAGCAGTGCATTGGCCATATCATCGAGGATGGAGCGGTTGCGGATCAGAATCTCGCGTGCTCGCTCGAAGGCTTCGGACGCAAGGCGTTGCACCTCTTCGTCAATCTGGCGAGCGATCTCATCACTATAGTTGCGCTGTTCGCTGATCTCACGCCCCAAGAAGATCAACTCCTCTTTCTCACCGAACACAACCGGCCCAAACTTTTCACTCATCGCAAAGCGGGTAACCATTGCGCGAGCAGTGCGGGTGACGTGAACCAGATCGCTGGATGCACCGGTGGTGATTTCGTCGGAGCCGAAGATGATCTCCTCAGCCAAACGCCCACCGAGCGCAATCGCCATGTCCGCTTTGAACTGGGCAAGGCTCTGCAACTCAAACATATCCTCATCCGGCAGATACAGGGCATAGCCGCCGGCCCGCCCACGCGGGATGATCGTCACCTTTTGCACCACCTTACGGGCCTGTGGCAAGGCTGCCCCAACGATGGCATGGCCCCCTTCGTGATAGGCCACAATCAGCTTCTTGCGATCCGTCATCACGCGGCTGCGCCGTTCAGGCCCACCGAAGGCAACTCGCTCGACGGCATCTTGCAGTTCGCTGGTGCTGATCTGCTTCTTTGAACGCCGGGCAGCGAGGATGGCGGCTTCGTTGACAACATTGGCAAGGTCTGCCCCAGAGAAGCCGGGGGTTTGCTTGGCAATCACTTCCAAGTCAATATCTTCAGTCATCGGCTTGCCCTTGCTGTGTACGCGCAGAATGTCAATCCGGCCACGTACATCGGGGGCATCCAGCACAACTTGGCGATCAAACCGACCGGGGCGGATCAACGCGGGATCAAGTACGTCGGGGCGGTTGGTCGCAGCAATGATGATGACATTGGTGTTCGTATCGAAGCCGTCCATCTCGACCAGAATCTGGTTGAGGGTCTGTTCACGCTCATCGTGGGAACCACCGAGACCTGCGCCACGTTGCCGCCCAACGGCATCAATTTCATCAATAAAGACGATACAGGGGGCGTTGCGCTTGGCTTGATCGAACAAGTCACGCACGCGGCTGGCCCCGACTCCAACGAACATCTCGACGAATTCAGAGCCGCTGATCGAGAAGAAGGGCACGCCTGCTTCGCCCGCCACAGCGCGGGAGAGCAGCGTCTTGCCGGTGCCGGGAGGTCCGACCATCAGCACGCCGCGCGGGATGCGTGCGCCAAGGGCGGCGAACTTGTCAGGGAACTTGAGGAACTCGACCACTTCGGTCAAATCCTGCTTGGCTTCTTCCTGCCCGGCGACATCGGCAAACGTCACCGTCGGCTTGTCGCCCGCAAACATCCGGGCCCGGCTCTTGCCGAACGAGAGGGCTTGGTTGTTGCTGCCTTGGGCTTGGCGCATAAAGAAGAAGAAGAAGCCAATCAGCAGCAACGTCGGGAGCAGGATCGTGAAGGCACTCAGCAAGCCGCCCCACGCGGGGCGCGGGCTGACATTGACTTCCGGCCCATCTTCGGTGGGCAACGGTACGCCAAAGCGGGCAAAGAGGCTCATCACACTATCGTTGCTCTCGATGCGCGAGTTATAGCTTGTGCCATCACGATATTCAACATCAATTCGTTCGTCGCCTGCTTGGGCGCGGATTTCAGCGATACGCCCAGCTTTGGCATCGGCAACGACCTGCGCGATGCCGCGCTCGTCAGTTGCACTTGCAGGGCCACCGAAATACTGAAAAAACAGAGCCAACGCAGCGACCAGAATGATCAAGTATACAAAGCTGTTTTTCAGCCAGCGATTATCACCCATGCCTGTGTGTCTTTCCTTTCGGGAGCATTGATTTGCTCGGTATACGGGAATTGTGCGCTGACCAGCGTCGGTCAGCTCGATTTGTTTAAAATAGGGTGCAACGTATGAGCTTTGGCAAGCACATGCATCCATAGCTATTATAGCAGATGCACAGGGCTGATTCAAGGTGACTAGATTACATGCACGTCAGTATTTCGGGTGATAAAGTGAATCTGCGCGACCCGGCTGCTAGTGTGCGGGGCGGGTGTAAACTTCTGGTTTGAGGACACCGATATAGGGCAGGTTGCGGTAGCGTTCGGCGTAATCTAGCCCGTAGCCGACGACAAACTCATTTGGGATGTCGAAGCCGATGTAGTCTACGGGCACGTCCGCTTGGCGGCGTTCAGGTTTGTTAAGCAGGGTGCAGATGCGGAGGCTGGCGGGGTTGCGCCGTTCGAGCTGGCTTCGCAGGTAGGCGAGGGTCAGGCCGCTATCAATAATATCTTCGATGATGAGGATGTGGCGCCCGGCAATGTCGGTGTCGAGGTCTTTCAGCAGGCGCACCACGCCACTCGATTCGGTGCTTTGCCCATAACTAGAGATGGCGATGAAGTCTATCGCAATATGGATGTTGACGTGTACCGCTAGCTCAACCAGAAACATGGTGCAGCCTTTCAGCACCCCGACAAACAGGGGATCGCTGTGGGCTTGGTAATCGTGGCTGATCTGGGCACCGAGTTCGGCAACCCGTTGCTGAATCTGGGCGGCGGTAATCAAGATCCGTTCAATATCCGCGTGGGGATCGGCTGTAGACATAACGTGGCTCCTCCTTATGGGTTCATTCTGCTTCACTCTGCATTGTAGCACCACTTGGGGCGGTGGCCGTCAAACGCACGCGGAGTACCTGTGGGCTGTGCGGCTGGGCAAGGACGTGCGGGTCGGCCCGCACGCCGACGACCCAGATCAGCCGCTCGCCGAGCCAGAGCAGGGGCAGGTGCAGGCGCAGGGTGCGCGGCACTTTGGCATCTACCAGCAGGTCTTGCACGCGGCGCGAACCGGTTCCGATAGACAGGCGATCCCCGGCCTGCCGCCAGCGTAGCCACAGGGCGGCGGTGATCTGTTCGGCGGCGAGGTGGAGTTCCCACGCGCTGGGTGGGGGCAGATTGGCTGAAGGGGTGAGCAGTTCGGTGGTAAGCTGCCAGTAGGGGGCAATCTGAAGCTGGCTGGGGACTGGCACAGGCAGCGGGGCGTGGGCTAGCTGGGGCAGTGGGGTGGGGGCGTGCCAGATCGCGGTGGGCTGACGGGGATCGCTGATGACGATGCGTCCGTGTTCAACGCGCAGCATAAGGCTCGCGCCGAGTGCATGCTGATAGCCGGTGGGGTGGGTCGTGGCGGCACAGCCGGCCTTGATCTGAGCCGCGCTGAGCTGGGTCTGGGTGAGCTGGGCGGCAGCCCGCCGCAGGGCGTAGCGTTGCAGGGTTGGATCGAGGGCGTGCCAGTGGGCGGCATCGAAGTGGATTGCGGCGGGATAGACGGTAGCAAGGGCGGGCCAATGCTGATCGAGTTGGCGTTGGATGTAGGCATAGTCGTCACTCAGCAGTTCGGCGGTGCGCCCCAAAGCCGCACTGATTTGGGGGTTGTAGCTGGCAAGGATTGGGAGGAGGTGGTGGCGGATACGGTTGCGGGTGGCTTGCTGGTCGTGGTTACTCGGATCGTGGCGCGGCCCAAGCTGGTGCTGGGTGCAGTAGGCTTCGAGTTCAACCCGACGGGTATCGAGCAGGGGGCGCAGCAGCACTGCGCCAGCGGGGCCCGTTGCACTGGTGGAGTAGGGGGCGGCCCATGCGCTCCATACAGACCACGGCGTTGCGAGCTGCATGCCGCGCAAGCCGGCGCTGCCGGAGCCGTGGAGCAGGTGCAGCAGCACCGTTTCGGCTTGGTCATCGGCGTGGTGGGCGAGCAGTACGGCATCGGCATGCAACTGCGCGGCGAGGGTGGCCAAGAAGCGGTAGCGGGCGGCCCGGGCGGCAGCCGCTTTGTTGATCCCGGAGCCGAGCTGGGCGGGCAGATTGCCGCTCGCAACGGTGACAGGTAGCTGCCATGCGGTGGCGGTATCGGCAACAAACGCGGCTTCGGCAGCGGATTGAGATCCACGCAGTTGGTGGTCGAAGTGGGCAACATGCAGCGTGAAGGGTTGCTGGCTGCGGAGCTGCCAGAGCATGTGGAGGAGCGCCAGTGAATCGGTGCCGCCCGAAACAGCAACAATCAGGTGGGCTGTGCTGTGCCAGAGTTGATGGGCAGACAGATAGGCTTGGACGCGAGTATGCAGCAGGTCAGTGCGGATCGGTGGGTTATCTCGTGGGCGGGTCATCGTGTGGCTGCTACCAATGCATGGTACCGGGGACGAGATTTGAACTCGTGACCTATTGATTATGAATCAATCGCTCTAACCGCTGAGCTACCCCGGCGTGCTGCTAGTTTAGGGTAGCTGAAAACTAGGCACTTGTCAAGTCTCCCAGCACGCACGGCTCCCAGTAACAGGCTCTTGTTGTTTCAAATAATCGCAGTCATTAACCAAAAACCGAATGAATATGGTATAATGTGGAAAAGCGAAAACTATGTATGCTACCACCATCAAGCCCAGCCGAGCGTGCCATGATTGACTTACAGAAACGCGATGAAGGCTTACGCCACTACTATCGGGGCTTGGCATTTGAGCAAGCCAATCGTATGCCCGAAGCGGTTGAAGAGTATCGCCTCGCGATAGCGGTGTATCCGCATTTGCGTGAAGCCCACGCCGCACTTGGCTTCTACTACCAACGCGCGGGCTTGCTCGCCAAAGCCGCCGATCAGTTTCAGACGGTGGTTAATCTCGAAGGCGATTTCCTCGCCTACTTCAATCTCGGCTATGTGCTGATCGAGCTTGAACGCTACGAAGAAGCCCTGCATGCGTTTGAAGCCTGCCTGCAACTGATGCCGGATGACCCCGCCACGCACTACGAAGTGGCCTTCATCAAATCTAGCCACCACCAGAACTACACCGACGCGCTGCGCCATCTGAAATACCCCCTAGCGAGCTACGCCGATGATTGGGAGATCCACAATCTGCACGGGCAATGCTTGCTGGGTCTGCGCCGCTACGATGAAGCCCTGACCGCATTTGGGCAAGCCCTCCTACTTGCGGCGACGGCGGGCCCTGAAGTGCAGACTGAGCTGATCGAGAATATCACCGCAGTCGAACGCTACCGCGAGTTCCGGGCCCTCAACACCGTCAAAGATCAGATGTATGCCAATGAAGGCGTAGTCTACATCGGCTCGGCTCAAGATAACGGGTTAGCGGTGACCGAGACCAAAGATTACCACTTCACCTACCCCGACATTGGCACGACGCTGCAACGCCTGATGGCACTGGTGCGCGGGAGTGAATGGGATTTCACGGCCCTGTGCGCCGCCGATCTGGTAGCGCGGCCGTTGGTGCTAGCATTGGGGCAGTTGCTCGAACGTCCGGTTCGCACGATTGAACAGCTTCAGCCCGATGATGCCGTGTTGTTGGTGCTGGCTGTGGGGCGCGAAGTTGAGCTGTTGCAGGTTGCGAGTGAGCGGATTCCGTGTCGGCATGTGGCTTTCTGCATGGGCTTGAACTGGCTGCGCCACAGCCGGACTTTGCCGGAGATTGTCGGGATTGTCGCGCATGGGGTATGCAGTGTGCCGTGGGAAGCCGAACTGCGGCGGCTACGGGCGGATGGGGCTACCAATGCCGTGCTGCAACAGAGCATCGAACACGCCACCGAACGGATTCTGCAAGCCACGCAAGAAGTCCCGCGTGAGCGCAACCTCTCGCGCCAAGTGCGCTACTACACCCGTACCCATCGGCGACTCAGCTTTGACCCAAGCAGCAGTCATGGTTTCACCAGCCCCGCCAACTCTTAGGAAGCACGCTCGCACGGATCAGCCCCAGCCAGTGCGTTTGCGGGAGGCGGGCCGGCCGGGCTACGCGCCGCAACCAATCCCCGCGTCGCCGCGGCTGGGCTTTGCGGTGCGGGTGGTGGGGCAACCGAGCCTGCGGAGCCACGCCCCACGGGCCGCAGCGCAGCAGCAGCTTGGCTTGGGTTTGCTCATGCTCCGCGATATTCTGCACTACCTCCAGCACCAGCAGATCAGCTACTACCGCCTCGATCCAGCCTTGCTGCCGCTGCACGATCTGGCTTTGGCGGGGAGCCAGTTGGCCGCACAGCAGGCTACGCTGGCGGTGCTGGCGGCCCAGATCGCGCAGCAGCAGGTGCGTCTGACGCTCCACGCCGGGCCGCATGTGGTGTTGGGCACGGCTGATCCTGCGCTTGCGCGAGCCAGCCAAGCTGAACTGACGCTGCTTGCGGCGTTGCTGGAAGCCCTGCACCCAGATCCATCCGGCTGCATTGTGGTGCATGTGGGTGGCTCCAGTGGGCCTGCCGCCCGGCGAACCAGTCTGGAGCAGTTTGCCATGCACTATACCCAGCTTCCGGCGGCGGTGCGGCGGCGGGTGGTTGTTGAGCATGATCACGCTGGCTTTGATCTGGCCGATCTGCTCTGGTTGCATCAACAGTGTGGTGTGGCTATCGTCTTCGATTATCTGCACTGGCTGCTGCACAATCAGCACGCGCTCCCGCTCGCGCTCGCGTTGGGCTTGGCAACGGCTACATGGTCACCGGGGGTGCGCCCCGAAGTGCATCTCAGCACGGCCCGCACCGAAGCCCACCTGTTACCGCCGCAGGGCAAGCAGCCAGCGCGGGTGCTTGCGCCGCGCCACGGGCAGCACGCTGATTTCGTCAATCCGCACGACCTGCTAGCGGTGCTGCACGCTGGGCGCGGCTTGCCGCCTTTCGATCTGCTGCTGGAAGCGAAAGCGGGCGATCTGGCCGTCTTGCGCTTGCGGCACGCGCTGGAGCGAGAGCTAGGTTTCAGGTGCTAGGTTTCAGGTGCTAGGTTTCAGGATAGGAAGACACACCACGAAGAACGCGAAGGACACGAAGGGGGCAGGTGTGAGGTAACAGGTGACAGGTTTTAGGGGGCGAGCTGGATTGGTGATTGGCTAGCGTGGGCTAGGCCCGGCACCCGCCAGAGCTAATCTGGCGGGTGGTGTCTGGGCTGAGCGTGAGCTGCCGCTTAGGCCGCCGCTGGACCGACGTACTTGGCATCGCTGAAGCCCAACAAGGGATAGAAGATGATCCCTAAGAGGAACAGCCCAAATGCATAGGCAATGCCTTTGCCAAACGACTTGGCCGTATCATTGGAGATCAGGAACAGAATGACAAGGTTGACGAGTGGGATCAAGAGCAAGAGCAGCCACCAACCCGGCCGACCAACGATCTTGAGCAGGATGAAAAAGTTGTAGATTGGGATCAAGGCTTTCCAGCCAGCTTCTCCGGCCTTCTCGAACAGTTTCCACTGCCCGACCACAACCCCAACATAGAAGGCAAACGTGAATAGGTTGCTAAACCAGCCGCCGCCGTCATTCGCCTGTGCCAATACCGTTGCAAGCGTAAATTCCATTGCATTCCCCTCTCATGTACATAGGCCCACCAAGCCTGATGCTAGTGCGCCATGCGACAATACTTCCCCAACTGAAGTTACACAAGTCACACTTGGACGTACTCCGGATCTGAACTTTGCATCATTGCTGTACAGATCATGGTAGCACAGGGCTAACTATTTGGCAAGTAACCTTACTTGGTCACTTCAAGCACGACGTAGCCATCCAGTTCGGTTACAAAGTGCAGGCGCGGTTCCTGTTCAATTTGAGGGGCTAGATCAGCCCATTCGCAAGGCTTGGGCCACCCAGCCGGTAATATAGGCCTCCGCCCCAACCCAATCACCTAACCTTAATCACCTAGCACCCGCCACCTACCACCTAACACCTGCCACCTCGCACCTGCCACCCAGTCACCTGCCCCGCTACAGCGGATGCCGGGCCACCATGTCGGCGGCGATGGCATTGTGGCGGGCAATCAGCGCGGGCAGATCAAGCCCCTGTAATACCCCATCGCGCAGCACCACGCGCCCATGAATAACCGACAGGTCTACCCGCTCAATCGCACACAGCAGCAACGCCGCCAGCGGATCATGCACCGCGCCGCCGGACATCGCGAGCGTGTGCAGGTTCACGCCGATGATGTCAGCCGCCTTGCCGACGGCAAGCACGCCCAACTCATCACGCCCCAAGACGGCGGCACTGCCGCGTGTCGCTAGCTGGAGGCCTTCGGCTACGCTGAAGCGTTCAGCACCGAGCTGCACGCGCTGCAACAGCACGGCGGTGCGGGCTTCGTTGAGGATGTGCCCAGTATCGTTGCTCGCCGAGCCGTCTACGCCGATGCCGACTTTCACACCGTGATCGAGCATAGCCCGCACGCGGCAGATCCCCGAACCAAGCCGCATGTTCGAGGCGGGGCAATGGGCTACACCGGTGCCTGTCTCAGCCAGCAGGCGGATTTCAGCATCGTTGAGAAAGATTGCGTGGGCCCACCACACATCCGCACCCGTCCAACCCAATTCGTGCATGTAGGCGGCGGGGCGTTTGCCAAAGCGGGCAAGGCAGAAATCCTCCTCGTCGGCGGTTTCGGCAACGTGGGTGTGCAGCATAACATTGGGGTAGGCGCGGGCAAGGCGGGCCGTCTCGCGCATCAGCTGCGGCGTAACCGAGAAGGGCGAACAGGGCGCAAGCGCAATCCGCAAGAGCGACCCCGGCTGCGGATCGTGGTACTGCTCGATCACCCGTTGGCAATCGCGCAGAATGTCTGCTTCGGCTTGGACGACGTGATCGGGCGGCAAGCCGCCTTGACTGCGCCCTAGCGACATCGAGCCGCGTGTGGCGTGGAAGCGCATGCCCAAGGTCTGGGCAGCACGGATTTGGGCATCGAGCGTGGAGTCGTTGGGGAACAGGTACAGGTGATCGCTGCTGGTGGTGCAGCCAGAGCGGATCAGTTCGGCCATTGCGGTCAGGCTGCTGATATAGACGGCTTCGTCGGTTAGTTCGCCCCAGATCGGGTAGAGCCGCACCAGCCAATCAAACAGCTTCTGATCCTGTGCGCCGGGCACAGCGCGGGTTAGCGTTTGGTAGAAGTGGTGGTGGGTGTTGATCAGGCCCGGCAGCAAGGCCAAGCCGCGTGCATCGAGTACCTCATCGGCGGTAGCTTCCACAGCCGGTGGCAGGTCGGGTGGATCAAAAATCTGCACGATCCAGCCATCGCGGATGAGGATGCTGCCGCCGGCAATGCGCGGACGGGTGGCATCCATTGTCAGCACCACATCAGCGTGCTTGAGGAGAAGTGAGGGCATCGGTTTGTCCTTCGTGGTAGGTGTCAGGTGTCGGGTGTCAGGTGGTACGTTATAGGTAAACCCGTACAGCTTTGCTGCTCCCTAGTCACGCCTCGCTGATACCTAGCACCTGACACCTGACACCTAGCACCCAATACCTGCTTTAGCGTTCCTCAATCGAAATGGCGATGATCTCCTCGCCGGGCGTGGTAGCCGTCATCGGGTCGCGCAGGGGGATACCCTCTGCGATCTCCTGCCCAGCGATCACCTCGCCAAAGACGGTGTACTGACCCGTCAAGTGGGCGGCGGGTGCAGTGGTGATGAAGAACTGCGAACTGGCACTGTTGGGATCGTTGGCACGGGCCATGGCAAGGATGCCGGGCCGATCAAAAGCGACCTCGTTGGTAAACTCGGCGGGCACATTGTAGCCTGCGCCGCCTGTGCCCGTGCCGAGCGGATCGCCGCCCTGCGCCATAAAGCCCTCGATCACGCGATGCCATGTCAGCCCATCGTAGAAGCCCTCATTGGCGAGGAACACAAAGCTGTTCACCGTCTGAGGCGCAAGGTCGGGGCGCAGTTGGGCGACAATCTCGCCGCGCGGGGTGGTGATCGTGGCGAGATACTCGCGGCTTGGGTCAATCGTCATGGGTGGCAGCTCAGTAAAGATTGGGCGGCTCTCCGGTGCATCTACCCGATCTGGTGCAGCAGCGGTGGGGGCTAGCGCCTGTTCAGTCAAGGCTTGCAGGGCGAGGTCGTTGATTGCGGCGGGCACGTCATCCGCCACAGCAGCAGCCTGTTCGGGGGGGGTGCTCCGCCCAAACAGCATAAAGCCGAGCAATGCCAGCACCCCCAGCACGGCTGCACCAGAGAGAATAGCTGGCCAGTTGGGGCTGGGCTTGGGGGGCTGGGCAAGGGCCGCGGTGGTGCGGCTTTTGCCTGTGGGCGGTGCGGGGGGGGACGTTTTGCTCGCAGGGGCGGCGGGCTGTACCGATTTGGGCATAGCGACGGTGCCCTTCTGCTTTCCACGACGGCGTTGTGAGCGACTCACAGCAACACTCCTTTATAAGATGTTCATAGTCAGCGGCGAATCCATAACTTGAGGAATAGTATAGCACGCTCAAGGGGTAGCTACTGGCACCACCCGCAGATCCGCGATGAGCAGATGCAGCATGCGCGGATCACGCGCATCGCCGAGCCGGGCGGCGGGCTGGGCTGGCTCGGCTACTGTGAACTGGAGCACCGAATCACCTGCTGGCAGCCACACCGGCCCCACCCGCAGCTCGCGCTCGGCCGTGATGCTGGTTTCCGTGAGCGGCTGCCCATTCAGGGCCAGCGTGAGCGTGGTGGTTGGCTGGACACTGGCGGCGACCCGAAAGCTGAGCATGGCGGCCTGTGGCTGGACCGTCTCAAGGTACAGCGCGGCGGGGGCCACCATCCAGTAGCGCGGCTGTGCATGGTGTAGCTCACAGGGATACCAACCAGCCCCATAGGTCATGCGAATATAGTCGGGAGTACGTTTGCCATGAATGTACACCTCTCCAATAGCAGCACCACTGGGAGGAATCGGGTTGCGAATCACGATCTGGAGAAAGCGCGTTGATACTGGCGCAAAGGCAATTTCCTGCAACCGTTGTTGGTCACTGCGGTAGTGCTGGTTTGCTACGGGCAACCAGCAGTTGCCATCGTTGGAAACGGTGACATCGAGGTCAAATGGTGGCAAGGGCTGAGTCAGATCATGCACGAACGTCACCTGCTCGATAGTATTGGTCTGTGCCATATCAATGACCATGCGCGTGCCTGACGGTAGATTAGGCGGCAGTGCCACCCCAGTGAAGGCTAATCCGTCGCGTAATAAAGGATTGTACCGGGGGGTAGCGGTAAATTGGTACGCGGCATCATCCGCAGCGCGGATTGTCATCTGCCAGCGAAACCGCTCAAGTACGTGCCGTGGATCGGGGGTTGGTTTGGCAAGGTGGGCGTAGCCATACAACCCACCCACAAACACCAATGGGATGGCTAGCCCACCAGCGATACGCCAACGTTCACGCGCATCACGCAGATCGCTCTGCACAAGGGCGATAACCCCGACTACTCCCGCCGTCGTAAGGAAGGGAACCCACGGCAGAAAGAACCGCATCGCGTTGTATTTGATATGCTCCTGCCCCGTAAATTCATAGGTTCCATAATAGACAAAGGCGAGCAGGAGACTTGCCCCTGCCGCGCCAATGAGTGCCGGACGCGCCTGTGCCATTGTGAGCAGGCCTAGCCCGACGAAGATCAGGATGAAGAGCGCAGCGGCCAAACTTGCCACATCCGGCTCATAGATTGCATTCTGATAGAATACGTGGGGATTGATGAACATGCTAAACAGGTGATAGCCGAGAAAATCCCATGAACGGCTCTCTAGTCCGGCAACACTGTTGCCAAAGGTGGGGCTAGGGACGGCGTGGTAGGGCGTGATGAACGGCGAGCCAAAAGCAACCTGATGCACATAGCCAGTGAAGATCACAAGCGGCAGCGATGCCAAACCCGCCACCACCGTGAGGGTAAAACGTTCGCGCCATGTCGGGGCAAGGTTGTACAGCACGAGCAGCGCGAGTGGCACGAGCAACACCACATCGCCGTAGCGCGTGGCTAGCACCCAACTCATCAGCACCCCCACCGCCCCGGCACTTGCTAAACGCCAGCGTGGGCCAACATCGCTGAGGATGAGCAGGCTCATGCAGGCAAACGCGACTACCGTGTTATTCCATGTGTTGTAGAAGAACTCGGCGAAATGCGTGCTGTGGCTCAAGAGGATGACCGCAAGCACGCTGATTTCAATCGGCAAGAACCAGTGCAACAGGCGCAGCGTCAGCAGCATCGTGCCCACGTAGAGTAGCAGCAAAGGTATCAGGAACGGATCATTCGGCATCAGGACCGTGAATGGGGCAATGAATAACGCCATGCCGGGCCCGTGCTGCACGGTGCTGATCGTCCCGTGGATTAGCTCGTGGGCGAGGGTTGCGTAGCTCTGCTGATCAAACCAGCCATACCAGCCGCGATCAACGCCCGCCCGCCAGCGTGGGTGAAAGGGGCTATTCCAGCGCAGGAAAAGGAAATGAGCGGTACTGTACAGGGCCACAAGGATGGCTGCACGGCGCAGTGAAAGCAGGTGCGATCTATCTGCCAACGGATGGGGTACGGGGGATTGGTTTGGGGTTGGCGAATTGTCAGTGCTCGTTGGCATTGCGTGGCAAGTATACCATAGCGTGTTGGTTATGCGGTGCAGCGCAAGTTATGGGCAACGCTGATCCACTGTTCGGCTGCCAGTATACCATAGCTTGGCTGCGGATTGGCTACGGGCTAAGGATTCATCTGCGCTTAAGCCTTGCACCTTGCGCGAAGTGTTATACTCTTAAGTAATGGATAGAAATGAAGGAGAACTGTATACAACAGATTGTGATCGCATGGCTGCTGCTTGGGCTGCTGGGTGCGTGTGCCGCACCCGCTCCTCCCGCAGCGGATACGCCGGAACAGAGCGGGCAGGCTGGACACAGGATGGGGGCAAGCGACGAACCCTACGACGCGCTGTTCATTGATAGTATGATCGTGCATCATCAAGGCGCACTCGATATGGCTGAAGCGGCTCTGGCGGAAGCCCAACGCCCCGAACTGCGCGAGATGGCCACGGCGATCCTCGCTACGCAGCAAGCCGAGATCGAGCAGATGCAGGCGTGGCGAGCGCAGTGGTACCCCGATCTGCCGCCCACCAGCGGCATGGATATGGATATGGGCCCGATGGAAGTTGCCACCGACAGCCCCGATCCGTTTGAGATCCGCTTCATTGATGCGATGATCCCGCATCATGAAGGGGCGGTGCATATGGCTGAGGATGCCCTGAACAATGCCGAACACGCCGAACTGAAAGCAATGGCAACTGAGATTATCGCGGCCCAGCAAGCCGAGATTGCTCAGATGCGCCAGTGGCGCGAACAGTGGCAGTAGCCACGTCTAGTTTGTGAGCAATTGTGAGCGTATGAAGGAGAAACATCATGACCCGCACCGTGATCCATGCAGCGCACGCGCCGCCTGCCCTAGGCCCCTATTCCCACGCGATCCGCACCGAGCAGTTCGTGTTTGCCTCTGGGCAGGTGCCGCTTGATCCCGCGACCAATCAGCTTGTCGCAGGTGATGTTGCTGCCCAGACGCGACAGGTCCTGCTCAATGTGCAGGCGATCCTGACAGCGGCAGGTACATCGCTAGCGAATGTGGTCAAGACTACCGTATTCCTCGCGGATATAGCCGACTTCGCCGCGATGAATGCCGTCTATGCCGAATTCTTCCCTGCCGATCCGCCCGCCCGTTCGACGTTTCAAGTTGCAGCCCTGCCCCTCGGCGCACAGGTTGAGATCGAAGTCGTTGCGCTGGTGGCAGTGCCGCCTGCGTAATCGGGAACGATAGCCCTGACAGTGATTCGTGGTTGTGCAGTAGCCGCATTAAGCTATGGTATAATTTGGAAAACATTCTCGCAAGCATGCGTCAACTGGCGGAACCAAACGTGAGCTTCGCTGGGTGTGGCTGGCGTGCAGCTGCACCTATATCGGTGGTAGCAATGATGCTGCTTACTCCTGTGCATTGGTCAAGCGAGCATGTTCTGGACGAGTGTAACGACCCGGACTACCCTGACAGCAGGGTTATGCTGTCACATCGTTAAGATGAGGCAAGGCACGCATACCAAACCGAACCGCGATAGCCGTGTAAGGAGGAATACGAATGACATGGCGTGAACAAGCAGACTCAATGTCGAAACTCTGGATGGACAGCCAACGACAACTCATCACCAACTGGGCTGATCTGATGCAAAGCGGCACCGTAATGCCAAATAGCATGCCAATGATGGGTGCGTACCCGGATTTGATTGAGCCGTGGCGGAAGCTCTATGGGCAGAGCATGGATACGATGCTGTCAGATAGCAGTGCCCTCTCGCGTGAATTTGCCCAGCAGATCACCACGAGCCAAGCCACGATGATGCGCTTGATCGAGATGACCACGCGGGCATGGCAGACGCTGGTTCCGCGTCTTGATGCCGGTGAAGATTGGACGACTGCCCTAAGCGGCTATATGGCGCAGATACGCCAGCAGACCCTTGACCAGAATGGGATTATGCACGCCGCGAAAAGCACCAATGAATTGTGGGCACTCTACCTTGAGCAGATGCAATTCCTCAGCCGCCCCTACATGGATGCCTTCAAGCAGATGCCCGGTTCGATGAGCAATACCCTTGTTGGCAATGCCAATTCGAGTGACGTGTCCAACTTGTACTGGACAGCCTATCAAGAGACGTTTGGACGGCTCGTCAATATGCCCGGCTTCGGCTTCACCCGCGAGCTTCAGCAGAAAGTGCTAACTGGGTTTGGCGCGTGGACGGAACTCCGCCGGGCTAGCGTAGACTTCCAACTGGCTCTGGCAACAGCATGGGAGACGATCTACGAGAAGGTGCTGAATGAGATGATGATGCGTTCGGAGCAGGGCAACCCGATTACCAGCATCGCGGACCTCACGCGCCTGTGGACAGCAGCGGCTGACCAAGGCTTGGAGCAGGTGTTCCGCTCAGACCAGTATCTTGAGGCCCAGCGCAACTTTGTCAATGCAGCGATGAAGTATCGCCTGCATGAGCGCGAGGTGTATGAAACCTTTGCCCAGATGAGCAATATTCCCACCCGCACCGAAGTGGATGAAGCCCATCGCAACATTTACGAGCTGCGCCGTGAATTGCGGGCATTAAAGAAGCAACTCAAGTCGGTAGCTAATGCCGCTGCAACCAATGGACAGCAGACTGAGGCTCCTGAAGTCGCTAGCCCCACCGAGTAATCGCGCTGCGCGATATTCAGTGGAGAGATTGTAACCCTAACCAACGATGGTTTCACGATAGTGCCAATTGTGCCTAGACATACTAGGGAGGAAGTAGTTACGATGAAAACATTTCCGATCCAAATCAGCCCCGAAGATGCCACCCAAGAGCTGGCTGAGATGAACCAGAAAGTGGTGCGCGGGCTGCGTACCCTGAGCCGCCTGACCCACGATGACGTGCAAGTGGGCACGGCTCCGAAAGAGGCCGTGTACCGCGATGGCAAGCTCATCTTGTATCGCCACACCCCAGTTCTGCCCGAAGCCGACCTGTTCCCGATCCCAGTCCTGATCAGCTATGCGCTTGTCAATCGTCCGGCAGTCGCCGATCTGCAAGAGAATCGCTCGCTGATCCGCAATCTCGTTAAGCTCGGCCTTGATGTCTACCTGATTGACTGGGGCTACCCTTCCCGCGCTGATCGCTGGTTGTCCCTCGATGATTATGTGAACGGCTTCATTGATGGCTGTGTAGAATTCATCTGCGAATCACGCGGGCTGGACCAGATCAACCTGCTGGGGATCTGTCAGGGGGGCACGATGAGCCTGTGCTATACCTCGCTGCACCCCGAAAAGATCAAGAACCTGATCGTCATGGTTACGCCGGTAGACTTCCACGCGCCTGCGGCGGATGGCACCCCGCCGGGCTTGCTCAATGTGTGGGGCAGAGGCATGGATGTCAACCTGATGGTTGAGGCAATGGGCAACGTGCCCGGCGACTTGATGAACTTCGGCTTCCTGATGTTGCAGCCGTTTGGCTTGAATGTCCAGAAGTATACCGATGTGGTAGATATTATGGAGGATGAAGGCAAGTTGCTCAACTTCCTGCGGATGGAAGAGTGGATCTTTGACAGCCCCGATCAAGCTGGTGTCATGTTTGCCCAGTTCGTCACCGAGTTCTTCCAAAAGAATAAGCTGATCAAGGGCGAAGTCCAGATCGCGAATGAGACCGTGAACTTGGCGAACATCAAGCAGCCCGTGCTGAACATCTTCGCCGAGAAGGATCACCTCGTCCCACCGCCTGCATCAAAGGCTCTCGCCCAGATCGTCGGTGCCGAAGACTACACCGAAGTGGCGTTCCCCGTTGGGCACATCGGCATGTACGTCAGTGGCAAAGCCCAAAAGGATTTAGCCCCCCTGATCAACGATTGGGTGCGGGCCCACGCCTAACCCGCCTAATGGGCGCGGACCATTGCACTACTACGTCACCGTAGGACTGAACCCAGATCGAAGGGTATGACAGGGAAGGAGCCACTGCCTTCCCTGTTGTACCCCGCTGAGGAACGAGGAGAACCAGTATGACACCGAATGTCTTTATGGAAGCATGGTTGCGGATGATTACCGAAGGTGCCCGCGGCAGTACCGATGCCCTTGATACGATGAAGCTGATGACCACCACCCCCACCTCCCCCGACGATATGCTGCGCCTGATGCGCCGCTTTATGCCCACTGGGACTAGCCTGCCGATGACCCCGGATGGCTTGACCTCGACCATGGAAGAGTATTGGGGGATGCTAGGGGTTGTACCGCGCTATCGCTATCTAGAGGTGCTTGAGCGCAACGAGCAACTGCGCCGCCGTTTGGATGAAGCTGAGCGCAAGCTCAACCAGATGCGCCAACTCTCTGGGGCCCGTGAGCAGACCACCGAAGAAGCGCAGAAGATGTTCACCCTCTGGTCATCTATGATGGCGGAGACGGTGCGGATGCAGAATGAGTGGGTGCGCTCGGTTTCAAGCCTTGGGAAAGGCGCAAGTGAAACTGAAACAGCAGCCAGCCTTGAGGCGGCGGATCACCCCGAACCGACCTCGCCGAGCAACACCTAGTAGCTTCAGCTGTGGGTAGCGCAATGCCACCGGACTACAGCAGTCCGGTGGTTTCATCATAGCCAAACATAATGTTCATGTTCTGCACCGCCTGCCCCGATGCACCTTTGAGAAGGTTATCTTCCACCGAGACGAGGATATATTGCCCACGGGCAACATCCACCACCTGCACGCCAATCACGCACAGGTTGGTGTTGACAACGTGGCGTAGTTCGGGCAGTGTGCCATGCGGCAACACACGCACAAACGGCTCATCATGATAGGTGGCATAGGCGGCAAGCATAGTTGCCGGATCGGTAGCGGGCTGGAGGCTGACATACAGCGTCGAGAGGATGCCCCGAAACACGGGCAGCATGTGCGGCGCAAAGGTGATCTGGCAGCCCGTCTCCTGCTCCATCTCGGCAATGTGGCGGTGGCTGTAGCCCACATTGTAGGCACTGAAGTTATCGTACCGTTCGCCAAAGTGCGTTTTGAGGGAGACGGAACGCCCCGCGCCAGAGATGCCCGATTTGCTATCTACAATCACGCTGGGGCTAGCCAGCAAGCCGGCCTGCACCAGTGGCCCAAGCGCAAGGATCACGCTGGTCGGGTAGCAGCCCGGATTGGCTACGAGGCGAGCCGTGCGAATACGTGCGCGGTACCGTTCGGGTAGCCCGTACACCGCTTCATCTAGGAGCTGCGGGGCGGTGTGTTCGCTGCCATACCAACGCTGATAGGCGGCGGCAGAATGCAGGCGAAAGTCGGCACTCAGGTCAATGACACGCACACCGGCGGCCAATGCCTGTTGCACCGTCGGGATCGTTGTGCCGTGTGGCAAGCAACAAAAGACAACATCTACCCCATCTAGATCTACCTGCTCAGCACTGATTAGGGGCACATCAAGGACCGTCGGGTACACATCGGCGAGGCGTTGCCCGGCAGCCGAACGCGCCGTGGCAAAGCCCAGCCGGACGTGCGGGTGGCGGTGCAGAAGCTGCACCAATTCAACCCCGGTGTAGCCTGTTGCGCCGTAGATGCCTGCGGTAATCATTGCTTGCTCCCTTCCTGTTCACGCTTTCACACCATGCGCTATTGTAGCATAGCTTGTCGCTTTGGGCGGGCTGTGCTACGATGCATGAGCATAAACTGAATTGCAATTGCGGTGGAGGAACAACCTATGCAGAATCGCTTGACCATGATGACAGCCTTGATGTTCGTGATGATCCTGAGTCTTGTTGGGCTACCCGCGCCAGCCCCCGCGACCCACGCCCAGACCGACGAACTCTGCTTTGCCGAGACGGGCTACTGTATCAGTGGGCGGATTCGCCAGTATTGGCAGCTCTATGGTGGGCTACCCGTGTTCGGCTTCCCGATTAGCGCACAAGGCGAAGCCCAGATCGAAGATCAAGTCCTGACCGTACAATGGTTTGAACGCAACCGGCTCGAACTGCACCCAGCGAATCCGCGCCCCTTCGATGTCCTCATCGGGCGTATCGGCGTGGAGCGGCTAGAGCAGCAGGGGCGTGATTGGCAAGCCTTCCCACGCGAGACGGAAGAACGCCCCGGCTGCCGCTTCTTCCCCGAAACGGGGCAGAATGTGTGTGGTGAGATTCTCGCCGCGTGGCGTGCTAATGGGCTTGAGCTGGATGGTGTCGTCGGCTTCATTGAGCGCGAGAACCTTGCCCTGTATGGCTTGCCGATCAGCCCCTTGATCGAAGAAGAGCTAGACGGGCGACGCTATCAGGTCCAGTGGTTTGAGCGGGCCCGCTTCGAGCTGCACCCCGAAAATGCCCCCCCGTTCAATGTGCTGCTAGGGCGGCTAGGTGCTGAGGTGCGGAATGCAGCAAGCGTCAGTACCGACCTGCTAGTGGATGTACGCGGCGATGACTTTGCCTTTGTACCTGAGCAGCTAAACGTTGCCCCCGCTATAGCCGTGAATATCACGTTCCTCAATACCGCTCAGAGCTACCCCCACAATTGGGTGCTGCTCAACACGGGTGATCTGTCCGTCGCGCAGGAGTTTAATACTGCTGCTGGCCGGGCTGGGCGGGCAAACAACTTCCTGCCGCCTGATCAATCGCTGGTGCTTGCCGCAAGCACCGTGCTGAATCCGGGTGCGTTTGAGGTGATCAGCTTCACCACGCCTACCGATGGCGGCGACTATCTCTACATCTGCACCGTGCCGGGCCACTTTGCGGCAGGCATGTACGGCGTACTGAGCGTGCGCTAAGGGACTGTTCGCAGATTGGGTGGGAGATCGCTAGCGGCTTCCCGCCCAACCGAGAACCGAGCAGCGCATACCGAACACGTAGCAAGGAGTACCAAGCGTGACCCCTGAACCACAAGCACTTGAACCCCAACCATCCGCTAATCTGGCTAATCCGGCTAATCCGGCTGATCCATTCATCCCGGTCGAAGCCAGCCTACGCGATGTGGCTGCCTACTACACCCGTTTAGGCTTTACCGCATTTGGGGGGCCTGCGGCGCATATTGCCCTGATGCAGCAAGACTTGGTGGAGAAACGCCGCTGGCTCAGCCAGCAACGGTTCCTCGATACGCTGGGGGCAACGCAGCTGGTGCCGGGCCCCAATTCAACCGAGATGGTCATTCACGTCGGCTACATCAAACGCGGCGTGCCGGGCATGCTCGTGGCCGGCTTGTGTTTTATCCTACCAGCGTTCTTTATCACGGTGGTGATCGCCTACTTCTATGTTGCGCTGGGCACTCTGCCGCAGACAGCGGCGGTGTTCTATGGCATCCAGCCCGTGATTGTGGCGATTATCTTGATGGCCGCGTACAAGCTCGGTTTGGCGGCGTGTCGCACCGCAACCATGATCGGCTTGGCCCTACTCGGCTTGTTGCTCACCCTATTCACCCCGATCAATACCGTCTGGGTGATTGTCGGTGGGGGCGTGCTAGGGGTGCTGCTCGCTCTCGTACAGCGTGGGCGGGGGTCGCTCGCCGTGTGGCTCCTGCCGCTCGGTGCATTCGGGGGGGGCGTGGCTCCCGCCCTGCACGATGCGCTGCAACGGATCATGCCCCAATCTACGGTAGATAACGTCGTCGCGCCGCTCTGGGAATTAGGGTGGTTCTTCCTTGTGGTGGGGGCTACCCTGATGGGCAGCGGCTATGTGCTGGTGAGCTACATGCAAGCTGGACTAATCCCCCCCGGTTGGCTCACCGAGCAGCAAGTCCTCGATGCGATTGCAGTTGGGCAGATGACCCCGGGCCCCGTGTTCACGACGGCGGCGTTTGTCGGCTACATCAATCAAGCGCAAACCGCTGCCGGGCACGATGTTGGAGCCGGCCTGATCGGCGCAGCAGTTGCCGCCTTTGCGATCTTCTTCCCGTCCTTCATCATTGTGCTGCTGCTCTCACCGTGGATCGAGCGGATCCGCGATTCGGTCGTTGCCAGCAGCTTTCTCGATGGCGTGAATGCGGTGGTGGTGGGCAGCATCGTCGCAACCTCATTCACGCTGCTGATCAGCACCAGCCTAAACCTTGCCAATCCGGTGTTGCCGGTAGGGGTTGGGGCAGCGCATCTGGATCTGTTTGCGCTGCTGCTATTTGGCGCGGCGGGGGTAGTATTGGTGCGCCTACCCAAGCTGAATAACGTCTGGCTGATTCTCACGGGGGCGGTGATTGGGGTGAGTGTGGGCGCGATAGCCGGGTTCTAATGGCAACGGGGTGCAGGTTGGGTGCGGTTTGGGTGTGGTTTGGGTGCGGTTTGATGGTATACTGGCTACAGGAACGTAGCCAGTATAGAAAGCCTGCCACTGCATGATCTATGGCTCCAACAACCTACCTGTCGAGCTAACGCTCAAAGTACGCCCCGCTGCCCGCCCCGATCTGCACCTCAAAGTCGCTGAGTATATTGCCGATTTCTGTAGCCAGAATGGGATCACCGAGCAGATGATCCGCGATATTACGATGGAAGAGACCCATCACGGGACAGACATCGAAGGCTCATTTAGCCAAGTATTGGTGCGCTTCTTTTACACCTAGCCCCTGTGTGAGCCGTAGCTCAATGGCACTCGCTGGCAGGGGGCGGCTCAGCTCGTAGCCCTGCGCGGCATCGCACTCCAGATGGCGCAGCGTTGAGATCTGCGCGGCGGTCTCAACACCTTCGGCAACCACTTGTAAATGGAAGTTGTGAGCCAGTGTGATCATCGCACTAACCAGCGCCACCCCATCGGGCGAGAGACTATGCATGTTTTCCGGTTCGCGCAGGATGCGCTGGATGAAGACCTGATCAATCTTGAGTACGTCTACCGGCAGCTGTTGCAGGTGGGCCAGCGATGAGTAGCCCGTGCCGAAATCATCAATCGCAATTCGCACCCCTAGCTGGCGGAGTTGGTGCAGTTGGCTAGCGGCAAGCTGATAATCACGCATGAGCAGGCTTTCCGTCAACTCCAGTTCGAGCCAGTGCGGAGCTATGCGATACTCATGCAACACCTGCTGCACTTGTCGCACGAAATCTACCTGTGCCAGTTGGAGTGCAGAGATGTTGACGGCCACCCGCACAGGGGCAATCTGTTGCTGCTGCCACACAGCGGCTTGGCGGCACGCGGCCCGCAACACCCACTGCCCCACGTCAAGGATCAGGTTGCTCTCTTCGGCAATCGGGATAAACTCACTCGGCGGGAGTAGCTCCCCGTCGGGTAGCTGCCAGCGTACCAGTGCCTCTAGCCCGATCAGCTTGTTGGTCAGCAGATCGTATTGCGGTTGGTAGTGTAGCACCAATTCATTGCGCTGAATCGCCCGCCGCAGTTGGCGTTCACGCGAGAGGCGTTGCAAGGTGCGGGCGGTCATATCCGGCGCAAAGCACATCACATTATGGTGGGGATGCCGTCGCGCCTGCTGCAAGGCGTTGTCGGCCCGTTCGAGCAGCAAAAAGGCATTGCTGCCATCGGTGGGATAGAAGCTGATGCCGATATGCACCTGCACCGAGACTTCGTGTTCGCCGAGCCGGAACGGTTCGAGTACATGGTCAGTCAGATTTTGCGCTTCGCGCACGGCATCCGGCTCGGAAGCAACGTTGCTGATGACCCACGCAAACTCATCATTGCTGGTGCGGGCCAGCAGGTCTTGTTCAGGCAGCAGCATGGTGATCCGATCTGCTACCATACACAGCAGTTGATCGCCTGCGGCGTGCCCGTAGAACTCGTTGATCTGGGTGAAGTTGTCCAGATCAATCAAGGCGACGGCCAGCAATTGCTGTGGGCGGCGCGTGCTGATGATCGCCTGCTGGATGTACTCCAGACAGCGGGTGCGGTTGGGCAGCCCTGTCAGGTCATCTTGGTGGGTGTGGTACACGAGCCGGCGGCTCAGGTGCTCGTGTTCTATCGCTAGCGCGATCAAGCGGGTCGCTGTCTCAAAGTGGCTCCCGTCGTGGACCGTCAATGGCTCCGCGTGTTCGCTATAGCAGCGCAATTCGCCAGCCACAACCTGATCCTTGAGGACGATCTGAAACTGCTCCCAATCCACTGCTTGGGCTACCGATGGGGGCGGTGCAGACGTGCGTTGGGGATACAGCGAGTTCAGCGGTGCAAGCGTGGGTGAGTTGAATGCCATCAAGCGCGGCATGGTTGCAGTGATGTGCTGCTGCTCGGCATGGGTGTAGAGATGCACCCGGATCCGCCGCTGCGGGTGTTGGTGTTCAAGGCTCGCAACGACACGGGTGATGATCTCGGTGAGTGGTTGCCCGCGTGCAATCAGCTCCAATATCTCGTGCTGATCTAGCTCGAACTGATGCGCGCGGGCTTGGCGGGTCTGATCGCGCTGCACCGAGACATAGTGGGTGATCCGCCCCTGCGCGTTCCGCAGCACGGAGATTGACCAATTGACATAATATGACGTGCCATCTTTGCGATAGTTGATCGTCTGCCCCTCGAAGTTCTCGCCGCAGGTGAGCTTCGCCCGCAATTCATCCAACGTCCGGCGGTCGGTCAGGGGTCCTTGCAGGATGCGCGGCGTTTGGCCTAGCACCTCTTCCGCAGGGTAGCCGGTCATCTGGGTAAAGGCGGCATTCACAAACAGGATGCGCGGGCCCGGCAGCTCCAGTTCGGCATCCGTGATGACGACCGCATCAGAGGAGTGTTCAATGGCTTTCGTGAGCAGCTGCATCTGCTCGTGCTGCTCGTGCTGCTCAGTAATATCCTGCCCCACTGCGTAGGTCAGCTGGGTGTCGCGGTGGTAGGTGGCGTGCCAGCGCACCCAGCGATAGGAGCCATTGCAGTGGCGCACACGGGCTTCCCATTCGTGGAGCGTGCCAGTGGCTTGGAGCTGCAACCACGCTTGCTGATTCCGTTCATCCTCATCTGGGTGGAGCAGGTCGCTCATCAAGGTATTCACGAGTTGCTCTGACGCATAGCCCAGAATGCGCTGCCATGCCGGATTGACTTGGTGGATTACGCCGGTATCCATCGTGATCACGGCAAGCAGATTCTGCGCGGTATTGAACATCTGGTCACGCTCACGAAGTGCCCGCCAATGCTCTGTCACATCCCGCGCATGCACGACAATCCCTTGAATCGTGGGGTGATCGAGCAGGTTTTTGGAGTGGGCTTCCATCACGCGCCAGCTGCCGTTGCGGTGGCGGAGCCGAAAGACGACATAACGACCGGGATGCTTACATTCAGTATAGGCTTTATACCCGTCTTGCACCTCAGCCAGATCATCGGGGTGCAGGTAATCGGTGCTTTCCCGTCCGAGCATTTCTTCCGGTTTGTAGCCCAGAATCTGTTCGACCGATGGGCTGACATACCGCACGATGCCGTGTGCATC
>JAAUTZ010000002.1:80414-134326 GCA_012031225.1 Chloroflexaceae bacterium
CTTGCACCTCAGCCAGATCATCGGGGTGCAGGTAATCGGTGCTTTCCCGTCCGAGCATTTCTTCCGGTTTGTAGCCCAGAATCTGTTCGACCGATGGGCTGACATACCGCACGATGCCGTGTGCATCGTTGATCGAGATAATCTCGGTGGAGTGCTGCACTACTGCCGCAAGCACACCAGCGGAGATGTCGAGCGGTGGCGATAGGGTAACAGGCAGGAGCGGCGGTACGTGGGTATCCGTGTAGTTGCCCACAACAGGAGCGGGGTCAATCTGTCGCGCATCGGGGGGCGGCTCGCCGTAGCTCGGTTCAGCAGTGGACTCGCTACCACATTTAACAGAGTTATTACGCGACTGCATAGTATGCTTCTTTCTTCCGCCGAATTCCGTTTTGATTGCGGTGTTATTTGATCAAGAGCAAATGCAGGAAATGAGGTTGTTTCTTTTACACAGTTTTATACAAAACAATATATACTGTATACTTCAAGCATAGCACATTCCTCCGTGCATTTCCATTGCAAAAGCTGTAAGATTTATTGTGAGTTTCTTCTCGATCATTTTTATTTGTGTTCCAGATTGTTTTATACAGGGATACGGACCGCCAACGACAGGCTGTAGATGGGCTTGTCTTGTTGCCGGAATTCTGGTATACTCGCCAGTGAACATTTGTGTTTTCAAAGGAGTGTTTGATCAAACTATGTTGGAACTACTCTATCTTGATCCGCGTGCGCTAGAGGCTGACCCCAACGGCGTGCGCGAGAACGCGGGCGATATTGCTGGGCTAGCCGCCACGATTGCCGAGCAAGGCTTGCTGCAACCGCTCGGCGTGGTGCAGCTCGGCCCGGGGCGGTATCAGGTGGTGTATGGCAATCGGCGGCGGGCGGCGGCGGTGCAGCTTGGCTTGGAACGGGTGCCGTGTATCTTGCTGGCCGCTGACGATCCCGATCTTTTGCTACGCCAACTCACCGAGAATGTGCAACGCCAAGACTTAAATGATATGGAGAAGGCGCGGGCTTTTGCCCGGCTCCGATCACGCCTTGCCGAGACGGGCGAACGGCGGAGCGACACCGATCTGGATGAAGCCGTCGGCGCAGAAGTAGGCTTGACGGGCCGCACTGTGCGGCGTTATCTAGGCCTGCTGGAGCTACCCGATGAGGTGCAACAGCTGATCCGACGCGGTGAATTGACGGTGACACAGGCCCAACACCTGCGGCGCATTCCCAATAAACGTACCGTGATCGAGCTAGCCCACGCCGCCGCCGAAGAAGGCATGTCTGCCGCCGAGCTAGGCCGCCTCGCCAACTACTTCATCGCCAATCCAAGCCTGACGCTGGAAACCGCGCTGCAAGCCCTAGAGCAGGGTATGCAGCTGCGCGACAAGCCCGCCCCCGATGTGCAGATCAGTGGCGGGCCGTTGCCCAAGCTCGGTGGTGGCAGTGCATCCGCGCTGGATGCGGATGACGAGGATTTCTGGGAAGACCAGCCCGATGCGGTAGATATAGAGGATGGAGCCTATTTGCAGGCGGAGGATGAGACCCTCGAAAACCGCCCGCAGAACAAGGCGCGGGTCTTTCGCATTCGTTCGCTAGACCAGATGGTGGATGAGACGGATCGGCTCTCGCGGGCGTATGCTGAAGGTGATCTGCACAAGTGGGTCAAGAGCGATAGCAGTGCGCCGTTCAAGGTGCGCCTGCTGATGCGCCAACTGGAACGCCTGACGACCGTCCTGCGCGAGATTGCCAGTGAGCAGGGCTGGCAGTATGAGGATGAGTGATCGAGCGCGCGCATGATCCCATCGGCAGATGAGAGGTAGCAGGTAGTTGGGCGGGGGGGGAGGGCTACGGTGAACCACACGGCACTGCCCCGCTGTAGCCCAGCCCTTCGCATCCTTGCCCCTTCTTGCGCCTTGTCACCAGCCCACTGCCGCACCGTCGCAGCGGCTCTCGCTGCCCGCAATGTATGCGCCCGATGCAAGGCGTTGGATGATCTGCCCGCGCCCGAAGCCATACGGCTCAGTCTCGATCACGAGTTGATGCCCGCGAGCTTCTAAGCCGGCGAGGATATGGCGCGGCGTTTCCGGTTCCACATACACCGCGCCCTCGCCCACCCGCCAGCGTGGGGCATCTAGCGCGGCTTGGACGTGCAAGCCATAATCATACATGTTCGCTACCACCTGCATATGGCCTTGTGGCTGCATCGGCCCACCCATTACGCCGAACGGTCCTATCGCTTGCCCGGCGCGGGTGAGGAAGCCGGGAATGATCGTATGGTAGGGGCGTTTGCCAGCGGCCAATACATTCGGGTGCTGGGGATCGAGCGTGAAGCCGTAGCCGCGATTGTGCAGGGCGATGCCCCAATCGGGGATGACTACGCCAGAACCGAAGCCCCAGAAGTTGGATTGGATCATGCTCACCATCCGCCCCTCGCGGTCAGCTGTGCAGAGGTAGACGGTGCCGCCGTGCGGCGGTGGGCCGGCGCTTGGCGTGCGGGCGGTGGGCCCGATCAAGGCCCGGCGTTGGGCGAGGTAGGCGGGGCTGAGTAAGCCTGCAACCGGCACAGCCGCAAAGTCTGGGTCGGCAATATAGCGGTGGGCATCCGCAAACGCGAGCTTCATTACCTCGATCTGGGTGTGGTAAGTCTGGACTGAATCACGCGGGTGTGCCGCAACGTCTAGCCCCTCAAGGATGCCAAGTGCGATCAGGGCGGCCAAGCCCTGTCCGCTCGGCGGGATCTCCCACACCTGCTGCCCGCGATAGCTGATGCTGATCGGCTCCACCCACGTTGCGCTGTGGTTCGCAAGGTCATCAGCCGTCAGGAAGCCGCCGGTTGCGCGGCTAAACGCAAGGATCGCCTCCCCAATCGCCCCCCGATAAAACGCATCCACGCCATGCTGGGCAAGGTGGCGATAGGTGCGGGCGTGCGCTGAACTGGTGTAGATGCTGCCTGCAAGTGGGGCAGAGCCGTGCGGGGCAAAGGTCGGCAGGAAGCCCTGATACATCGGGGCGGTGCGTTCACGCGCCATCGCCACGCCAATTGCCCAGTTGCGGGCAACCATTGGCGCAACGGCATGCCCCTGCTCGGCGTAGGTGAGGGCGGGCTGTACCAATTGGGCAAACGGCAGCGTCCCGAATTTGGCGTGCATCGCCTGCCACCCCGATGGCGCACCCGGCACCGTAACCGCTAGCCAGCCGTGCGGCACGAGCGCGGTGATGCCCGCCTGCGCAAGGCTTGCGGGGGTCAGGGCGGCGGGCGCACGCCCGGCAGCATTCAAGCCGTGTAGCTGCTGCCCATCCCAGATCAGCGCAAACCCATCGCCGCCGATCCCATTTGAGGTCGGCTCAACCAGTGTCAGCGTGATGGCCGTTGCAACGGCGGCATCAATCGCATTGCCGCCCGCCTGTAGGATCTGCAAGCCCGCCTGTGCCGCAAGCGGGTGGCTCGTGGCAACTACCCCATTCGCCGCCATCAGGGGCGTGCGCCGGGTGGGGTAGGGGTTGTCCATAAAGGTTGTCTGCATCATGTACGCGTACTCCTTCGTTATGCAATCAGTGATACCTGTCACCCATCCCCTATCACCCGTCACCCGTCACCGGTTACGTACTGTGGAAATCGGTGAAGCCATCGTGGGCCAAGCGGGTCTGCATGCGCTCCAAGCGGGCTGCGCTCTGCGGCAGTGGCAGCAACGGCGTGTCGTTTGGCTCTGGCCCGGCGGCGGCTGGGCCCGCACAGATCGCCTGCATCGCCTGCAAGCCGCTCCGCAGGCGCGGGCTATCCATCCCACGCATACGCGGTAGGAGCTTCTGCATCACCTGCTGATCGAGCGCGGCAGCCGCACTGAGGATGCCTTCCGCCTGCTGCACATAGCGCACCACATCGGTGAGCGTGCGGTAGCCGGGCGGGTGGCCCGCCGCATCCATCGCCTGCACCAAGCGGCAGAGCGTCGCCCAGACCGGCGCGGCAACGGGGATGGTCAGGCGGGCACGGAAGCGATCCAGATCAAGCTCGGCTAGCTCGATCAAATTGGCCCGATCTAGCAACCGATCCGTAAGCGGGTAGGTACTCTCGTCGTTGTTGATCGTTCCCGTAAAGAGGAGATTGTGTGGCAAGCGCAACGGTGTGTGCAGTAGCTCGCCACCGAGCATGGGCACACTCGCGGCGGGCAGGCTCAGGTCAAGCAGGTGATCGCTGGTCTCCATTGCCGAGAGGATCGGCGCAAGGTAATATTCGGGGCGGGCAAGGTTCAGTTCATCCAAGCAGACAAAGTAGGGCTGCAACGGATCGGCTTGCGCTTGCAGCAGGAACCGCAGTAATGGCGTAGGGTGGTACACATCAGTGATTGCATTGTAGTAGCCGAGCAGGTCGCGGGCGTTGTGCCAATCCGGTTGCACCGCCACCAGCAGGTAGTATGGGTTCACCTGCGCCGGATCGCTGATCCCGTGCGTGGCATCGGCATATAGGCGCGTCAGGCGGGTTTTGCCCATGCCACTGATCCCGCTCAGGATGACCAGCGGGCGCGTCTGGAGCGCGATATGGTAGGCATGCAAGGTGGCAGTGGGGTAGGTGTAGCCGTGCGCTTGCATCCGTGTGACCAGTTCATCAACAGCGGGGGCGGGCTGTGGCTCTGTGGCATATGCAACCCGTTGCTCGCGCAGGGTGGCGGGGGCATTGGTGCTGCCCTCTTCAGCCAGTTCCATCAGGCTCTCGTGGAGCGGCAGCAGCAGCAGTACATCTGCGACAAGCTGCGCCCCCAGATCGGGCGGGGGACTGTGCCATGCATAGCTAAAGCCCGCCCACAGATAGCCCGCGTTGCGCTGGGCAAGGTACTGCTCAAGCCAGAGTGGTGCGGCGGGCGTAGCGGTGGCGGGCGGCATGCTCGGCGCACCACTGTAGCGGACTTGACCGCGTGCGGCTATCGCTTCCACCATCGGGAGCCACAGCTGCGGGCTAGCCTGCCAGAGTGCGTGCAAGGCGGGCTTGCGTGCGCTCCGCACCTGTAGCCCGACTAGCACCGCCTGCTCACTGCCACTGATGCTGATCAGGATGCCTGCGCCGCGTGGGGGGCGGTCAAATGCAACGTGGTACTCATCAATCGGGGCGCGGTACTGTCCACGCTGAGGGCCGCGATTGATGAAGCGTTGGCTTTTGTAGCTCGTCTCGTAGCCTAGCCAGAGGCGCGGATCGGCCTGCCCAGCCTGCTGCTCGATCCGGGCCGCGAGGGCCGCCAACCAACCGTGGGCGTGCTGCTGCACGGCATGCCAACGTTCGCTTACACCCGGCACGCGAAAGGCGGCACGGGCGGCGGCAGGCAGCGTGGTCAGGTCGGGTGGGGGCGGCGCAGGATGGGCTGATTGGTCGTGTTGATCGCTCATTACTGAGCATTATAGCACCGATCCCTGCGACGCAATGCGGCGTTGCCGCGCACCAGCACCGCCCCCGCCAGAAAAGCCCACACGCCCCACACGCCCAACTGCCCCAACTGCTCAGGCGCGGCACGCGGGTGCAGCAACGTGGCAAATTCACGCGGCGGCTCGGCATAAGCGCGGCAGATTGCGGCGGGCGGGTGCGAGCGCATGCAGTGCAGCATGGGTATATTGAGCACCGCCCCCAGCAGGCAGTAGCCGCGCACCGCCTGCCGCCAGCGGAGGAACCAGCGATCTGTTGTAGGGGGGGCTACCCGCAGCGTAAACGGGATCAGCAGGCGGGCGGCGATGCCCGTCAGAAATGCGATCCGCCGCTCACCTACGAGCAGGTACACCGTGACCATCAAGAGGCTAGAGCTACGCCAGTAGGCAAGCAGGGTGGGCAGCTGTTCGCGGTGGCGCGTGCATGCCCGTATCAGCAACACAAGCGGAGCCAGCACAGTGAGCAGCACCGCCGCCACGAAATCGAGGCGCACCAGCCCGCGCAGCCACGTTGGGAGGGGGTGTTCGTCCGGCATAGTTGTCATAATTGCTCCTTCCTGTCGCTGTGCGGCTACTTTTGCTGCGGCTAGGTGATGAAGAAAAAGCCCAGCGCAGCAATCACATACACCGCGAGCAGTTGCGCTCCTTCCAGCCAGTTGCTTTCGCCATCGAGCGAGATCAGGTTGGCCAGCAGCACGGCGAGGAATAGGATCACAATCTCGAACGCATTGAAGAACAGATCCATCTGCTGCCCTAACAGCACCCCAATGAACACGAGGATCGGCGCAACAAACAGCGCGATCTGCTGGCTAGAGCCGAGTGAGATTGCCAGCGACAGATCCATCTGGTTCTTGGCGGCAGCTTGCACCCCGACAATATGCTCAGCCACATTGCCCACGAGCGGGATAATGATGATGCCGATGAAGACCTCGCTTAACCCGAACTCCTCCGCAACCGGCTCAACTGCGCCGACCAGAAACTCGCTCAGAAAGACGATGCCCAGTGTTGCGGCGGCAAGCACGCCCCCCGCAACTGGGATGCTCCATTTGGGCGTGTGGGCCGGAGTGGCAGAGCCTGCCTCGCCCGTATCACCATGCCCGTGCCCCGCCTGCATGCGGTATTCGGGCTGGGTAAAGCTGAACACAAGGCTCAATACATACATCAAGATCAGCACCCCCGCCACCCCAAGACTGAATGCCGCTAGGGCTGGATCATCTACGGTTGTATCGAATACGTCAAGGCTATTTGTTTGCACTTCACGCAGTAGCTCAAACAGGGTTGGCACGAGTAGCCCAATAATTGCCAGCGTCATCATTGCTGCCGATACGCCTGCGGTGCGAATGTTGAACTTCTGCAACCCGTGGCGCAGACCACCGAGCAGCAGGCTTGCACCCAAAATCAGCAGCAGATTACCAATGATCGAGCCAGTCAGCGAGGCTTTGACGAGATCTATGCGTCCCTGACTCAAGGCAACAATCGCAATGATCAGTTCGGCGGCATTGCCCAGTGTGGCATTCAGCAAACCGCCAATCTGGGGCCCGGTGTGAATGGCGAGTTCTTCGGTTGCTTCACCGAGCAAGCCCGCCAGTGGAATCAACGCAAGACACGAGAACCCGAAAATCAGCAATGGATTGTGCAACAAAAACTCAGCCACAAACGCCAACGGGATAAATACCAACATCAGCCGCAACCAGTTCATACGGTGCTACCTTTCTGCACTGGCTAAGCCAGTGGGCATAGCGTGGACATGAAATACGATGGGTTTGGCCCGGGTATACGTTACGCGCTGATTATAGCACAGGCCCGGGTGGGGCCCCATTCAGTGCAGGCTGTGGTAAGATATAGGAGAAGTGATAAACGCGGCGGCTGTACCTACGCGCCACACGGGTCTACTTGTTGCTGAATAGGAGCGCATGCCAATGGCGTTTACCGGCTTCTCAACGGAAGGGTTAGTCAGCCTGCCGCCGGAATGGTTCACGCAGGTCTTACCCGCGATTGTGTTGCCGAGTGAGCTAAAGGTCACGCTGCATACGTTTTATCGCCTAAGCCAGCAACGTGGGACACCGCGCCGGATCAGCTGGGAGATGCTCGCGCAGGATGCCCTATTGCTGCAAGGTCTCCGCAATCTCTCGAAGGTGCGCCCGCCCGCCGATCTTTTGGCAGAGGGGCTAGCGGCGGCTGTGCAGCGCACTACGCTGCTGCATGTGCCGCTTGCCGATGAGCTTCGCGTGGTGAATTGGTATGTCGTACATACAGCGGCGAATCGGGCGTGGGCTGAGCAGCTGCGGCTTGTGCAACAGGTGCGCCTTGCCGAGCCGGATGTGGTTGCCGCACCGCCCCTGAACATTGTACAATTGTATGAGCAGAACATTGGCGTAGTTACGCCGTTATTAGTAGATGAGCTGCGAACTGCTGAAGAACGCTACCCCGCCGCATGGATCGAAGCAGCTATGCGAGAGGCCGTGCGTGCGAATGCCCGTTCGTGGCGGTATATCCAGAAAGTGCTGGAAAGGTGGTATGCCAATGGACAACCGATCCAATATGCGTCGGATCAACCTCAACGATCTGGAATTGACGTGGAACGCTACACCAGCGGAGCCTACGGGCACCTCTTCCGCCAACCAGCCGCAGCCAGCGAGGGAGCCGAGCCAGCCGAGCCAGCCGATGAGCAACCCCATGCGTAATGGTAACGGCAATGGCGCACATCTGCCACCCAATGGCCCCCACCACCCGCACAGCCCGCCCCCCGTAGCCAGTGACAACGGCAATGCTCAGGGGCCAAGCGCACCCGCCGCACCAGAGGCTGTGCCCGCACCGGAGCCTGACCCGTTCGCCGTTGCCCCCGCCGTCTGCCCGAAATGTGGGGGGGTGGGCTACTTCTTGTATGATGTGCCCGTTGGTGATCCCAACTTCGGCGTATTGATGACCTGTGGCTGTAAGCAGACAAGCAAAGACCGTCGCGCAGCGGATGATCGGCTGCGGATCAGCAACCTCTCGGCATTCACCGATAAAACCTTTGAAACCTTCGATGCGCGGGTGCGTGGCACCGCTGACGCATATCAGGCTGCATTGGAATACACCCAGACGTTTCAGGGCTGGTTGGTGCTGTTTGGCAACTGTGGCTGTGGCAAAACCCACCTTGCCGCTGCGATTGGCAACCGTGCGCTGCAACGTGACATGCCCGTGATCTTCACCGTCGTGCCGGATCTGCTCGATCACCTGCGGAGTACGTTTGGCCCGAGCAGCGATGTTGCCTATGATGAACGCTTTGAGACGATTCGCAGTGTGCCCTTGTTGATCCTTGATGATCTCGGCACAGAGAATACCACCGCGTGGGCCCGCGAGAAGCTGTTCCAGATCATCAATCATCGCTACAATCACCGCCTGCCTACGATCATTACGCTCAATCGCAAGCTAGAGGAGATTGAGCCGCGCATCGTGTCGCGCATATCCGACCTGAGCCTGCACGATGGGATCGTCTCCATACCGGCTGCCGATTACCGTCAGCACGGAGCGCAGGCTTCGCGCCGCCGCCGCCGCACTTGATGCGCTCGGCTGCTTCGGATTCGTCAAACTTTGAAACGAAAGTAACCCACATGGTTCGCCACTATCTATCGGTAACCGACTTCACGCCAACGGAAACGCTGGCCCTCTTGCAGCGGGCCCACACGCTCAAAGCTGCTTGGCACGCCCAGCAGCAGGAGTTCCCCCTGCGCGGGCAAACCCTTGCGCTGGTGTTTGAAAAGCCCTCGCTCCGCACGCGGGTTGCCTTTGAAGCGGGTATGACCCAGCTCGGTGGACACGGGAGCTACCTCTCCGCGAATGACATTGATATGGGCGGGCGCGAAAGTGTCGCCGATGTTGCCCACAATTTGAGCCGATGGGTGCAGGCGATTGCGGCGCGGGTCTTCAAGCACCAGACGGTTGAGCAGCTCGCTCGCTTTGCCACGGTACCAGTCATCAATGCCCTCTCCGATCTGGAACACCCGTGCCAAGCACTCGCAGATATGCTTACCCTATACGAGCATTGCCCAGCACTACACACCGCAACGCTGGCCTATGTCGGCGATGGGAATAACGTTTGCCACTCGCTGATGCTGATTGGTGCGCTGCTTGGGGTGCAGATGCGGGTTGCCTGCCCGCCCGACTACCGCCCGCACCCGGATGTGGTGGAGCAGGCCCAACGGCTCGCGGTGGTGCATGGGCAACAGATCAGCATCACCGCGGTGCCCGAAGAAGCGGTTGCGGGAGCCGATGCCGTCTACACTGATGTGTGGGCTTCGATGGGCCAAGAACACGAAGCCGCCCGCCGCCGCCCCGTGTTTGCCGCCTATCAAGTCAATCAACCGTTGCTCAGCTACGCCCGCCCCGATGCGCTGGTGATGCACTGCTTGCCTGCCCATCGCGGCGAAGAGATTACCGCTGAGGTGATTGATGGGCCGCAGTCGGTAGTATTCGAGCAAGCCGAGAATCGCCTGCACGTCCAGAAAGCCCTGATCCTCACGCTGCTCGAATTGGCAGCCGGATCCCAATCATCTCGCTAATATGCTACACTATAAGGAACCAAGCAGCACCGTCTGAGGAAGTAGATTGAGCGCGACACGGGAGAACGCAACCTATGGCTGGAAATCGTGCGATTTATACACGGGCAATGGAGCAGCACCGCGAAGCGGCGCGGGCGAACAAGTGGGATGAGGCTCTAAAGAATGCTGCCCGCGCTATGCAGGAGTTTCCCCAAGACACCGATGCGCGGGTGGCGGTGGCTGTTGCGCTGTTCCACTCCAATCGCCTCCCGCAAGCCTTGCAGATGTTCGCGGAGTTGCGTGCCGCCGACCCTCAGAATGAGCTGTTTATTGGCTATATGGCCCGCACCCAAGAGAAGCAGGGCGACCGTGATACGGCAATTCAGACCTATCGCACGCTGCTGAGTCTGTATCAAGGCAAAGGCGCAGTAGCCCAAGTGATTGATATGCTACGGGCGATCCTGAAATTACGCCCAGAGCTGGATGCCGACCGTGAGCAGCTGGCCCAAACCTTGCTCGATGCCCGCCAGCCCCAGAATGCCCTACGCGAACTGGTGACGCTTGCCCAACGCTATCAGGCACAGGGGCGGCTTGATCAAGCTGTCACCTATGCCGAACAGGCCCTGAAGCTGGATGCCAACAACCGCGACCTGAAAGAGCTGCTGATGCAGCTGCGCGAAGCCCAAGCGGTGGGAACAGATGCGCCTGCCACAGGCGGCGGTGCTACCGCGCCGGCCGCTGCCGAACGCGGCTCTGGTGGGGTGCTGTCGGCGAATGTGCGCGAGAACCAATTCGCGCTGGAGCAACTCCTCGCAGAGGCGCAGGAGTTGCAGGAAGCCGAACAGTATCAAGATGCGGTTGCCCGCTATGAACAGGTGCTAGCGGCGGGCTTAGATCGTTCCGATGTGCTGTATAGCTTAGGCTTGCTGTATCAGCAAGTAGGCGATCATCCTGCGGCAATCCCGATCTTGGCGCGTGCCGCCCGCGATCCTGAGTATGGGCTATCGGCGCACTATGCCTTAGGGACATCCTATTCAGAAATGGGCCAGCCCCAGAAAGCCGCGCAGGAGTTTGAGCAGTCCATCGGTATGGTTGATCTGGAGACGGTGGGCAAAGCCGAAGCCGAAGACCTGATCCAGATGTATGAGCAAGTCACGGGCATTTATCAGCAGCTGGGCGATCTAGCGCGGGCAGCTTCGCTTTACTCCACGCTGGCGAGTTTCCTAGAGAGCAAACGCTGGGGGCGGGAACGGGCGGCGGTATTCAAAAAGAAAGCCAAAGATCTGACCGACCAGACGATGCTGGCGAAGTTGCGGGCACTTGGCACGGGTGTGCTGAGCATGGTGACTGACCCAGAGCCAGAACCTTTGCACAGCAGTGCTAGCCCCGGCGATACGACCCCAGCGGAGGAGATCGCCGAACGCTGGGGCACGATTGCCCCAATGATTGAGATGCTACGCTCGGACAATGTGGAGGTCTCCGCGACGGGCTTACTGCGGCCCATCAGTGAGATCCCGCTCCCAAGCATCAGCACCGATCCGATGGATGTGCTGGATACGCTCCCACCCGCCGAAGATGCCCCCAATGTTACGATCACCAAGCTCGATCCAACCGGCTTGGATGAGCAGACCGAACGCTGGGTGGTGCTGAGTGAACGCTACATGGAGCAACGTTTGTTCGATGCCGCGCTTGATGCGTGTTATGAGGTCATTCGGCTCAACTTGGATTACCTGCCGATCCACCTGCGCTTGGGGCAGATCTATGAAATGCGCCACCAGCCGGACGAAGCCCTCACCAAGTATCAGACCTTGATTGACACCTACAATATACGCAATGAACCGGAAAAGGCGATTGATGTTTATATGCGCTATATTGAGCTTGCACCGGAAGCAACGAATGCTCGGGCCCGCCTTGCTGATCTGCTCAAGAATGTGGGGCGCACCGACGAAGCCGCCGAGCAGATTGCGTATGTTGCCAGTGGCTACTTCCGCATTGGACAGACCAACCGTGCCTTAGAGGAGTATCGGCGCGGCTTGCAGAACGCACCCCACAACCGCACGCTCCGCAGCGAGTATGGCATGGCGCTATTCAAGCTCGAACGCTACGAGGCTGCGCTCAATGAGTTTCATAAGGCGGCTGATGCTGACGACCCGATAGCGATTGCCCACATCAATATGGTGCTGGTGGTGCTTGCCGAATCGCCCGATGATATTTGGGACTCACTGGCGGCTCTGCTGGAACTGCTCGAACGGGGTGCATACCGTGCCAGCGATGCCGTGCAGAGCGAGTACCGTGCAGCCCTTATGGTCAATGATAGCCCGCTCTTGCACTATGTCCTTGCCATGATTCAGCGCAAAGCCAATCAGCACTCATCAGCCCTGCTGGAACTGGAGCAGGCTCTCGTGCTGATTAGCTCCGCGCCACACGCGCTGCTGCCGCCGGTATTGGTGCGCCAAGCGATGGCTTCAAGCTACCTCGCGCTTGGGCAGCATAGCCAAGCCCTCAGCCAGCTCAGTGCGATCCAACGCGAGGGAGGCGTAAATGCCGCCGCATCCCAAGCCCGCCACAGCTTCGCCCGCCCGCTCGATCAGGGGGAGCTGGTGCAGCAAATGGCGGATGCCTACGCTGAGAGTGATGATCTCGAAGGAGCCGAACGGGCGTTGCGTGAAGCCCTTAAGCTGCTCCCCTACAATCGGGCGATCTACACCAAATTGGCGGATGTGTGCTTCCGGCAGGGCAAGCTGGGTGAAGCCCTTTCGAGCCTCGAAAACCTTGCCACCTATTATGAAGATCGGCAGGAGCTTGATGCCGCCATCGAGACGCTGCAATATGCCCTGAAGCTCGCACCGAGTAGTATTCCCGTTGGGCTGCGCCTCGCCCGCATGTACATCCGGCGCGGCTACCCCGAACAGGGCGTTGAAGGGCTGAAGACAGTCGCCGAGCTGCAACGCCGCGAGGGGCTGATCAAAGATGCCGTAGCCAGCCTGCACCAAGCTGCTGAGGTGCGCTACATGCTCGGCCAGCACGCCGATACGCTGGCGCTCTATGATCGCATCATCCAGATTGCCCCCAACGACGTAGAAGCCCGCCAGTGGCGTTCGCTGATGTTTACCTTGACAGGCAATAAAGTAGAAGCAGTCACCGAGAAGAAACAGATCGTGCGGATCCTGCTGCAAGCCCGCGATCTGGATAATGCCATTGCCGAACTGCACCAGATCATCGGCTTGAACCAGAGCGACACGGAAGCCTACTATATGCTGGGGGATGTGCTGATGCGGCGTGGCGAGTATGGGCAAGCCGCCCAACTCTACGGGCGTATGCTTCGCATGGACGGGGTTGAGGTTGAGCGCGTGGAAGCCTTGCAAGCTGCCGCCCAGCAGATGTACAAACAGAGCCAAGCCCGCTCGGTATCCTCGTAGGGGCTGCCTGAGCTGGTGCTACGGATGATGGTATGGAAAGTTTCGCCGACCTGCTGCTGCGCCTAAATCCATTCCTGTACCCGTCCAGCCTGATAGACATCCTCGTGGTCGGTGTGATCTTCTATTGGCTCACGGGGGTGTTGCAGGGCACGCGGGCTGTGCCGCTCATTCGCGGGATTGGGATTATCCTCGTGCTTGCCGTGCTGCTCAGTACCTTCTTTGATAACCTCGCCACCCTTGATTGGCTGCTTCGCACGACTATTCAGCCTGCCTTAATTGTTGCGATCCCGATCCTGTTCCAACCCGAACTGCGGCGTGCGCTTGAATCATTGGGGCGTAGCCGCAACTTGCTGAACTCACCCTTCGGCACAACTGACATTGCTGAAATGACCAATACGCTCAATAATGTTAGCCGAGCAGCAGCCCAACTCTCCAAGCAAGGGATAGGCGGCTTGATCGTCCTCGAACGGGGAACCCGCCTGCAAGAGTATGCAGATCGGGGGGTGATCCTTGATGCCCGGGTTTCGGTTCCGTTGCTGCTGAATATCTTCCACCCCAATGCGCCCTTGCATGACATGGCGGTCATTATACGGGGCAATCGTATTCACGCCGCGAATGTCGTCCTCCCCTTAAGCGAGGACATTGTGGGGCAACGCCGCTACGGAACCCGCCACCGCGCCGCCAAAGGGATCAGTGAGCAGACTGATGCGATCACGGTGGTTGTCTCAGAAGAAACCGGCGCAATCTCGCTGGTGGTGGATGGGCGCATGGTCAGCTATCTCAGTGAGACGCGCCTGCGGGCGATGCTGCTAGAGTTGTTTCGGATTAAAGAGGATATGGCATCTTGAGTTGGCTACGGCGGAATGGGGTGCGGTTGTTGGTGAGTTTGGCGTTTAGCTTTGTGCTATGGCTATTTGTAACGCTAACGACCAATCCCCTTGTATCCACCGAATTTGAGAATGTTCCGGTGGTGGTGCGCGGCTTGGGCGCGAATCTGGTCATTGTCAGTCAGGATGGCATCCCGCGCCAAGATCAAGAGCGCATCACTGAAGTAGACATCCTGATCGAGACAGATCGCAGTTCGCTTGCCGCCGTGCGCCCAGATGATTTCCAAGCCACCGTTGATCTGACTGAGCGCGGCGAAGGCGTGCATCTCATGCCAATCGAACTCTCCACCAACGCCCGCAACATCCGCATCCTTAGCACGAATCCGAGCGACATTTCGCTGCGCCTCGCTGAGTTGATTACGCGCACCGTGCCGATCACGATTGATGTTGTGGGCAATCTGCCCTTCAGCTTCGAGCGCGATAACCCGATTGTCCGTAGCAATGGGCAAATCATTACTGAAGCGGTGGTGTATGGCCCCCGCAATCTCGTGCAGTCTGTGGTGCGGACGAGCGCACAGGTCAACATTGAACAGATTCGGGCGACGTTTATCTCCACCCTTGCGCTGCAACCTTACGATAACAACGGGGATCGCATCGAGGGGATCACCGTCACTCCAGATCAAGTCAGTGTCGAGATTACCGTGCGTTCCGTCGTGGGGCTAAAGCGGGTTCCCGTGCTAGCGAATGTGGCGGGCATTCCTGCGCCGGGCCACATCATTACGCGCATCCAAAACGATCCCGCTTTGATTGATCTGGTGGGTAGCTCTAGCCAACTAAATACGATTGACCACGTTGACACAGCTCCCGTAGACATTAGCGGGGCAACAGCTACCGTCTCCGTGTCAGTGCCGATCCGCTTTCGCGGCGCACAGCCGAGCAATCCAGAGCAGACCACTGCGTTGGTTGTCATCGAGATTCGCCCGTTGGATCAAGCCTTCCAAGCCCAGTTGCCGGTTGCGATCAATATCGTTGGGGTGGGGCCCGGCTTGCTGCTTGACTATAGCCCGCAAACCGTGCTCACCACCTTCTCAGCAGCGGCAGTAGATTTCCTCCAATTCCAGACCGATTTCTTAACTGCAACGGTAGACGTAAGTGGGCTTGGGGCAGGCTCCTACGCGCTTGCGCCGCAGCTGCCGCTGCCGCCAGAGATTCAGCTGGTGCAGCCGTTGCCGCCGGTGCAAGTGACGCTGCGCCTGCCAGCCACACCGACTCCACTGCCAGCCACACCAACCCCGCCGCCGCCCCCTACCGAATTGCCGCCGGCAACTGTTGTCCCTCCGCCCGCCGATGGGGGCAATCTGCCTGATCCGCCTGCCACGCCGACTATCCCCCCAGACGTAATCATCCCCACGCCTCCTCCCCCGCCAACGATCCCAGAGCTGCCCACCCTGCCCGCCGAGCCGCCTCTGCCGGATAGCCCCACGCTGCCCGCCACCGCGACAACCGTCATTGAGCCGGTGCCGTGATCGGGCAAGCGGTGGATCTGGCTAGGATGATTTGGCTATTGTCAGGAAGTCGGCTGAACGTTTATAATAGAGACAGATGTAAAATTCGGGTATATATGTAAGGGCAGTGCTGCCAGAGTGCCCCTACTCCCACAGCAGATGGGGAATGCCGTATGACAACCTATCAGATCACGATGATTGCCCCATTTGGGATGCGCCCGAAAGGAACCCTATTCGCCCGTATGCTGCCGCTTGCCCAAGCCCTCGTGCAGCGTGGGCATCAGGTGCGGATCGTGGCCCCCCCGCTCCACAACCCAAGCGATGCCCGCACCTGCCACACCTACGCGGGCGTACCTGTCATCCATACGGCATACACCCGCGCAACGGGCGTGCAGGCGGCAATCTTGTATACGGCATGGCTGCTGCGCCCGCTCCTGAACCATCCAGATCAACTGGTCTACCTGTTCAAGCCGAAAGGGTACGGTGGGCTAGCCGTGCGCCTGTTGCGGAACCTCCAGCCGCACCGCCCTGTGCTGCTCGATACGGATGATTGGGAAGGCTACGGCGGCTGGAACGATGTGCTGCCTTACCCCACCTCCGCCAAAATGCTGTTCCATTGGCAAGAGCTAGACCTGCCGCGCCACGCGCACGCCATCACTGCTGCGAGCCACACCCTGCTGGAACAGCTGCACCTACGCGGGATCGCCCCAGAGCGCAGCTTCTACTTGCCCAATGGGATCGCCGCCGCGCAGCTGCACGCGCCGCTCCCCCCCGCCCCCGATCCGTGCCAGCCGACGTTGCTGGTGTATACCCGCTTCTGGGAATTTCAGGTTGCCGAGCTGGTGCAGAGCCTTGTGCAGATTGTGCAGGCCCACCCCACCGTGCGCGTCCTCGTGATTGGCAAGGGTGAGCAGGGCCAAGAGCAAGACCTGCTCGTCCGCGCCCAGCACGCGGGCCTTGCGGCGGCCCTTGACTATCGCGGCTGGATCGAGCCGGAACAGATCCCCGCGTTGTTGGCCCAAGCGACCCTTGCCCTCGTTCCTGTAGATAACACCCTCATCAATCAGGCGCGTTGCTCAGCCAAGCTCCTCGAACTGATTGCGGCGGGTGTGCCAGTGGTTGCCAGCCGGGTTGGGCAAATGGCCGAGTACGTCCGGATTGGGGTGAATGGCTGGCTAGTTGAGCCACACCAGCCCGTCGCCTTCGCGCGAGCCGTGCTGCATCTGCTCGATCAGCCACTCCACTTGGAGCACATGCGCCTGTACGGGCGACAGACTTTGCACGCATATACGTGGGATCGGCTGGCACAGCAAGCAGAATCTGCCTGTGCCTACGCTGTTGCCCATTCCGGCTAACCCGTCCCGCCTCACCCGGCGCGCAATTGGGCGCACGCTGAGCCGGGAAGTTTATAGCATATGTAGTACGATGTAATTTAAAAAAGGGGGAAACATTATGCACTATCGGATGACGCATTGGTTGGGCTTGATCCTGCCAGCTCTGTTGGTTCTGAGTAGTTTCGGCATTGGGCCGATGCCGATTGGCACGACACCTGCGCCAGTGCAGGCGGCCGTGCCGGAATTGCGCCTATCTGGGGAACTGCCCCCGCCATCACCAACCATCCCGATTGCGGCGGATGTACGCGATGGCAATGTCACCGCCCAATTCGATGGCGAGCGCAACAACTACCGCTTGGGGACAGCGGTGAGTACGGCGGGCGACATCAACGGCGATGGCTTGGCGGATTTGATCATCGGGGCACCGGGCAACAATCGGTTGCTCGTGTATCTGGGCAACCCAGATCTGAGCCAGACCCAGCCGCTGTCTTTCACCGTTGGTGCGGCTGGGTTCGGGAGTGCTGTGAGCCTTGCCGGTGACACCAATGGGGATGGCTTGAGCGAGTTACTTATAGGCGCACCCGGCGTAAATCGGGCCTATGTCTATCGCTTCGACGCGAGCCGCTCACGGTTTGTATCCGTTGCACCTGCACCAATTTCCGGCGGGCTGAGCTTCGGCACGGCTGTCGCCACCGCAGGCGATGTGAACGGCGATGGCTTCGCCGACATCATCATTGGTGCGCCGGATGTCAACCAAGCATCGGTCTATAGTGGGGCTTCACTGGCAAGTGCGCCAACGCCCATCGCAACCTTGAACGGTTCTGGGCAGTTTGGGGCAACGGTAGATACCGCAGGCGATGTGAATGGCGATGGCTTTGCCGACATCATTGTCGGTGCGCCGGGCGACAACGAAGCCTATATCTACTTGGGCAGTGCGACGGGGATCAGCAATACTCCCGCCCTGACGCTCACTGGCACCGGTGCATTTGGCACGGCTGTCGCTACCGCCGGTGATGTGAATGGCGATGGCTTCTCCGACATCATTGTCGGTGCGCCCGAGTACGAACAGCTCGGCTCCTTAATTCCGGGTGGGGCCGCGTTTGTCTACTACGGCGGCAGCACAGGCATCGTAGCCACCAGCGTCGTAACGCTCAGCGTGTCCGTGCCCTCACCAGTGGCAGGCGATCAGTTTGGGGCGACAGTCAGCACGGCGGGCGATCTGAATGGGGACGGCTTGACGGATCTGGTGATTGGCGCACCCGGTCGGGCTGATGATACGGGCGAGGTACATCTCTACTACGGGCAGCTTACCCCGCTCAGCCCTAGCCCCAACCACACGCTTGCCGCCCCCGCCGGCACCACCAGCTTCGGCGCGGCAGTCAATACGGCGGGTGATCTGAATGGCGATGGCCTCAGTGCGATCATTGTTGGTGCGCCCACGACCGATGGAGCGGGCACGGCTCGCGGGCGGGCCCTGCTCTACGCTGGCGCAAAAACGCCTGTGCAAGCTACCGCCAACCTCAGCCTGAGCCGCGCCGGACAGCCAAGCAGTACCAACTTTGGGCACAGCTTCACCGCCGCAGGCGATCTGAATGGCGATGGCTTTGGCGATGTGGCGACTGCTGCGCCGAATAGCGATGCCGTGTATCTGCTGTATGGCGCACGCGGTGGGCTAGACCCCAGCGTGCTTACGCCAACCCTCACGTTGACGGAGACGGGCCGCTTTGGAGCCAGCATGGGCGGCGCAGGCGATCTGAACGGCGATGGCTTCGATGACCTGATTATCGGCGCACCTACGCTCGCTATCTCCGGTACGAATCAGGGGCGCGTCTACGCCTATCTCGGTAGCCCTGACGGATTGAACCTCGAACCAGTCTGGATGATGGATGGCGAGAGTTCCGGCGATCAATTTGGCGCATCGGTGGCGATGGTCGGCGATGTCAACAGCGACGGCTACATGGATGTGTTAATTGGTGCGCCGAACCACACCCCACCCGGCATCACCGATACGCAGCGGATTGGCAAAGCCTACCTGTATTACGGCACACCCGATCCGCCCTACCTCTCCACGTCTCCCGATTGGGTGGTGCTGGGCACCGCCGCCGAAGAGCAGGTTGGGCGTGCAGTGGGTGCGGCGGGCGATCTGAATGGCGATGGCATCGCCGATCTCGTGGTTAGCGCACAGCGCACCGCGACCCTCACCCCAACGCTCCAAGTGATTGGCGAAGCCTACGTCTTCTACAGTCGTGGCGCAGGCCCCCAGATCAGCGGCAGCCGGGCCGTGGGCAGCCGGGCCAATGCTGATCTGGTGCTGAGCGACAACATCATCAGCGAGAACTTTGGGGAGGTGGTGGGCAGCGCAGGCGATGTGAATGGCGATGGCTATGCCGATCTGCTGCTTGCCACGGCCCCTTCCAGCAATGCCGACCGCACCTACCGGGTCTACTACGGCTCGCTCGAAGGTATTGGCACAGATGCCGATTGGCGGGTTGATATGATCTCAGTGAGTGAGTCACGCCAAACTGCGGCCGGACTTGGCGATGTGAATGGCGATGGCTATGCCGACGTGCTGGTGAGCAATACACTCAGCAATGCAACTAATTTTGCAAGCCGCATGCAGCTCTTTCTAGGATCAGCCGACGGACTGCCCACGACAGCAAGTCAGGTCTTTACCTTTTTAAATACGCAGTCAACGCGAGGACTTGGCTTTACTGTCGGCAGTATTGGGGATGTGAATGGCGATGGCTTTGCCGACATCGGCACAGGCTTTATCTTGGGGGCGCGGCTCGACATCTTCTACGGCAATGGCGGCAGTGGCGTGCCGCTCCGCCCGCAGCAACGGCGCGGCTCGCAGCCGAATGTGCTGATCGGCGTGCAGGGCAACAGTACCCCCTTTGACCAGATCCGGCTGAGTGCCGTCGCGCAGATGCCGCTTGCCGATCTGCCCGTGCGCCTTGAATACCAGATGGCTGATCTAGGGCAGAGCTTCGACAGCCCGTCTGCCTTCACGGGCATTGCCGATCCGTTGCGAATGGGTGGGGTTTTTTCGCCGACCCTCTCCGGGCTAGAAGCCGGCGGAAGCTATCACTGGCGGATGCGCCTGCTCTACCCCAATGGCAATCGGCTAGGGCAGTTGCACAGTCGCTGGTTTGCCCCGCCGCGTGGTGGCTTGCTGGAAGAGCAGGTGGCAACCGGCTTTGGCTTGAGCCTCTTCAATCGGGATGTGCAGCAGGGCTTGGATGTGTCGCACATCTTTGAAGCGGAGCTAGGCAACGCAACGGCAACGGGCTATCGGTGGGACTTTGGTGACAGCTCGCCGATCACAGCCACCACCGCCCCAACGATCACCTATCGCTATGCCCTGCCCGGCAGCTACACGGCCCAAGTCACGGCTGAGTTTACGCCTCCAACTAGCCCACAAAACGTAGAGCGCACGGCTCGCACGCTGGTACGGGTGCCGGGGGTGATCCTTGATCTGCCCGATCCGGTGTTTATCGGGCAGAGCCGCCCACTCACCGCAACCTTGTTCAATCGCACACCGCTCACCTACACTTGGACGGTGCAACTGGCAGACGGCGCGACAACCGTTGTGACCCGTAGTACGGGATTGACCGAGACTAACGTTCTGCTCTTTGATTTCACCCAGCTTGGCCTCGCCACGGTGACGGTGCAAGCCGATACGCCAGAAGGCCCCTTCGTGAGTAGCCGCAGCTTCTTGGTCAATGAGCTGCCCGTAGATGAGGTGCAGATTGCTTCATCTGCGCCGGATGAGGTTGGTGAGACAACCACGATCACGATCACGGCACTCGGCGCACGGCCCGGTATCTCGGTTCTCAGCACGACAGTTGATCTGGGCGATAGCTCCGATCTGCTGCGCCTGCCCCAATCACCCGCGCCTGAAACACTCGTCATTTCGCATACCTATCAGGCGCAGGGGGTGTATACCTTGACGGCGGTGGTGAGTAACGGCTTTGTCGGTGTGACGGCAACGCACCTGATCAGCATCACCGATGTTGCGATTAGCCAACCTGCGCTGAGTGTGCCGCTGACCACGACGGTAGATAGCCTCACCACGCTGGTTGCATCAGTGCAGCGCGGCACAGGCATCACCTATACATGGAACTTCACAGGCGCTGGGCAAACCGATGTAATCTCTGGCGCACAAGGCATCACCAATGTGCAGCAGTTCCGCTATCCGGCGGTGGGAACCTACAATCCGCAAGTAGTAATTGCCAATAGCATCAGTGGGCCCGTTACCCTCACTGCACAGATAGATGTGCTGGATCAGCCAATCACAGGGCTAGTGCTGAATGTCCCCGCCAATGTTGCCTTTGGCGCAACAGCGGCAATGAGTGCTACCGTGCAGACGGGTACGAACGTGATCTACACATGGGATTACACCGGCGATGGCGAGATAGACCGCACCACGCCCGCGCAGGGGCGCAGCGATAGCACTAGCTTCACTTTCCCTGCGCCCGGCACCTATACGGTAACTGTCACCGTTCGGAATGGGGGAGGCCCACCCCTCACGGCGGAACAGCAGATACAGGTCGGCGATGCTCCAATCGAAGGGCTACAAGCGACAGCCGATCCGACGACGGTAGCGGTGGGTACGCCAGTGAACTTTGCTGCATCGGTGCAGGCTGGCTCGAATGTTAGCTATAGCTGGAACTTCGGCGATGGGAATAGCGCAAGCGGTGCGAATGTTAGCTACAGCTTCACCCGCGGCGGAACGTTTAATGTGGTAGTGACGGCGACGAATGGAGCCGGGAGCGTGCAGCAGACCGTGACGGTGCAAGTCACTGCGCCCGAACTAGCCATCAGCAAGCAGGCGAATCGGGCAGTTGTCCCGCCGTTGGGCCTGTTAGAGTACACCATCGCCGTCTCGAACAGTGGCAATGTGGTTGCCCAAAATCTGGTCATCACCGATGTGCTGGGCAGCGACATAGACTTCGTGCTGGCGAGCGATGGCGGAGTCTTTAATCTTGAGCAGCGCACGGTGCGCTGGAATGTACCCGAACTGCGCCCCGGTCAGCTCATTGTGCGCGAGTTTACGGTGCGGGTAACGATCTCGTCCGGCACGGTTCGCAATGACCGCTTCGGTGTCTCGGCTGAGGGTGTCACGACGGTAGGGCGCGACATTGTGCTGACACAGGTGGGGCAGCCGTCCGTAACAGATCGGGTGTACTTGCCGTTTGTGGTGCGTGAGTAGGTTGTTTGGGCGGAAAGCCGTGCCAGCAACACAGCTAAGGGCGGGGCGGGGGCATTGGTAGTCCCCGCCCCTTTACGGCAGCAGCCGCACGATTGCCGCCCCGGCTGCCACACCCGCAATGCCGAGTGCCACACTGCCGCCAGCGTAGATCAGGGCGGGCAGGCGCATGCCCTGCTGGTAGAGGCTGTAGGCTTCATAGCTAAAGCTGGAGAAGGTTGTTAAGCCGCCCAGAATGCCAGTGACCAGAAATAGCCGCCACGCGATAGTAAGTGGCAGGCGCGTACTGATTAGCTCTAGCACGATGCCGATGAGGAAGCAGCCGCCGAGATTGACGATCAGCGTACCATAGGGGTAGATTGGCCCGAGATGGTCTATCGCCCACAACGCTACAGTATAGCGCAAATTCGCGCCAATCGCTGCGCCAAGTGCAATCACGAGCATATAGCCAATGTTCACGGGTTGCCCGCTTCCTCTCTTGTGCTTGCCCAAGCTCCGCCCTAGCCCCCGCGCCGCACGAGGGGCAAATACACGCGCCTGATCTCGCGGACGATACTCACCACCTGTTGCGCGGAGGTTTGCGCCCCGTCCGCTGCCGATGGGTCAAATACCGTTACTGCAACCTGTGCCGCAGTGGTTAGGCGGGCCGCCGGAAGCGTTGCGCGTAGCTCACTGGCACTAACAAACGTTGTGGCGAGCGGTTGGCCATTCCAGCGGACCACACTCTGCGCGGTGAAGTTTGCGCCTTGTACAACCAACGTTTGGGCATCTGCTGTGCCCGCCACAAATATGCTCGGCTGCACTGCCCGCAGCACTGGGCCTTGGGGCGGTACGGGCGTAGCGGTTGGCTCTGGGGTGGCCGTGGGTGGCGGTAGCTCGGCATACTCATACGCGCCAAGATCGCACGCCGCTCCCTGTGGGCGGGCAATGCCGCGCTGATCGGTGGGCGGGCACCCACCCACCGCCGCATCTCTGGCTGGGCTAGCCGGTGCGAGGGCCAGCGTCAGCGTGGGGCCGCCGTTGTCGTCCAGCGGCAGCAGCAGCGGGTCGGCATAGATCGGATTGGCCGTGATATTGTTATTCACATCATTATCATACGTTGGTTTGGTGCGTGGGTATTGGATGTTGCCGCCGCCGTCGTTCATGGGGCGGTTGGTGTGGTAGCCTTGCCAGCGCGTCTCAGAGGGCTGATCTTGCTCATTCAGGATGTTGTTTACGAAGATCGTATTGCGAAGCGTGACCACCCGCTGCGCATCGTTGCCGCCGCCACCGTGCAAGGCTCCGCCCTGATAGGCGGCGTGGTTGTTGGCGAAGGTGGTGTAGGCAAGCTCGATCTTGCCTAGCGTGATCGCCATTGCGCCGCCCTGCCCAACCGTATTGAAGGGTGCGGAGGTGCGGTTATTTTCAAAGGTGCTGTTCTGCACTACACCATTGCCAAGAATATACAGCCACGCCGCGCCGCCCTGTCGCAGAGCCGTGTTGCCGGTGAACAGCGCGTCGCTGATCAGCAGGTTGAACTCATTGTCACCGCCGGCGTGGTCATCCTCGATATGATAGATCGCGCCGCCTTGGCCGCCTTCGTTGGGCTGGCTGCTCCGCCCGCGAGCGTGATTGTTGCGGAAGGTCGAACGCTCGAAGGTGGCGCGGGTGTTGCGGTTATCGGAGATAACCGAAGCCGATGCGCCCCCGCCACGCACGGCGGTGTTGCCCTCGAACACACTGCCGCAGATGGTATATTCATTCAGCGTATCTGGGTTGAAGTCATTCCACACCCCATCAATGTGGATTGCACCGCCATAGCCGCGCACAATCCCGCCCGCCGTATCATCTACGGCTTGGTTGCCCATGAAGCGGCTATTGAACACCTGCACCCCAACGGCAATCACACCGAAAGCACCGCCATTGCCAGCGACGTTGTTTTCAAATACGGAGTTGACAATAATCAATTCGTATGAGTTGTTCGCAAAGATCGCCCCACCTTGATTATCCTCGGCGGTGGTGCTAGTGGTGCTGTTATTCGCAAAGGTGCTATTGATGATATGCAGGCGCGTGCCGGGGCTACCCGATATGATTGCACCGCCGGAGTTCTCCCCAACCCCGCTGCCTGCCGGAGCTTTGCCATTGATCAGGCGCATATTTTGAATCGTCAAATGATTGCCGCCTTGCACAAAGGGGTTCTGGATGATGCGGGTTTGTCCCTGCCCATCCAGCGTAATCAGCCCGCCGCCATCCAGCACGGTGGTGCCTGCGCGTACCTGCAAAGGCGCATCAAGCGGGATCGTAACCGGTGCGTTGCCGGGGCCACACGCAAAGCGGATCTGCCCGCCCTGATCGAGCGCAGCTTGCAGCCCGGCACGGGTGCAGTCCGTCACCGTAATCGGATTGGCGAGCGGCACGGGGGCCAGCGGGGCGGGGCAGGTGCTGATACCACTAGCAAACTGTTCCGATGGCGGTGTTTGGGCATTGGCAAAGGTGGCATAGGCAATGCCAACGAGCAGCAGCAACGCTAGACCAACGCTAGACCAATGGACGCGGATACGAGGCATGTGCGGACTCCTTTCCCCACTAAACCTTAAGCACTCTAGGTATTACAATACGGCGTGGCGATGCTCGTGTAAATAGGACGATGGGACTGTTTTTCGAGCGTGCGGCAGGTATGCCAATCACTGCTATAATATACTCCAGCAATGACATATCTTATTCACACTGCCTGTGAACTCCAGTGTCGCCCAGTATCCGCATAATGTGTTGAGGAGGTACGCTATGATCACGCATGTGCCTATTTCAGTGGAAGCGAATCTACCGCCGGGCCCGCTTGCCGAGAGTATCAATCTGCTGACGGATATGCTGCGCTCGATCCTCATCCGGCAGATGGGCGATGCCCCGTATGCCCTAGAGGAGCAACTCCGCGCCGCTACCCGCGTCCTGCGCGAGGAGCCAAGCCCCGCAAACGAGGCGGCATTAGCCGAGCTGGTGGCGAGCGTATCACTGGAGCAGCACGATACGATGATCAAGGTGCTGACCCTGTTCTTCGCGCTCATCAATCTTGCCGAGCGGATCGAACGCATCCGCCTGTTGCGTGAGTATGAACTGCGCCACACCCACCAGCCGCGCCGCGATAGCTTTGCGTCAGCCCTCGCCGAGCTACGCACGCACAACATCCCCTCTGAAGCGATCCAGCAATGGATCAACCGGGCCCTGATTGTGCCCGTCTTTACGGCGCATCCCACCGAATCCAAGCGGCATGTCATGCTGATCAAGCTGCGGGCGATCAGCGAAGCCTTAACCGCGCTCGTGTTTGATAACAACGGGGGTTCAGCTGCGCCGTTGCTGCGCCACGAACGGCGCGAACTGCTCGACCAAATCGAGGCCCACCTGCTGAGCCTGTGGCAAAGTGATGACGTGCGCTTTGCCAAACCGAGTGTCATTAATGAGGTGCGTAACGGCTTGCACACCTTCCGCGACGTGTTGTATCCAGCCGTGCCCGGTTTATACCGCGAGCTGCGCCGCGTCCTCGCCCAGCACGATCCGCAGTATGCGTGGCAAATTCCGCCGCTGGTACGCTTCGGCTTCTGGATGGGCGGGGATCGGGATGGCAACCCATTTGTTACGCCACCCATCACGTTAGCCACCGTGCGCCTGTTGCGCCAAGCGGTGATCGAGCATTACATCAAGCAGCTTGAGCCGCTTGGCTATACCTTGAGCCAATCGAGCAACTACGTGAGCATAAGCACGGAGTTGCTTGAACGGATTGACCAGTATGCCGCGCTGTTCCCCGATGTGGCTGAGCGGATAGCCGCCACCATCCCGCTTGAACCATACCGCCAAATGTGCAAATATATGACTGAGAAGCTCCAGCACACCCTAAGCTACACGCACACCTACCAGCCGCAGTGGGGCTTGCCCGCTGCCACCGCGCGTGATCCGCGCCGCTACTCCAGCAGTGCCGAGCTAGCCGCCGACCTGCGCGTGATGGATGCGAGTTTGCGGGCTTCGGGTAATAGCCGCGTTGCCGACCAATTGCTGTACGATCTGCTGATGCAAGTTGAGGTCTTCCGCCTGCACACCGCCACGCTCGATGTACGCCAGCACCGCCAGCGTCACGTCAGTGCGCTACACGAGATCCTCGCCGACACGGGCGTGTGTGCTGATTATCTTGTGCTTGCCGAGGCGGAGCGCACAGCTTTGCTGGTGCAGGAATTGAGCGGGTTGCGCCCGCTACTCCCGACCCGCATCAGCCACTACAGCGATGAGACGCAAGAGATTATCGAGACCTTCCGCACGGTGGCAATGATCCTTGAACAGCTCGACCCAGAGGTGATCGAGACGTATATCATTAGTAGCACGGAAGGTGTGAGCGATCTGCTCACCGCCCTGCTATTTGCCCGCGAAGCTGGCTTGTATCGGGCGGGCGTGTTCAGCCGCCTGAATATCGTGCCCTTGTTTGAAACAGGCCCCGATCTGCTCAATGCCGGGCACGTCCTCGCCGCCTGCCTGCAACTGCCCGTCTACCGCGATCATCTGCGTCTGCGGGGGGATATGCAGGAGATTATGCTGGGCTATTCTGACAGTAGCAAAGAGAGTGGGATCCTTGCCGCGAACTGGTCACTCTACCGCGCACAGGTAGATTTGACGCGGATTGCCGCCGAAAACGACATCCGTCTGCGTCTGTTTCACGGGCGCGGTGGCTCGGTGGGGCGCGGCGGAGGACCCGCGAATCTCGCGATCCTCGCCCAGCCGATTGGTACGCTGCGCGGGCAGATCAAGATTACCGAGCAGGGTGAAGTCATCTCGGATCGCTACTTCGAGCCGCACACCACCCAACGCCACCTTGAGCAGTTGGTCAATGCGGTATTGCGTTCGGGCTTTGATGCCATGCGCGAGCAGCCCGATCCAGCGTGGATGGCGGCGATGGATCACATGGCAACGACTGCCCGGCAACACTATCGCGGGCTGATCTACGATAACCCCAACTTCCTGAGCTACTTCCGCACCGCCACGCCGGTTGCCGAGATTGGCCGCCTGCGGATCGGCTCGCGCCCAGCGAGCCGCCGCAAGAGTGATCGGATTGAAGATCTGCGGGCGATCCCGTGGGTCTTTAGCTGGATGCAGAGCCGCCATACGCTGCCCGGCTGGTTTGGGCTAGGCAGTGGTTTGGCGCACTACATCTGTGGCTCGCTCGCGCCGGATGCGGCCCCCGTCCCCGAACGTTTGGCAACGGTGCGAGCCATGTTCCAGAAATGGCCTTTCTTCCGCGTGCTGCTGGACAATGCCCAAATGATGCTCGCCAAAGCCGATTTGCAGATTGCCCACCGCTACGCTAGCCTGATGCCTGATCAGGAAATTGCCGCACGCATCTTTGCGGAGATTGCTGATGAACATATTCGCACGAGCCGCATGATCTGCCTTGTAGCCGAGATTGACGCGATCTTGGACAATGCCCGCACCTTGCAGCAGTCCATCCAACGCCGGAGCCTGTACATTGATCCGCTTAATCATCTCCAGATTGAGCTATTGCGCCGCTTTCGCCAAGCTACCGATCCAGTGGAGCAGGCGCAGCTTGAGATCGAGATTTTGGCGAGCATCAATGGCATTGCGGCTGGGCTAAAGAATACCGGTTAGTCGTTGGGCTGGAGCAACACCCGCTCATCCGCACCGACGGCGAGGGTGTGCATGCCGCGTCGCAGGATTGCCGCAACTGCTGGTCCCGGCAGCGGGCGCGAGAAGAAGCTGCCACTGGCATAGTCGCAGGTGAGTGTTTTGAGCAAACCCACTTGCGTTGTCGTCTGTACATCTGGGGCTTGCACCTGTATCCCCATCTGGTGGGCCATCGTGATGATGGATTGGGCAATCACCACCGAACGTTGGTTGTCTTCAAGGCTTGCGGTAACGCTGTGCGGCAGCCTGATGAATGTTGGCTCAAGCCCCTCTGGAAGGCTCACGAGGGCTTCCTGCAAGCCGGCTCCTCCCACACTGAGCGGGACCTTGTTGGCTGCCAAGCAGTGCAAGCTAGCGAGCGTCTGCTGATCTGGATTCAGGATTACTTTTGAGGCGATGGTTGCCGTGATGTGACTGAGCGGTACATCTACCGCAGCAGCCAACGCCACGAGCGAACGACACAGCTGCGGATCACGCAGATAGGCGTGCGGGAAAGCAAGATGCAGATGCGGGGCATCGGCTGGGCCAGTGGCATCGCACCACGCCCGCAAGTGTTGCAGAGCTTCTGCTACGGACCAGTGGGCAATCACCGACTCGAAGCGAATGGCTTTGGCGGCATCGCTGAAGGCAACCGAGGGCATGCGCCCAAGACGGGGGTGGTTCCAAAAGAGTTCGGCCCGCATACCGCGCACATAGCCGGTGGTCAGATCCACGAGCGGGTGATACTCTAGCTCAAATTCGTTGTGGGCAATGGCGTGGGGCAAGTCAAGCTGCATCCGCAATTGTCCGGCAACTTCGCTGTACATACTCGTGTCAAAGATCGCCACCTGATTCTTACCGCTATTCTTAGCGCGATACATAGCGGTATCTGCGGCTCGCAGCAGATCGTGCGGATTGGTGAAGGTGTGGGTATGCAGCGCAACCCCGATACTGGCACGGGCGCGTAGCTCAAAACCGCCCGCCTGAAGTGGGTGGTCAAAGCTACTCTGCACCAGTTCGGCCATCTCAATTGCTTGCTGTGGGTCATGCAGATCGGATAAGATGACGGTGAACTCATCGCCGCCGAGCCGTGCAATCGTGGCGTGGGGGGGTAACTCATCGCGCAGGCGGTGGGCGATCTGCTTGAGAAACTCATCGCCGATCAAATGCCCCAGCGTATCATTGATCAGTTTGAAATCATCGAGATCAATGAACAGCAAGGCACTGCTCGAACTGCCGTTGCGGGCCCTATTGGCTCGATTAAAGAGGAGATCAAGTTCTTCCATTAAGTACGCCCGATTGGGCAGCCCTGTCAGGGGATCGTAGAGGGCTTGGTGGCGCAGCAGGCGGGCGGCTTGCTTCAGGCTCGTGACATCGTGGCAGTTGATCACAATCCCGCGCACGGCCGGATTATTGAGCAGATTGCTGACGTGTACCTCAACATCAATGCTGCCCTGCTGGGCATGGCCCATCTGATACGCCCCGCTCTTGAGATTGCTGATGGTATCGGTAATGGGCAGGTCTGGGCTATCTTCGTGCTGGAAATACTTCAGCAGCGATGTGTTGAGCAGGTCGGCGGCGGCATAGCCGAGGATGCGCTGCACAGCTGGACTCGTGTATTGGATCAAGCCGTCCTGATCGAGAATGAAGATCATCTCGTCAGCATGTTCGATCAAGGCTTGGAAGCGTTGCTCGCGTTCGCGGATGGTGGTGTAGAGCCGCGCCCGCGCAATCGTTTGGCTCACATAGCTGCTGAATAAAACGAGCAGGCTCAAGTCTTCCTCTGTCAAGCGGGTGTGTAGGGCTGTCTCAATATTCAGCACGCCAATTACCTCGTTGCCCTCGAACAGGGGCACGGCCAATTCGGAGCCAGTATCATCAGTACCGATGAAGTCTGGGTCGTGCTGCACATTGCGAACAAGTTCCGGCGCACGGCGCATGCGGGCCCGCCCGATTACGCCGCGCTCCAACGGCATCTCAGGATTGATCGTGGTGTAGCCGATCTGGTGCTTCAGCACCATGCGCTCACCCTGCACGAGATGCAAGCCAACGCGGGGATAGTGCAAGATGGTGTGGGCTACCTCTACTGCCTGTTGGCACGCATGCTCAAGGTCGAGCACATTGACCAGTTCGAGGTGGGCGCGGCGCAGCAGATCAAGGTGCTGTACGCGCTGCTGCACGCCGGCAAACAGCGTGGCATTGGCGAGGGCTTGGGAGATGTGCTGGGCAAACCAGATAAAGAGCGTGTGCTGCTCGTGGGTGAAGGGCTGTTCGGTGTAGCGTTCGAGCAGCAAGATACCCACTTTCTCGGCTTGATTGTAGAGCGGGATCCCAAGCAGGTGATTATGGCTGAGGCGGGTTCCTTCGGGGTAGCGTGAAGCGGGATGTTGTTCAGCATGGTTGACAATTAGCCCAGCATCGGATTCGTAGATCAGGGCGGCTACGCCTGTGCCCAGCGGGACAGACCAATCATCGGGATAGATGAATGCTGCACCGGGTTCGATCCGGCTGACCATCCGCAGATGGTTGGTATCCGGGTCAAGCAGGAATAGGGCAAACGTATCGTAGTCAATCAAGGGGTAGAGGGCGTGGTGGGCCCAGCGCAGCAGATCATCCAGCACGAGCGTATTTGTGATCGTGCGCGAGAGCTTCAGGAGGTGTTTGTGGGCTGTTGCTTCGGCTAGCTCAACACTATCAGGAATGAGCGGCTGATGCTGCACGACTAGGTAGTGGGCCTCGTTGAAGGGGATGCAGGTGATCCGCAGCAAGGCATCTGCATCAGTTTGCGGGTCACGGAACGGGAGCGAGATCTGGGTGGTTTTGGCGGCAGTCAACTCACGTATTTGTGCCGCAACAATCGCAAGGGCATAGCCGTTTTGCTTGAGCAGATCGCCAAGCACACGATGATCGAGCAATTTGGCATGCCCTGCCAGATAGGTATCGCAAGGCAATGGCCACGCACGATTGGTACAAACGACCGTACCATCCGGTTTGGCAACCAACACACCATACGGGAGAGCGTTGGCAAAGGTGCTTAATTCGGCATTGGTCAATTCATAAATCATAGTCTGAGAGATGACAATAGACGGGTTGCCCCGACCTTTTGTGCTAGTGCATACCATCTGAGTATAAGAATTGTGATTTTACGCTAACTGCCCCATAAGTATACCACAAATGCTCGTTCTGTCACTATCGTGTTGAGCGACATGGGCAACAGATCTAGAGCTTCCGTGAGCCTGTCCCTGACGCTTCTATGCCATTGCTAGGCTTTGCTGTTCGGCTTGGCGCAGATCCACTGGCGTAAGATCTATACGGTATGCGCGCCCGTTGGGTTGCAACCGCGTCCCGTCCGCGAGAAAAATTATGAATTTGTGATTGTTCTCATGATAATAAGTATACGCTATGTACCGCTAAGATCAACGTGGATTCGCCATCACAGGCGCAGAAACAGCCCGAAAGTACCATTCGCACCGCTCGTACCATTCGCACCACCCGCACCGCAACGGCTACTGCCTGCGCTCCATCGGCTAGCGCAACTGTGGCTCGGCAAGCAGGTATGCCCGAACAGCACGCTATCCTTGCTTGAGTAGCGGCTGCCACTGTGCAATCAAGCTATCAACCGCCCGTGTAAGCAGCAGGTAATCACTCGTATATGCAATCCATTGGAGTCCTTGTGCAAGGGCAGCTTGCACCTCCTGTATGCCCCCGCCGACGAACAAACCGACGGGCATGCGGTATGCTTTGGCGGCAGCGACAATCTCGGTAATAGCGGCTTGCACCTGTGGGTGCTGCGTCTCACCCGCGTAGCCCATAGACAGCGAGAGATCAACTGGGCCAATGCAGATCGCATCCAACCCCGGCGTTTGCACAATGGCATTAACTTCTTCGAGTGCTTCAATGTGTTCGATCTGGGCGATTGCCAGCACGCTCCGATCTGCCGCCGCCACAAACTCTGCTCCCGTGCGCCGCCCATAGCGCGAGGCCCGGCGGGGGCCATAGCCCCGTATGCCATTCGGCGGGTAGCGGCACGCTGCCACGAGCTGCTGGGCCTCAGCTGCCGTGTTGACCATTGGGACAACTACCCCCGCCGCGCCAACATCCAGCACACGCTTGATCCAGACCGGATCGTTGCCGGGCACCCGTACAAGAGCCGTTGCACCACTTAGCTCAATCGCCATAATGTGCGCTTGAATATGCTTGATGTCCAGTGGTGCATGCTCCATATCAAGCCAGATGAAATCAAAACCGGCTTGGGCGAGGAGTTCTGCGATGGCCACATCACTACTTGTGACTAGGGTGCCGAAGGCAGGTGTGCCGGTGCGAAATTTCGCGCTCAGTGACATTGGGTCTGGTTCCGTCTGCGGCATAGAGCGGTGTAATCTACGCCGCGTAGTTGGGTATTGCTGTTCCGTTAGGGCAACACGCAATGTGAAATGTTTGGTTACTACTATACCACACTACAGGCGCGATGCGATGAACCCAGATTTCCCTACGGTAGATGCCCCCGCCCCTTGCCGCCGGCCTAAGCGTGCCCGCCACACGCGCCCAGCCTTCTGGTGGTATAATGCGGATAGTAAGCCATACTACGAACGCATTGATCGTAAAAGGTACGAGAGCGCGTATGAGCCGGCGGCGTGTCGCATCGGGAGCTGACAGACCAAACGAGCAGGCGCACTTCTCCCCCGCCCCAGATGATCAGGCGCAGCCCCCGCCCCCCAAGCATCCGACGTGGAGTATTGCCGCCATTGTGTTTGCCTTTCGGTGTGCCTTTGCGGGGGTGGGTTATCTGCTCCGCACCCAGCGCAACGCGCAGATCCACGTCATCATCGGCAGTATCGCACTGGGGCTTGGCTTCGTGCTGCGGATTTCACGCCTCGAATGGGCGATCTTGATGCTGGTGATTGCGCTAGTGCTGGCATTAGAAGCCGTCAACACAGCGATTGAAGCAACCGTGGATGTGGCGACCAGCAGCTACCATCCGCTAGCCCGCATTGCCAAAGATGTGGCTGCCGGAGCAGTCTTGCTGGCTGCGCTGGCTGCCGTGCTCATCGGCTGTCTGATCTTCATCCCCCCGCTTTGGGGGCTACTCCAACAGGTGATTGGCAGGTGATTGGTGGAACAACGCTCAACTCTTGATACGCTGATCCCATTAGCCCGTCAAGCCCGCTATCTGGGGCGGTATCGCCAGATTGTGCAAGTCCTCACCAAACAGGGCTTCGGCTATCTGTTGTCGCAGCTCGGGCTGTATCGCCTCTTGGCCCTGCCCTATCGCACCATCCGCAACGATCAGTCATCCGCGCTGAGTGCTGCGGCGCGGCTACGGTTGGCAATGGTTGAGCTAGGGCCTACCTTCATCAAGATGGGGCAGGTGCTAAGCACGCGCCCCGATCTGCTCTCCGCCGAGTTCATCGGCGAATTGAGCAAGCTCCAGAGTACCGTGCCCCCCTTCCCAACCGAGCAGGCGGTGGCGGTGATCGAGCAGGAGCTAGGGCGGCCCCCCGCCGCGATCTACGAGCATTTCGATGTCGAGCCGATTGCCGCCGCCTCGATTGGGCAAGTCTACCGGGCGTACTTGCCGGGCGGTAGAAAGGTGGCGGTGAAGGTGCAACGCCCAGAGATTGCCAATGTCATTACCACCGATCTGGCGATCATCAGCGATCTCGCAGCACTCGCACAGCAGAGCAACCTATTCGGACCGCAGTATGATCTGGTAGAGCTAGCGCGGGAGTTCAGCACCTCCATGCGCGATGAACTCGACTACCAGCGCGAGGCGATGAACACCGACCAGATGCAGCGCAACTTCCGCACCAATCCGTTGGTACGCATCCCCGAAGTCTTCTGGGGCTATTCATCGAGCCGCGTGCTGACGATTGAGTGGATTGATGGGATCAAGATCAACGATCTGGCGGCCCTCGATGCGGCGGGCATAGATCGGCGGGCCCTTGCGCGGCATAGCCTTGAGATCGTGATCGAGCAGATTTACATTCACGGCTTCTTTCACGGCGACCCGCACCCCGGCAATATCTTTGCGCTGCCGCAGGATCGGATTGGGGCGATTGACTTTGGGCAGGTAGGCGCGATTGATCGCACGACGCGCCGCCAGATTGTGCTGCTGATGCTGGCCCTCGTCAACAACAACCCGGATGGCACGGTGCGGGCACTGGTGGGGCTGAATGTGTTGGATCGGCACGCCGTGACGGATGCGCTGCGGCGCGACGTGGTGCGGTTTATGCAACGCTACGTAGGCCGCCCACTGCAAGAGTTGTCGGTCTCAGCGATCAGCACCGATCTGATCGACTTGCTGCACCGCCACAAGCTGCGCTTGCCTAGCCCCGTGGCCCTGCTCCTCAAATCGCTGATTACGATGGAAGGCACCGCCAAGCTGCTCTACCCCGATATGGATCTGTTCGCGGTGGCGCGGCCTATGCTGCAACGGGTGGCGGGCGAGTTGCTCGGCCCCCAGCAGCTAGCAAATGATGCGCTGCTCTATGGGCAGGAGTTGGGCGATGTGCTGATCGGCTTGCCGCGCCAAATGGATCGGCTGCTGTATCAGGCGGGGCAGGGCGATCTCCTGATCCGCACCCACGAAGAGGAGCTACGCCGGGTAGCGAGTGCGCTTTCGGCGGCGGCCAGCAAGCTGGCCCTAGCGATAGTGCTGCTGGGCTTGCTGGTGGCACTGGGCTTGTTGAGCATTGCCTACACGGTGGGGGCGTGGCACGGGCTTGCGCCACTGGTGCTAGCGGCGGTGGGTGGGGTGGCGATCTTTGTGGTTGGCTTCTTGCTCCTTGTGACCCTCATACGGGGCAATGGCCGCTAGGGCGCAGCCGGTACGGTGGTGCGCCCTACCGCTGTGGGCATCAGCTGACGTGTTCCCAATCGGGCGGATCCAGATTGGCGAGGAACGACGAGGGACTTGTAGCCGAACCGCACACCAGCAACGCGAGCATCGCCCGCGAGCAGGCGACGTAGAACAGGCGGCGTTGCTCCTCGACGTGGGCTGCTTGCTCATCTGGCGGGAGCTGGCGCAGATAGAGGGGCATGCGCCCATCTGTTAGCCCCAGCACCGCGACAAAGGGAAACTCCAGCCCTTTGGCGGTGTGGTAGGTAATCACCTTGATGCACGCCTGCCCTAGTGTAAAGTTGCGGCTCTCAAAATAGGTTGCCTCCAAACCGGCGGCAGTGAGTGCAGCAGCAGTCTCTTTAGCAATCTGTTTGGTGGGGCACAACACCGCCCCACTATAGGCTGCGAGGCGATGCTGGCGAGCAGCGGTGCGGAAGAAGTGCAGCAGGGCGCGGGTCTCGGCGGCGAGGTCGCTACCCTCGCTGAGGAACAGCTGCGGCGGGTTGCCCTCGCGGAGCGATGGCTCTAGCGGCGGTTCATCCGTGCCATCGTGGGGTAGGATATGCGTACAGGCGGCGATGATCTGGCGTGTATTGCGGTAGTTGCGGCGCAGGATGGACGTGCGCCCGCGCACATGCAAATCGGCGTGAACCTGCTGCCAGCTAAAGCCGCGCTGATAAATGGACTGGTTCGCGTCGGCGGTGAGGTAAATGCCTTTCGGATGCTCCACCAGCGACACAAGGAAGCGCAACAATACCGGCGACAGGTCTTGGGCTTCATCAATGATAATGGCATCGTAGGGCTGAACGGCATGGGTGGTGACATAGTGCAGGGCGTGGCGGTGCTTCTGCTGCCACAGGGCCCAGCCGCGCTGCTGCATCAGCTCGGCCCAGTGTGTGTACACCTCCCAGAACGCCCGCCGCATCGCTTCCGCAAGCTGGGTGCGCCGCCCCCGCCGCGAGGTGGCGACGTACTCATCGGCACTGCTCACCCCCCAGCCCTCGATCACCGTCTTAATCTCATCCAGCAGGTAGGCACTGCCCAACTGCTGCAACTGTTGGCGGCGTTTCTCCGCTAGTGTTCTGCTCCCGCTTAGGGCAGCAGTGCGGATCGCTTGATCGAGGATCTGTTGGGCATCCACATCGGTGCAGTGCTGTTGGGTGCAGCCATTGCGATCAGCGTAGTAGACACTCAGCCGATCTATCGTCGAGACTTGTACGCCGAAATCGGCGGGGTCGCCACCGAGCAGATGCTCCAGCAATTGGGCTGAGTATTGCGCCAGTGCATTGGTGTAGGTGGTGAAGAGGATGCGCTCGAAGCCCTGATTGAGCAGCCAGCGCACGCGATAGAGCGCGACGGTAGATTTGCCTGTGCCGGGACCACCTTTCACCAGCACGGCTCCAGTCGTAGGCATCTCCGCAAGCTGCTCTTGCTCTGGGTCGAGCCGGAGCAGAAAGCCGTAGAGATCACCCGCCACCCAGCGTTCGAGTTGCTCATCCTGATCGGTATCAAAGGCAGGCAGGCTAACGAGCTTGGCGATGCCTTTCGGGGGGAACAGGTTATCGAGCAGGCGGGTGACATACTTATGCAGGACGTGCTCCTCAGCTTCGATCAGTTGATCCTCGTTCTGGATGGTGAGCAAGGCTGGCCAATGCTCTGGCGGGATATGCAGCTGCTCCAGCATCGCGGGGGTGATCGGCTGGGGGAGCGGGCGGGGTTGTTCTGGTGCGGGAGTGATCGGCTGGGGGAGCGGGCGGGGTTGCTCTGGTGCAGGCGGCTCAATCGTGATGGAGGGCGCGAATGGCGTGGGCGGTGGTGCGGTTGGCACAAGGTCTTCAAACAGGGCCAGATCGAGCAGCTCGTCGCGCTCCTCGTTGATGTTCTTTTTATAGGCATCGTCACGCTTACGCACCGACAGCAGGCGCACCATCTGCGTGCCAATCAAGTAGAGGATGCGATAATCGCCGACGCGCAGGCGGTAGACGTTATCATAGCCCTTCAGCATCTTGGCTTGGTTGCCCGCGAGGTAGGGATCGAGGCGTAAAACTTCGCGCTTCTTGATGATCGTATGGGCTGCATTGCGGGGGATGCCGAGCAGTTCATTTAGGAACGTTTCGGTTGCGTCAATTACATAGGTGGTCATAGCTCCTCCGTGAAATATGCTGTTGCTGCTCATAGGGATTATACGCGAAATTGGCGGCTGTGAAAATGGAACAGATGTGCCTGCTTCTACCTGCCCTGCACCGATCTGGATCATCTGCCTAAATCGGGCTTGACAGAACTTGGATAGATGTGGTATTCTCACACAGGAGCGATATGTGAAGGCTTTCGCAATTCGCACAGAATCGGACTGTATTACAATACATGGAATTACTATGTTTGTGTCAATGTTCGTGAGCTTCCTAAACATTATTCTCGTACTTGTACTCCTCCTTATTGGTTGGAGCAATACGGTTTCGGGAGCAAAACGGTAACACGCGCAAGCACAGACTGAGAACGAAAACCTCCCGAACGACACGGGGGGTTTTTTAGTGCCCACCACCGCAAGGTGTTATCCGCCCTATTGGAGTAGCGCACAGAGCTGTCAAGGCTGTCAAGGCTGTCAAGGCTGTCAAAACTGTCAATCGGCAACCAGTATGTATCAGGAGGTTCAAATGTCCGATAAGATGACTGGCGCACACATCATGTGTGAAGCCCTTGTGCGAGAAGGGGTCGAAGTGATCTTCGGCATTCCCGGCGGGGCCATTATGCCCTTCTACTATGCGATGTATGAGTACCGCGACAAGTTCCGCCACATTCTCTGCCGCCACGAGCAAGGAGCCGGACACGCCGCCGAAGGCTATGCCCGGACTACAGGGCGGATTGGGGTGTGTGTGGCGACGAGCGGGCCCGGTGCCACCAACCTTGTCACCCCGATTGCCGACGCGTGGATGGACAGCACGCCGCTGGTCGCCATTACGGGGCAGGTATCGAGTCTGGTTGTGGGTAAGGATGCCTTTCAAGAGACGGACATCACCGGTATTACCATGCCGATCACCAAGCACAACTATCTCGTCAAGCGCATTGAGGACATCCCCTACGCGATCAAAGAAGCCTTCTTCCTTGCCAACACGGGCCGTCCGGGGCCGGTCTTGGTAGATATTACCAAAGATGCCCAGCAAGCCCGCGCCGTGCCGAATTGGAACATCAAGCTCGCCCTACCCGGCTACAAGCCGACAACGCAAGGCAACCGCAAGCAGATTCGGGCGGCAGTCGAGCTGCTCACGGCAGCGCAGAAGCCCCTGATTATGGCGGGCAATGGCGTGATTATGGCGGGTGCAACGGAAGAGCTACGGGCGTTTGCCGAGCGCACCGGGATCCCCGTGATCACCACACTGCACGGCTTGGGGGCGTTCCCCGAAGATCACCCGCTCAGCATTGGCATGCCCGGCATGCACGGCTGGGTGCATGTCAACCGGGCGATCCAAGAGTGCGACGTGCTGTTCAACATCGGTGGGCGTTTCGATGACCGCGTGACGGGCAAAGCGAGCACCTTTGCACCCAATGCGCGGGTGATCCACGTAGACATTGACCCCTCTGAAATTGGCAAGAACGTGCGTACCGAAGTGCCTATCGTGGGCGATGCCAAAGTGGTGTTGCAGGCTCTGATCGAGGAGATGCCGACCCGCGTAGCCACCGAATGGATGCAGCATATCCGCCAGTTGCAGGCTACCCACCAGCCCAAGCAGCAATACCTGAACCGCCCAGATACGAACCAGTTGCTACCGCATGATGTTTATGCCGCACTGAACCGTACCCTCAATGAGCGGGGGAACTACCGCGTGATTACCGACGTAGGCCAGCACCAGATGTGGGCCGCCCAATTGATTGACTGGAGCCGCCCGCGCACCCACATCACCAGCGGCGGATCGGGCACGATGGGCTTCTCGGTGCCTGCCGCACTCGGCGCGGCGATTGCCTACCCAGATGAAACAATTTGGGTGATCTGTGGCGATGGTGGTTTCCAGATGACCAACCAAGAACTGGCAACGATTGTGCAGGAGGGCATCACCAACATCAAGATTGCGATCATCAACAACGGCTATCTGGGCATGGTGCGCCAGTGGCAAGAGCTGTTCGAGGATCGCCGCTACAGCCACACCCTGCTTAGTGGGCCAGATTTCGCGCGCCTTGCTCAAGCCTATGGCGTGTGCGGGTTGACGGTTGAAACCATTGACGGCGTTGAGGCTGCTATCGAAGCCGCCTACAACCACAACGGCACGGTGGTGATTGATTTCCGGGTGGAGCGTGAAGTGAATGTGTTCCCGATGGTGCCGCAGGGCAAGAGCATCGGCGACATGATTGAGCAGCAGCCAACCGAAGAAGCGAACCCAACGGCGTAGGCGGCCCAAGCCACAATCGAATTGCATAACCTGATATGAATGGGAGAACCTCTGTGAAGAAACATACACTGGTGGCACTGATGCAGGATCGTCCGGGTGTGCTGACCCGTGCGGTGAGCTTGTTCCGGCGACGCGGCTTCAACATCGAGAGCCTGACAGTTGGGCATAGCGAAACGCCCGGCGTAAGCCGCATGACGTTGGTGGTTGAGTCAGAAGCGGTTGAGCAAGTCGTCAAGCAACTGTACCGCTTGGTGGAAGTGCTGAAGGTCAGCGATGTCACTGATGATCCGGCCGTCGAGCGCGAGATGGCCCTCGTCAAGGTGCATTGCACCAACACCAACCGCTCGGAGATCGTGACGTTGACGCAGCTGTTTGATGCTAAAATTGTGGATGTGGCGAGCACCTCGATCATCGTTGAGATGACTGGCTCGCCCAACAAGGTGCAGAACTTTGTGGATGTCATCCGCCCATTTGGGATTAAAGAGATGATGCGGACAGGGCGCGTGGCGATGGTGCGTGGCGCACGCACGCATCAAGGTTCTGACTATGTGGGCGTAGAAGAAAATGGGCACGTTGCCGCACCAACGTGGAATTAAGTAAGGAGTAGACATACACGCTATGGCAGCAGAAGTATTGTACGATAAGCAAGCCGATCTTGAGCGGCTGAAACACAAACCGATTGCGATTATTGGTTTTGGCAGTCAGGGCCATGCCCACGCGATGAATTTGCAAGACAGTGGACTTGATGTGCGTGTGGGTTTATATGCGGATAGTAAGAGTCGCGCCAAAGCCGAAGCCGCCGGCTTGACTGTGCGTACCGTCAGTGAGGCGGTCAAAGAGGCGCAGGTGGTGATGATCTTGACCCCTGACATTGGGCAGGCGGATGTGTACCGCGATGAGATCGCGCCATATATGGAGCCGGGTAAAACGCTGATGTTTGCACACGGTTTCAACATCCGCTTTGGGCAGATCGTGCCGGACAAGAGCATTGACGTAAGCATGATCGCGCCAAAAGGGCCCGGCCACCGTCTACGCGAGGTGTACGTCAATGGTGGTGGCATTCCCGCCCTGATTGCCGTGGAGCAAGATGCAACGGGTGGGGCTTTCGAGGATGCAATGGCCTATGCGAAAGGGCTGGGCTGCACCCGGGCTGGGGTACTCCGCACCACGTTTGCCGAAGAGACCGAGACCGACCTGTTCGGGGAGCAGGCGGTGCTGTGTGGCGGCGTGAGTGAGTTGATCAAACTTGGCTACGAAACGCTGCTCCAAGCGGGCTACCAGCCCGAAGTTGCCTACTTCGAGTGTCTGCACGAAGTTAAGCTGATTGTAGACCTGCTGTATCAAGGTGGGCTGAACTACATGAACTACTCGGTGAGTGATACCGCCGAGTTTGGCGGCTACACCTCAGGCCCGAAGGTGGTGGGTGAGGAATCGCGCAAAGCCATGCAGCAGGTGCTGGCTGATATTCAGAGTGGCGCATTTGCCGAAGAGTGGATTGATGAGAACCATCAAGGCCGCGCCAACTTCTACCGCCTGCGCCGTGAGAACAGCGAGCATCCGGTGGAGATCGTCGGGCGTGAGCTGCGCCGCATGATGCCGTTTGTCAACCCACGTGAGGTAACGCCGGGCAGTGGCGGAGCCTAAGCATACCGAGGGGATGGGGCTACACTGGCGTAGCCCCATCCGTTTGGATGGCGGCGGCGCATGCCCGAACAACGCAAGGAGGAACGACGCATGAGTGAAGACCGTGTACGCATTTTTGATACGACGCTGCGCGATGGTGAGCAAGCCCCCGGCTGCACCATGACGCTGGATGAGAAGCTCGAAGTGGCCCGCCAGCTGGCCCGCCTGAAGGTTGATATTATCGAGGCGGGCTTTCCGGCGGCATCGCCCGGCGACTGGGCGGCGGTCTATCAGATCGCGCAGGAGATCGGCACGCCCGATGGCCCCACGATTGCGGCTCTGGCTCGCGCCAACCGCGATGATATTGAGAAGGCGTGGACAGCTATTCAGCCCGCCGCCAAGAAACGCATTCATACGTTTATCTCTAGTTCCGATATTCATATTGAGCATCAACTGCGTTCCAACCGGGAAGAGGTGCTGGATAAGGTGCAGGAGATGGTGCGCTTTGCCCGTTCGTTGTGCGATGATATTGAGTTCTCGCCGATGGATGCCACCCGCTCCGATCCGGCGTTTATGTACCAGATGTTGGGCATTGCAATCGCCGAAGGGGCGACCACGCTGAACATCCCCGATACGGTGGGCTATGCCACGCCCGAAGAGTACGGCAAGCTGATTGCGGGCATTCGGACGCAGGTGCCCGGCGCAGATCGGGTGACCATCTCGACCCACTGCCACGACGATCTCGGCATGGCTGTAGCCAATAGCCTTGCCGGTGTGCTGCATGGCGCACGCCAGATTGAGTGTACGATCAATGGCATCGGTGAGCGGGCGGGCAATGCCTCGCTCGAAGAGGTGGTGATGACGCTGCACACCCGCGCCAACTTCTATGGCGTGGAGTCGCAGATTGTGACCCGTGAACTTGCCCGCGCCAGCCGGCTGGTCAGCAGCTTTACCGGCATTCCCGTGCCGCCCAACAAGGCCATTGTCGGTGCAAACGCCTTCGCCCACGAGTCCGGCATCCACCAAGATGGCGTGCTGAAGCATCGCCAGACGTATGAGATTATGAGTGCCGAGACGGTTGGGCTAGAGAGCAACCGGTTGGTGCTGGGTAAGCACAGCGGGCGACACGCCTTCCGGCGCCACCTTGAGAGCATGGGCTACCATCTCAATGATGACGACTTCCAGCAAGTGTTCACCCGCTTCAAAGAGCTGTGTGATCGCAAGAAGGTGGTGGATGACCGCGACCTTGAGGTGCTGGTGACGGGCGAAACGCAGCGCACCCCAGAGATCTTCCGCATGGAGCATATCCAAGTGACGGCGGGCACCGGACTGATTCCGGTGGCATCGGTGCGCCTGATCGGCCCCGATGAGCAAATCCACACCACGAGCGCACACGGCACAGGTCCGGTGGATGCTGTCTACAAGGCGATCAATGTGATTGTGCAACGCCCCAACGAGCTGGTTGAGTTTATGATTAACGCTGTCACGGAAGGGCTAGATGCGGTTGCCGAAGTATCGGTGCAGATCCGCGAGCAGGAGCCGAACGAGAACGGCGGCAGACACGGGCCCGCCCCACAGACCGGGCGGGTTAGTTCGCAGTATGCCCTGCACGGCGCACAGCGACCCCACATCTACAGTGGCTACGGGGTGAATACGGACATCATCGTGGCTGCTGCGGAAGCCTATCTAGGTGCGCTGAACAAGCTGCTCGCCGCCGATCAGCAGCGCATTGCGGCGGAAACAGTAGCGTATGCCGCGGGCTACAACCGCGCCGCGCCGACCTATGCGGTAGACCTTTTCGGCACGAATGCCGTACAGTCACAGGATTAGCCGCGTGAGCCAGCAATCCATCCAGACCATCGCCTTTCTAGGCCCGGCCGGCTCGTTTAGCGAAGAAGCCGCCCTTGCCTACGCCGCCACCCACGCGGGCGGGGCGGCCCAGATGCTGCCCGTGCAGAGCATTCCGGCGGTGGTGACAGCGATTGAAACGAGTGCCGCGACGGTGGGCATTCTGCCGATTGAGAATATGCTCGAAGGCAGCGTGACGTTTACGCTCGATCTGCTGATCCACGAGACGGGACTACGCATTGCGGGCGAGATTGTGATCCCGATCCGGCAGTATCTGGTGGCGCGGGTGGGGCTTGCGCTGCAAGAGATCGAGGTGCTGTATGCCCACCCGCAATCGCTGGGGCAGTGCCGCAAATTCGTTGAGCGGTGCCTGCCCAATGTCATGACTATCGCCTCGCTCAGCAACAGTGTGGCTCCCATCGAGGCACTGGCTGACCCGCGTCCGGCGGCGGCGATCAGTACCCTGCGGGCCGCAGAGCAGAACAGTGCGGCGATCCTTGCCCGCGAGATCGCCGACCATCGCAGCAACGTAACGCGCTTCATTGTGTTAGCCCAGCACGACAGCCCACCGACGGGCGATGACAAAACTAGCTTCTGCTTCACGTTCAGCCAAGATCGGGCTGGCATTCTGGTGGATGTGTTGCAGGAGTTGGCCCAAGACCAGATCAACATGACCAAGCTCGAATCGCGCCCCTCGAAAGAGGAGCTAGGCAACTACATCTTTTTGGTTGACATAAACGGACATCGTGATGATGATCGCATCGCCCACGTCCTGAAGCGCATCGCCGCCAAAACCCGCATGCTCAAGGTGTTCGGGAGCTACCCGCGCTGGAAGGGGTAGCGTCTAACGCTAGCCTGCGTCATTATTCGGGCGATTGGGAAAGAGGAGGGGAAAGCAAATCCATGCAGATACTATTGTATGACACGACCCTGCGCGATGGCACGCAGCGTGAAGGCTTGTCGCTCTCGTGTGAGGATAAGCTCAAGGTAGCGCGGGCCCTCGACAATCTCGGTATTCACTATATTGAGGGCGGCTGGCCCGGCTCGAACCCGAAAGACGCGGAGTTCTTTCAAGCGGTGCAGTCCATCAGCCTCAGCCACGCCCGCATTGCCGCCTTCGGTAGCACCCGCCACGTCCGCCACACCTGCGCCAGTGATCCGAACATCCAAGCCCTTGTCGCGGCGCAAACGCCGGTGGTGACGCTGGTTGGCAAAACGTGGACGCTGCATGTGGAGCAGGTCCTCGAAACCACCCCGGATGAGAACCTCGCTATGATTAGCGAGAGCATCGCCTACTTCAAACAACTGGACAAAGAGGTGATCTACGATGCGGAACACTTCTTCGATGGCTACGCCGCCCATCCCACGTATGCCCTCGCCACCTTGCAAGCCGCACACGCGGCGGGCGCGGATTGCCTGACCCTGTGCGACACCAACGGCGGCGCGTTGCCCGATCAGGTGCGGGCAGCAGTGCAGGCGGTGCGAGATGCGCTGCCCGCTGCGACACTCGGCATCCACACCCACAACGACGGCGGCCTCGCCCTTGCCAATGCGCTTGTGGCGGTGCAGGCGGGCTGCACACAGGTGCAGGGTACCATCAATGGCTACGGCGAACGCTGCGGTAATATGGATCTGATCCCCTTGATTGCTAACCTGCAACTCAAGCTCGGCTACGCCTGCGTCGCCTCAGAGCAACTCCGCACCCTCAGCGATGTATCGCACTACGTCGCCGCCGTAGCCAACCTCAACCCCGATCACCACGCCCCGTATGTAGGGCGCAGTGCCTTTGCCCACAAGGGCGGCATCCACGTTGCGGCGATGGCCAAAGTTGCCGAGAGCTACCAGCACATCGAGCCAGAGCTGGTCGGCAACCGGATGCGGGTTGTCGTCAGTGAGCTGGCTGGGCGCGGCAACGTCCGGATGCGGGCCGAGGAGCTAGGCATTGCCGTGAACGGCAACGAGCAACAACTCGTGCAGCAGATCAAAGCGTTGGAGAATCAAGGCTTCCAATTCGAGGCGGCTGAGGGCAGCTTCGAGATGCTGGTGCGCCGCAGCCACCCCGCCTATCAGCCGCCCTTCGAGCTACTCGACTTTACCGTGATTATCGAGAAGCGCGGCGGCAATACAATCTACTCGCAGGCAACCACCCGCGTGCGCGTCGGCACCGAGGTGATGCACACCGCCGCTGATGGCAATGGCCCAGTGAATGCGCTGGATAGTGCGATCCGCAAAGCCCTACTCCCCTACTACCCGCAATTGGCAGAGGTCAAACTCGCGGACTTCAAAGTCCGGATCATAGACGAGCATCGTGGCACTGGCGCAGTTCCGCGTGTGCTGATCGAAAGCATGCGTGGCGACGAACGCTGGAGTACCATCGGAGCTTCAACCAATATCATCGAAGCAAGCTGGCTGGCTCTCTGGGATAGCCTAGAGTTGCCGCTGGCGCGTGATCTGGCTCAGGATCAATCCCCACAAGCATATGAGACGAAGGAGAGTTTCACCCAATGACACGTAACGGTCAACCGCGCACGCTGTTTGAGAAGGTTTGGGATGCCCACGAGGTACGCGCCCAAACGGACGATACGCCCGGCGTGCTCTACATTGATCTGCATCTGGTGCATGAAGTCACCTCACCGCAAGCCTTCACCATGCTGCGCGAGCAAGGCCTGACGGTGCGCCGCCCGGATCGCACGCTCGCCACAATGGACCACAGCACGCCCACTACCCCGCGCAATGCGCTGGGCATCATCCCGATTGCGGATAGCCAAGCGGCGGCTCAGCTTGATACCCTGACCCGCAACTGCCACGATTTCGGCATTCCGCTCTACGCGCTCGGCACCGAGAATCAAGGCATCGTGCATGTGATTGGCCCGGAGCAGGGGCTAACCCAGCCGGGCATGACTATCGTCTGTGGCGATAGCCACACCAGCACGCACGGTGCATTCGGGGCGTTGGCGTTTGGTATCGGCACGAGCGAAGTCGGCCATGTGTTAGCGACGCAGTGCCTGATCCAGACCCGCCCCAAGACGTGCGAGGTGCGCGTGAATGGGCGGCTACAGCCGGGGGTCGGCGCGAAGGATATTATTCTGGCGATCATTGCCAAGATTGGGGTAGGCGGCGGCACGGGCTACGTATTCGAGTATACCGGCGAGGCGATCCGTGCGCTGACAATGGAAGAGCGCATGACGATCTGCAATATGAGTATCGAAGGGGGCGCACGGGCCGGCATGGTCGCCCCTGATGAAACCACCTTTGACTATATCAAGGGCCGCCCGTATGCCCCGCACGGTGCTGATTGGGATGCAGCCGTCGCCTACTGGCGCACCCTGCCGAGCGATGCGGGCGCGACGTATGATCGCCTGATCGAGCTAGATGCAAGCACGCTCACGCCGATGATTACCTATGGCACGAATCCGGGCATGGGCATGGCCATCACCGATAGCGTGCCTGCGCCGGAGCAGCTGGATGAGCCGAGTGCGCGCACCACGCTCGACAAAGCCCTGAAGTATATGGATTTGCAGCCCGGCGAACGGCTGCTCGGCAAGCCGGTAGATGTCGTCTTCATTGGCAGCTGCACCAATTCGCGGATCAGCGATCTGCGCCTTGCCGCCAGCATTATGCAGGGGCGCAGGGTAGCCCCGAATGTGCGCGTAATGGTTGTGCCCGGCTCGCAGCAAGTCAAGCGGCAGGCCGAGCAGGAAGGGCTAGACCGCATCTTCCGCGAGGCTGGGGCCGAGTGGCGCGAGGCGGGCTGTAGCATGTGCATCGCCATGAACGGCGATCAGTTGCAGCCCGGCCAGTATGCCGTCAGCACCAGCAACCGCAACTTCGAGGGGCGGCAGGGCAAAGGCGGGCGCACCTTCCTTGCTAGCCCACTGACAGCCGCTGCTACCGCCGTCAATGGGGTTATCACCGACGTTCGCACAATGCTATAAGCAGCGGTAAGGAGAAACGCATGGAACCGATCAAGAGCTTTAGCGCAACAGCTATTGCGCTACCAGTCGAGAATGTAGACACCGATCAGATCATCCCCGCCCGCTACCTGAAGGTGACCGATAAGGCGGGGCTAGGCGATGGCTTGTTTGCCGATTGGCGGCGGGATGACAACGGCAACCTCAAGCCCGACTTTGTGCTGAACCGCCCCGAAGCGGCAGGCGCACAGATTCTTGTCGCCGGTAACAACTTCGGCTGCGGTAGCTCCCGCGAGCATGCGCCGTGGGCGTTGCTCGGCTATGGCTTCAAGGCGGTGATTAGCACCTACTTCGCCGATATTTTCCGCAACAACGCGCTGAAGAATGGCTTGTTGCCGATCACCGTTGATACCGAAACCTACTACCAACTGGTCAGCATGATCGAAGAAGACCCAGCAACGCAGATCACGGTAGACCTTGCCCAGCAGACGGTGACGCTTCCTGAAGGGCAGCAGCTGCACTTCCCGATTGATGGCTTTGCCAAATACTGCCTACTCAATGGCGTAGACCAGCTCGGCTTCTTGCACCAGCAGGCAGACCTGATCGCCCAGTACGAAGCCACGCACGCGCAGCGCGTCAAGACCATCGCGTAGAGGCGCGGGCTAGCCACAGACAGTGGGCACTGGGTGGTGGGGCCGGTGGGGCCAGCGTAGCTACTGGTTGCCGTGTCGCGTTGACTCAGGTATACTGACAGAGAGGAGCAAGAGTTGACCGCACAGGAGGGCAATGCAGAGATGAGCGCACCACCACCACCACCACCCGAACCGCATCCGGTCGAGACGCTAGTCCGCCTCGCACTCGGTGGCTTTGCCATCATGACGCGCAATATGCCGGAGCGCACGCGCACATGGGAAACCCAAACCGATACGGCCCTCAAAATTCGCCAAGCAGCCGAGCGGAGTACTGCGCTCGCCCCAACGCGCCCATCGCCCACCACCACGGCGCTGGACTCCGCCCCCCCACCCGAAACAGAGCTTGACAAAGCCCGCACGATCCTGCTGGGCATGGTGGTGGATACGCAGCAGCGCATCGAGAATGCCCTGCCCCAGAATCCAACCCCGCCGCCCTTGATCACGGCGATGCTGCGTGAGTACGAAAACAACCCCGCCTTTCAGGGCTTGCGCGAACAGGTAGACGTATTGGCGGCACGCGGCGAGCAGGAGCTTGAGCGTTGGGCGCAGGCTGGGCGGACCCAAGAGGAGCGCAATCAGGTGCTGTTTCAGACCGCAATCCGTACCACGACTGAGACGACGATCCACGAAATCACTACCAACCAAGAGGTGCGCCAGCTAGTGCGGCAGCAGAGCGTGAGTGTATTTGAGGAGATTGTCGAGGAGATCCGCGAGCATCTGATCAGCCTTGACCTGTTTATCGAACGCTACATCCGCCGGTTGTTTGGTCGTCGCCCACGTCACGAAATCCCTACGCCAATCTTCGCTGATCCTGAGCATCCCGCCTACATTGGGCATCGCCACCAGATTTATCCGGCCTATTATCCCCCGTATGAGTAAGAGAGGTTCTACGCGCACATGCCCAATCCGGTGCTGCACAACTCGAAATATGGCTACTATGCCGGCTTCGTTAGCCGCGTAATCGCAACCTTCATAGATGCGTTGATTGTCACGACTTCGATCACGCTCTCGGTGGTAGGCTTCAGCTACATTGTGCGCTTTATCAGCGTCGTCACGTTCTTCGATCCGATAGAGTGGTATCGCTACTCGGTTGAGTTTACGATCCCGCCGATCCTGATCGGCTTGATCCCGCCGATCACCTTTGCCCTGTACGAGATCATCTTGATTGCGGCGGTGGGGCGCACTATCGGCAAAGCGATTGTCGGGCTGGAGGTTGTCAATCGGCGCGGCGAACACCCGTCCATCTACCGGGCCTTTCTGCGGGTGCCGGGCAAATATCTTGCGGCGGCTCCGCTCTTGCTCGGCTACTTCTGGATTTTGGCGGATGATGAGCGGCAGGGCTGGCACGACAAGATCGCCCAGACGTGGGTTGTCTATGCGTGGGCCAATGCCCGCCCCGATGAGGATTTCCTGATGCCGCGTGCCGCCGCGCCTGTGCCGCCTCAGCTGCCGGGCGAGTGAGTGCGGGCAGTGGCGGAGCGTGGGGTGCGGCGGTAACGGCTTGGCTTCACAGGTTGTGATTGATGGGAAAGGCGATCCGAAATGTGCTGCCCGCGCCGAGTTCACTCACCACGCTGATTGTGCCGCCGTGTTGCTCCACCAATCGCTTGCACACCGCCAAGCCTAGCCCAGAGCCTTCCGCCTTCGTCGTGAAGAACGGCTCAAAGATCCGCTCGCGCACCTCATCCGCCATCCCAATGCCATTATCCGCAATCATGATCACGACATACGTCTGCCCCGTGCTAGCCTCGTTGGTGGTGCTCGTAGTCAGCTGCAACGTGCCACCGTTCGGCATGGCGGCAATCGCATTGAGCAGGATGTTCAGCAGAATCTGCGTCATCTGGTTCGGCTGCCCCATAAACGTTGGCAACTGCGGCAGCAGGGCCGATTCGACCTGTATGCCTGCCTGTGCAAAGACGTTGCTAGTTAGCACCAGCACCCGCTCAATCAAGGTGTTCGCGTTAATCGGTACATCGCCGCCATCGTGGGTACGGTAGAGATCGAGTAGTTGGCGCAGAATGTGGCTGATCCGGTCAATCTCATCTTGGGCCAGCGTCAAGTAGGTGGTGCGCTGAGCTTGTTCATCGCTATCGGCGAGGTATAGGCACGTCTTGATCGTATGCAGGGGCGTGTTGACTTCGTGGGCGACTGTCGCCGTTAGCACACTATTGGCGGCGAAACGTTCGTTGTCAATCGCCATGGCTTCGAGTTGGGCCCGCTCGGTAATGTCACGCACAATCAGCTGGATCGCCGGTTGGTCATCCCACTGGATGAAGCCCATATCCACCTCGACCGGAAAGCGGGTGGTATCTGGGCGCACCCATACCGCCTCAAACTGCTCCACCATCTGGGCATTCGCAAGAACGTGGGCGGCGGCAGCGTGGTAGCGGGTACTGTGTTCACCGGTAAAGAAGGTTTCCACGAGCTGCCCCACGAGCGGTGCAGTGGGGTCGGTGTGGCTCATGCGGGTGATGGTCGGATTGGCCATCAAGATCGTGTGATGGGCATTGACCACGAGGATCCCGTTGGGGGAGAGTTCGGTCATGCGCTCAAATTTGAGCCGCTCACCCATCAGGCGGCGGTAGCGATTCAGGCGCGTGATCGTTTGGGCGCGGGCGCGTAGCTCCACTGGATCAACGGGCTTGGTGATGAAATCATCTGCGCCGGCCAGAATGCCATCAATGCGCGACTCGCGGTCATCCAATGCCGTTACCATAATGATCGGCACTTCGGCAAGGAGCGGCGTATTGCGAATGCGGCGGCAGACTTCGTAGCCGTCCATATCGGGCATCATCACATCCAACAGGATCAGATCGGGAATGACTTGGGCGGCATACTCAAGAGCCGTTTTGCCATCGTTGGCAAACACGAGTTCATACGGCTCGGACTTGAGGATGGTACGCATCATTTGCCGCGCCGTTAGATTATCATCTACAATTAGGAGTGTACTCATTGGGATACTCAGTTATCAGCATCGAGTGATGATTGTACGTAGCATACCACGTTTCGCCAGTTTGTACCACACTGCCCCGCCCGACGTAACCTATGCTATCATACCATGTGACATAGCGCACCGGAACTCGTGTCGGTGCTTGTATGAGAGGAACCCTACTATGCCGCGCAAGCCCGCTCCCCGCCCATCATCGCCATCTGCCCCAACAAGCTGGCTCTACCAAGCCCCGCAGTGGCAGCTGTATGAGGTGCTGCTATCGCTGGCGTGGGCTGATGAGGACGAATTGGCAACGATGCTGGTTGCCCGCCAATCGCCCCGTTCGGGCAAGATTGCGGCGGCTTCGTTTCTCGTAGACTTGCGCTGTTTGGGGGCCCGCACGGCGTTTGTCCGCATCTGCAAGGGTCCCGCAGATTACGAACGCCGCCTGCGCGACCCCCTGCTGGCCGAAGCCTACATGCAGCCCGCCGAGCTGGATCTGGTGGCGCGGATTCTTCAGGTGGGGGTGGAGTACGCCGCGACACTCGGCTTCAGCCCCGATCCCGAATACGAGCAGGCACGGCTCCTGCTTGCCGGTGCAGACCCCGCCGCCTGCACCGTGCCTGTCGTAGCAGGTGGGCGGCATGGTCGCCCGCGCTACCGGGCCCGCCCCAACGATCCCGTCGAGCGTATTCTCGCAACACTCACCCGTACTGTTGGTGCAGATGGCTTCGAGTACGTGCCAGCCAAAGCGTAAGGCCCGGGCTAGGCTTCGTTGCTTTCGCGCAGGGCTTGCTGGGTCAGCTTCGTCGTAATGTTGGAAGCAAAGACTGCGATTGACTCGTACTCCTGATCCCAGAACTGCGTGCCTTCGATAATCACCGTATCATCTGGATTTGCAACGGCCTCGCGCACCTTGCGCCACTGCTTCGCACCGATGTAAATGATATACTGCGTGGCGGGTACTTTATCGGGAACGGGTAAGCCCTTCGGCATAGCATCGAGGCGCGGCGCATTGCTCATCATTGCGAGCGTAAACTGGGGCTTCTCAATCGTCTTGCCAAGTTTGCCAATCAAGGTTACTTTCACTGTCGTTGCTCTCCCTCGTGGTGTTTGGGTACGGGCTTGTTCAATCAACTTGCTGCGCTGGAGCCACCCAATCTGGGGCGCAGTGGCGGCAGTGGCTGTTGCAGCGGGGCGTTTCTTTTTGCCGACTTGCTCATTGAGATTGGGCCGAAAGACAAAGCGAAACAAGGCGTTATCGTGGTGGTAGAGATGATGCTTGGCAAGTTGGAAATACACCCCGCCCGCTGTGCGGCGACGCTTCCCATCACGGGTCATCATGCCACCCTGCGCCTCGATCTCCTGTGTCTTGACGAGCCACGCCCGCGCCTGTTCCTCGCCGCAGTAGAGGACAACCCGCAGCACATTGGGCAGGCTTTTCTCTCGCAAAGCAGTCGCAATCTCGCGGGCAACCACCCGCGCCCGTTGGGGATCAACGAGGATCGGCGGGGTGTTGGGCGGTTCAGGGGGATGGGGTGGTTCAGGGGTCGGGTGCGTTTCTTCGGCAGTCATGCCGGTTGCTCCTCTCAATCATTAGATCGGCTGACCAGTTGGTGCGGTGGTGTAAGCTGGAGCCAATTGGCGAGCATCGTGCCACCAAGATAGCCCCAGAACGCACCAACCTCTGCGAGAACAAGCGTGGCACTGATGACCAATACCGCAATCAGCACGTACCAATCGCTGGCAAACAAATCTAAGGCACTCAAGATCGCCAACAAGCTGAAGCGCACAATCCGCAAGGCAAGCCAAAGCAAGCCGCCCAACACCAACGGCGGCAGCAGCAAGGCTCCGAGCATGCCGCATAGGGCAGGCACAAGCTGCGCGGGTGGATCTACGTGATTCGGTGGTTGTACGATCATACGCTTGGCAAAGGCGCGGTCTACATGACTTATGGTAGCGTTTCCATGTAGATCAGATAATACCACATTCTGGGCAGCGGTGCATGGTTGGCAAGCATTGCAACCGCGTGCCCCCTAGCAAGACAGTACCGCATGGGCATTGCACTCGCATCACAGGCGTGGTAGGCTATACACATATAGGTGAAGATGATTCGTGCTATCTAGCTACCCTAGATAATAAGGAAGAATACGATGAAACACGCGCTCCCCGCAGAGGATCAGCCCACGCAAGCTGATGCTTCTACGCTCGCAGGCTCCACTGGCATGCTGACCCTATTCAGTGATGTGGGCTTGCTTGTAGCATTACTGGCGGCGTGCCTTGCCACCGTTGGCAGCCTCTTCTTCAGCGAGGTGTGGGGCTGGATTCCGTGTCTGCTGTGCTGGTATCAGCGCATCCTCATGTATCCGTTGGTGGCGGTGCTGGCCGTGGGCATCCTGCGCCGCGATCCGGCAGTGTATGCCTATGTGCTGCCGCTCTCGCTGGCGGGTATGGCAATGTCGCTCTACCACTACCTGCTGATCAAAACCGACCTGTTCCCGCCGCCAGCGTGTCAAGCCGGTATCCCCTGCGATGTAGATTACCTGAACCTGTTTGGCTTCATCAATATTCCCTTCTTGGCCCTGCTTGCGTTCGCCATCATCAGCGTGGGGGTTGCGCTGCAATCGGCAGCCCCATCCCCCGATCCGGATGCCGACGGGCGCGGTACGCTCTTGAACCATAGCCTGCTCCGCGCTGGGGCAGTCGCCGTGATTGTACTCGGCGTGACGGGGGCATTCTTGCTGCTTGCCCAAGCTGAGATGCAGCGTGTGCAAGCATTGGCAGGGTGGGGCTTGCTGTAATCGCGTAATGTACGTCGCCCGTACCCGGCAAAACGGGCGGACTGCAAAGGTTCCTAATATGAGAAGGAGAATCGGAATGCTGCGGAAGATGCTAGGATTGGTGCTAGGGTTGGTGGTGGTGGTCACGGGGCTAGGCGGGCTACACGGGCATGCCTCGCTGGTCGGGGCTACCACACTCGCCGCTACGGGCTGTGCTACAGGCACGGAAGATCTGCTGGCGGTGAATGCCGCTTTCGAGCAGGATGTCGTCGAGCGGGTGAATGTGCTGCGGGCGGGGCTGGAGCTGCCGCCGCTGAAACGTCAGAGCGATCTTGATCGCGCCGCCCGCTACCACGCCCTCGATTTGGTGCAGGATAACTACCCGCCCCGCCAACGCCCCGAAGGGCATAGCCCGCACAATAGCCACGACCGAGTGAATGGCGAACTTGTGCAGGTATGCACCTTTAGTGAGCGCCTTCGGAAATTCTACGCAAATATGGCGACAGGTGCAGAGAACCTTGCCTACGGCTACACCACCCCTGCGCGGGCAATGGATGGCTGGATCAACAGCTCCGGGCACTACCGCAACCTGACGAGCACGGGCAGTTGGGAGATTGGGGTCGGTTATGCCAGTGGCGCAGGCACGGATTGGACGCACTACTGGGTGCAGAACTTCGGGCGGCGTTCGGGCGTATTCCCGATCATCATCAGCAATGAAGCCGCCCGCACCACCACCCCAAACGTATCGCTCTACATCTACGGTGCAGGAACCTACACCGAAATGCGCCTGCGTAACGATGATGGCGAATGGGGCGCGTGGCAGCCGTTCCAGAGTACGTTGGATTGGACGCTGAGCAATGCAGCAGGTGAACGCACGGTGCATGTGGAACTACGCAACACCCGTGGCACGGTTCGCTCTAGCGACACGATTATGCTAGACGTTGGCGAGGTTCCGACGATCCCGCCGACGGCAACGCCAACCGACGCGCCAACCAACCCGACGGCAACGCCAACCGACGCGCCAACCAACCCGACGGCAACGCCAACCGACG
>JAAUTZ010000067.1 GCA_012031225.1 Chloroflexaceae bacterium
GCGCGGCGCGTTGCTCGGCCGCTTCGCGCTCCCGCTCGGCGGCTTCGCGCTCGTGCTGCTCGCGTTGGGCACGTTGCTCGGCGACTTCGCGCTCCTGCTCGGCGGCTTCGCGCTGTTCCTGCTCCTGCTGCAACCGCAAGGCAAGGATTTGGCGTTCGCGCCGTGCTTGATTGCGCTCATCGAAGAGGACACCAAGCGGCTTGAATGGCTCCCCATCGGGCCGATAGATTGTTAGCGAGCGTTGGATCGGCATATCGAAGCGGATGCCTAGCCGCGGGCTGACCCACCCATTGAGATTGGGGGTGTGGGCAATCGGCTCGAGATCGCCCGTTGCGCTGCGGATCCAGCCGTCGAGCGTCTCGTCGTCGGGGTCATAGGCGTAGTATTCTTCAACCCCATAGGTGGTGTAGAATTCGAGCTTGTGTTGCATCTCTTTCACGGTATTGCCCGGCGAGATGATCTCAAAGACCACCTGTGGGGGAATGTTGTCCTCTTCCCACTGCTTGTAGGAACCACGATCCCCTTTTGGTCGCCCGAATACCACCATCGCATCCGGCGCACGGCGAATGGTTACCCGCCCTTCCACCGGATACCAGAAGAGGTCGCCCGCGATAAACACATCCGGCTGTTCGGCAAAGAGGACTTCGAGGTTCTCTTTGATCAAGGCGATCAAGGTAAACTGTTTGGTATTTTCACCCATTGGTTGTCCGTCGCTATCAGGATAGAGCAACGGCGATAGGTCAATCGCTTCATCGTGGATCGTCATACGCATCGCTCCTTAAGGAGATGAAGGAGATGGACGAGCAAACCATGTACAGAAAAAAGTATACCATACACCGATGATTTTGGATGAGTGCCACCCAAGCAGCTAAGCGGGGTGGAAACCCCGCTCGCGCACATCCAACTGTTTAACGCTTGTTTTAAGGCTCGTCGCCCTTCCCGCGCCCTATGCCTGCACCACGCGCCTATAGCTGATGTAGGTGCGCGTGATCGTGAAGCCCTCGCTGGTGTAGAGTTGCACCGCCTCATTTGGGTTGGTGGCATCTACGCCCAGCATCGCCGCGCTCGCTCCGTGCGCCTGTAAGCAGTGCATACCTGCGCGGAGCATTGCTCGCCCTAGCCCCATGCGCCGATAGCCGCGCCGCACGCCGAGTACGCCAATCAAGCCGACTTGCTCGCCAACAGCGCGGGCATAGTCGGCATCCAGCTCGACGTAGCAGAATGCAACCGGCGTGCCGTCGGGGGCAAGCAGGGTGAGGTTCATCGCCGGCACGTAGGCGGGGTTATGCTCAATGTAGTGCTGGTGCTCGGCGATGTTGGTGGGGTGGAAGTTGTAGTGATCCACAAAGGAATCATTGAACATCGCTACCCACGCTGCAAGCCACGCCGGCCCCGTGCCCTGTTCTTCGTCGCTCACGATGCGGAAGCCATCGGGCACGGCGGGAGCAGCGAGGGGCAGGGCTGCATCGGTGAGCGGGCGGCGCATGCGGTGGTAGCGACGCTGGACGCGGTAGTCTGGGGCAAGCTCATCGAGCAGCGCAAGGCGGGCGTGGTAGCGGCTATCTGCGCCTGTGATCAATGTCATCTGGGGTAGCCCGCGCTCCCCACAGATCGCTTGGAGTCGCTGTTCGGCGTGCTGCACCATGTGGAGCGTAAAGGCGGGGGTATCATAGACGGGGTGGGCTTGCACCTGCACAAACGCATCGGGCGGCTCGGTGCTATCTAGCGAGGAGGGAAACACCGCCACTACGCCGGCCAATTGCCCATCGGGGGCGTGCCATAGGATGACATCCTGCTGCGGATTGATGCGCGGACTGCTTAGGTCTGCCTGCCACTGTGCGACGGTATCCACTAGGTCGTCGCCGTAGGGTTGCTGGGCGGTGTTGAGTAGCTCAACCAGCGCAGGAATATCATCTGTGCTGGCGTATGTCCGGTGCGTGAAATTGGGTGCGATTCCAGTCTCAATCATCATAGACTCCTCCTTACCATAAAGCATCTGACACCTAGCCTGAGCGTTCCTGCTTCTCCAGAATCCGTACATAGCTCTCGTAGCGGGTGGGGCTAATCTCGCCCGTTGCCACTGCGGCCTGTATCGCACAGTTTGGCTCGTGTGTGTGCAGGCAGTTGTTAAATTCGCACTGCCCCAAGAAGGGGCGCATCTCGCGGAAGCACCATGCCACATCTGCATCGGGAATGCGCCACGCCGCTAGCTCGCGGATGCCCGGCGTATCGGCCACGTAGCCGCCGCCCAGATCGGGCAGGGCATGCAGCTCGGCAACCACCGTTGTGTGGCGGCCTTTGTTGAGCGTTGCACTGACTGCGCCAGTGGCAAGTTGCAAGCCGGGCTGGAGCGCATTCAGCAGGCTACTTTTACCCACGCCGGACATGCCCGTAAACACACTCACGCGCCCCGCCAGATGCTCGCGCAGGCTGGCAATGCCCGCCCCTGTGGGGGTGCAGGTGGCGAACACGGGGTAGCCTATCTGCTCGTAGGGCTGCACCATAGCGGCAACCTGTGCTGGTGCAAGCAGATCGGTTTTGTTGGCGACGATCAGCGCGGCGATCTGATTGTGTTCGGCAATCATCAGAAACCGATCCAGCATGCGGGCGTTCCAATCGGGGTTGGCGCAGGCCATGACCAGCACCACCTGATCCAGATTGGCGATCAGCACGTCCTCACGCCACTGCCCGCGAGGACCCGGCTGCTGGCGCGAGAAGCTGCTCTGGCGGGGGTGGACGTGGGTGATCGCCCCTTCATTGGGGCTAGTTGGCTCCACGTCCACCTGATCTCCGATCACCGCAATATCGCTGCTTTGGCGGTCTTTCTTCAGCCGCCCGCGCAAGCGGCAGCGTAGCACAGCGTCGGCGGTTTGCACCCAGAAGAAACCGCTCTGGGCCCGCAGGATCACCCCCGTGTCAGTCATACCAATGCCAATGGCGTATGTGGCTCGAAGTCGTCTTCGATGCTGCGGCCAGTCAATGCCAGAAAGACATCTTCGAGTGAGGTGGTTCCAAGTGAGCCATTGCTGCTACCGACCTGTTGCTTCAGTGCCGCCGGTGTGTCCAGCGCAACGATGCGCCCCTGATCTATGATCGCAATCCGATCACAGAGGCGATCCGCTTCGTCCATGTCGTGCGTCGTCAAGAACACCGTCGTATCGTGGTGTTCGCGCAGCATCCGCACAAAACGTTGCACATCCTGCTTGGAGCGCGGGTCAAGCCCGGTGGTTGGCTCATCGAGCAGCAGCAGGGTTGGCGCGGTGAGCAAGCCGCGAGCAATTGCCACCTTTTGCTGCATCCCGCGTGACATGTGTTCGAGCGGCTCATACAGGCGTTTCTCGCTCAGCCCTAGCTGCGCCAGAATCGTGATCGCCCGCTGCCGTGCATCGGCAATTGGCAGATCATACAGGCGGGCGGCGTAGAGCAGGTTCTCCAGTGCCGAGAGCTTCTTGAAGAATGAGGCTTCGACACTCACGCGGTTGATCATGCGCTGCACGATGCGCGGGTGCTGTTGCACATCGTAGCCAAACACCTGCACGCTGCCGCTATCGGGGTAGAGCAGGGTTGAGATCAGCCGGATCAAGGTAGACTTGCCAGAGCCGTTTGCACCGAGCAAGCCGAAGATTTCGCCGCGTGGCACTTCGATACTGACGTGATCTACCGCAACGGTCAGAGATGGGGATGTATGGTTGGTGCGCCGTTGCGGAGCCTCCTTGCCAAATTGTTTCAGGACGGACTCAACCCGCAGCGCAGTGGTTCTGTCGGGGACCCGCTGAGGTGCGCCTGCATCTGCGCTTAGTTGATGTCCTTGTTGTTGCCTTCGTTTTCGTAGCAGCACGATAGATACTCCCTGTTGATGTTACGCATATGATTGCCGCCGCTTGCGTTCTCGTTTCTGCTCACACCAAAAAGCCGTAGACAGGATCGGTGTCACGGCTTGCAAAAAGGCAATAAAGAGCCGTGAGCAGAACAATGGATGGTGTCTGCCCACAGCCCGTTTGAAGATCATGCACGGTGCAGCGTGCCAGTTTCGGCTGGCGCGTGCCCGCTAGCAGATCGGGGTATGCACTTGCGAAAGGATACCCCTACGCGGGATCGTGGGCAGAAATGACCGGTAGCACTCCGTATCGAGTGCGGGCCACAACAGTGATAGTGAGTTGTTTCATGGTCATGTCTTGCCCCTTCCTTTGGCAAAAAAGTTTCGTGACAGGTTGGCCGGATGAGAACTGCCTCATTCCGCTACCACGCATAGCATAGCACGCTGATCCGGTGTATGTCAATCCCCTTGAACTCCGACTTTTGGCGGATACGGGCCGGGTGGATCCGGCGCGGTGGCAGTAACTACGGCGTAACTTGGATAGATAAAATATGATTAAGGGAGTGTTAGCCCGCACCATTTGCTGCTAGCACGGAGCCTGCTTACTGTCCTCCAACTGCTGCGAGGAGTAGTTATGATCACGGTTGGGTATCCTGTCCTCTCACCGATGTTGCTCATGGATGTTCTTAGTGTCATCCGCCGCGACCCGCTACGGCAAACCCTTGTACTTGATGATATGATGTATGTGCGCTTGCAATGCTGGCTAGAGGCGTTGCAGAGCCTTGCGGCAGAAGATGCGCGGGCGGCGTTACTCTGGCAACGCTTTGCAGACCTACCCTTTGAGCGGCACCACAATGACATGACCGGTGAGCCGGAGTGGATGTTGCCCGCCGAGTGGCTGCAACGCCTCAAGAGTGCCCGCTACTACCTGAGTGAGATGGTGTAAGCTGAGGGTGTAAGGGCGAGCCGGTATCACGCGCTGGGCAGGTTTATGCTCTGGCACCGCGCATACGGGCGACAGTACGCCCCGAATGCCTCCTGCAAACGACGGGGCGGTGCTCACTGTGAACACCGCCCCACGCTTACGCTATCTAGCTATCTACCTCTACGCTATATACTCCATCAATTGAGCACAGGCTAGCTGTTGTATGCGCCTGCACCCATCTCCCAGTGTTCGGGTGAACGCCACAGGTTGCTCAGCAGGAGTGAGCGGATGGCGATGAACTCATTGGGGATGCGATCATAAATCTTCATGAACAGCTCCTCGTGGAGCAAAAGCTCTTGCAGCCAGATGTCCCGATCTACGGCCATCAGCTCTTGGAACTGCTGTTCGGTGAAGTCTTCCATGCCGCGCCAGTCAAGGTCTTCGTAGCGGGGCATGTAGCCCAGCGGTGATTCGATTGCACGGCCGCGGCCGTTGGCGCGTTCGACGATCCACTTCAGCACGCGCATATTGTCGGCAAAGCCGGGCCACGCAAAGTTGCCGTCGGCATCCTTGCGGAACCAGTTCACGCTGAAGACGCGTGGCGGGTCGCTGATGTTACGTCCGATGTTGAGCCAGTGGGTAAAGTAGCGACCGACGTGATAGCCCAAGAAGGGCAGCATCGCAAACGGATCGCGGCGCACTTGCCCCATCGTGCCAAAGGCGGCGGCGGTCATTTCTGATCCCATCGTTGCGCCGGTGTACACGCCGAAGCTCCAGTTGAACGATTGCACAATCAAGGGCACGACGGTGCTGCGTCGCCCGCCAAAGATGAAGGCTTGGATCGGCACGCCGTTGGGGTCTTCCCACGCTGGGTCAATCGCTGGATTTTGGGCGGCTGGGGCCGTGAAGCGTGAGTTGGGGTGCGCGGCTTTCTTGTCGCTCGCGGGAGTCCATTCATTGCCCTGCCAGTCAATCGCGCTAGCGGGCGGAGCGGACAGGCCTTCCCACCACACGTTACCATCGGGGGTGAGGGCGACATTGGTGAAGATGGTGTTGGCTTCGATAGATCGCAGCGCGTTCGGGTTGGTCTTTTCAGAGGTGCCGGGTGCCACGCCGAAGTAGCCCGCTTCGGGGTTGATCGCATACAGGCGGCCATCGTCGCCGGGCTTGATCCACGCAATGTCATCGCCAATCGTGGTGACTTTCCAGCCTTCCATCGGGGCGGGCGGGATCAGCATCGCAAAGTTGGTTTTGCCACAGGCACTAGGGAAGGCGGCAGCGACATACGTCTTTTTACCAGTGGGGTCTTCCACGCCGAGAATGAGCATGTGCTCGGCCAGCCAGCCCTCGTCGCGTCCGATCACTGAGGCGATGCGTAGGGCGAGGCACTTCTTGCCGAGCAGGGCGTTGCCGCCGTAGCCACTACCATACGACCAGATCGAGCGTTCTTCGGGGAAGTGAACAATGTACTTAACTTTGGGGTTGCAGGGCCACGCTACATCTTCCTGCCCCGGCTCCAGTGGTGCGCCGACAGTGTGGATACAGGGGACGTAATCGCCCTTTTCGCCGAGCACATCGTACACGGCTTTGCCCATGCGCGTCATAATCCGCATGTTCACAACGACGTAGGCCGAGTCGGATAGCTCAACCCCGATATAGCTAATATGCGAGCCAAGTGGGCCCATCGAGAACGGGATCACATACATCGTGCGTCCGCGCATACAGCCATCGAACAGCCCACCGAGAATCTCATGCATCTCTTTGGGGTTCATCCAGTTGTTGGTGGGGCCTGCCGCATCACGGTTGACGCTACAGATATAGGTGCGGTCCTCCACACGGGCGACATCGCTCGGATCGGAGCGGGCGAGGAAACTGTTGGGGCGGAGTTCGGGGTTCAGGCGGATGAAAGTGTCACTTTCAACCATCTCATTACACAGGCGGTCATACTCTTCTTGCGAGCCATCACACCAGTACACTTTGTCGGGTTTACACAAGGCGACCATCTCGCGCACCCATTCCTTGAATTGGGTGTGTTTGATATAATCGGGAAACTCCAGCGTTGCTGCATCAACCGCGGTGGTTGCTGTAGGTTGGGCCATAACCATTACCTCCTCATCTTTGATGGGTTCGTCTGTTCCTATCTACTCCACGCGCCCCTATTGTACCAGAAGTTTTGTACTTTGCGAGTTATGATTAGACAACCCAACACGGTAATCACACGACAATAGCCAATACACAAACATGCACAACAAGTCTCACCAGCACATATTACCCCTTAGCAGGCACAACCACCTGCACTGCTGCCGGAATGATCTCAATTTGGATGGGCAACATGGAGATTAGATCGCCGTCGCCCTGTGCGGGCATAGGGCGTTCCGAGGTGATCTCCACCCGTTGGTGGGCCGGGATGATCTCGATCCGCCGCCCGGTGCGCTGCCGGTGGCGCAGCACTTGCCACAGCGTAAAGCTGTAATCCAGCAGCGATTGGGCTTTGACGATGCACACCTCGACTTGCCCATCATCGGGGTGGATGTCCGGGGCCCAGCGCAAGCCCGCCACGCCCAACGCGCCCCCATTCACGATAGAGACTTGCGCGGCGCGGGCGTGGTGTAGCGTGCCATCGATCATAAGCTGAAAGCGCACGGGCTGATGCCCAATCAGCCAGCCCAGCCCCGCCCGCAAGTAGGCAAGCTGCCCCAAGCGGCGTTTCTCGGCGCGGGTTGTATCGCGCACCACGAGTGAATCTACGCCGATGCCGATCTGCAAGAAGTAGCGTTGCCGCCCAACTTGCAGCGCATCAATGCAGCTTGTGCGGTGCGGGCTGACGAGCAGACGGCAAGCCTGCTCAGTATCGAGCGGAATGCCTAGCTCTTGGGCGAGCACATTGGCTGTGCCGACGGGCACAATGCCGAGCGGGGTGGGCGAATCGTACAATCCACTCGCCACCGATGCAATCGTGCCATCGCCGCCTGCCGCCACAATCACGGCGGGATGCTGGGCGGCGGCAGCTTGCACCACCGCCGTCAGGTTCTCGTTGCCAGTCGTTTCATAGACGTGATAGCGGTAGCCCGCCGGCGTGAAAATGCGGGCAAAGCTCTGCCGAATTGCCTCTGCGGGGCGTGTCCCAGCCACCGGATTGAAGACAATGAAGATGTGCGGGAGCTGCTTAATCTGATCAAACACAATGGGTTCCTCTGGCGATCCCGCCACTAGTGTAGGCGGCTACCTCACCTGCGCTACGGTACAAGCGCGGCTTGGAAAAATGCGAGCATATCTGGTAGGTACAAGCTGTTGCCGTAGGCATCGAAGGAGTGCGGTTGCCCGGCATACACATCAAAGATGACATCCTGCTCTGCCGCGAGCCACGCCGTGTATAGGTCTTCCGCCCAGTGGCGCGGCACAATCTCGTCGTTTGTGCCCCAGATGATCTTGACCTTGCCGGTAGCGTAGGCGGCATAGTTGAGGGGCGAGAGCCGTTCGTACAGATCTGGGGCTTCTTCGGGCAGAAGCGGCCAGTCGGTGCGATCAATCGTTGCGCCGCGCATAGCCGCCCGCTCCACGCGGAACTGGTAATCCTGTACAATGTTGGATGAGGCGGGCGCGTAGATCAATGCCGCCGCCACTTGGTCGCTGATTACCATGACTTTCGCCGTAATTGCGCCACCGTTGCTGTGGCCCCACATAGCGATGGTTCCCGGCTGGGCTTGCGGGAGTTGCTGCGCTAGCGGGATCAGGTTGAGCGTGTCAATCACATGGCCTGCCCGATAGACATTCGGGGCGGGGTCCGATCCGGCGTGGCTGCGATAATCGGGCGAGAGCGTCAGGAAGCCCGCGTTGGCGAGGTAATCGGCGGCCAGCTGGGTGCCGTTGCCGGTGCGGTAGACATCGAGCGGGTAGTAGCCGTGATTCAAGATCACGACGGGAAAGGGCCCTACGCCGCGCGGCACATTCAGCATGCCCGTAATGCGTAGCCCATCGCTGGGGTAGGCGAACAGGTAGCGGGTGAAGTTGGCGGTCTCTTCCATCACCCCGATGATCTCGATTGCGCCTGTGCCGTAGGTGCGGCTGCGTAGCCCCTCAATCGTATATTGGGCAAGGTCGGGATACTGTTCGGGGGTGGCGGTGGGCGGTTCGGGCGTAGGCTCCGGCGACGGTTCAGGAGCCACTGCTACGGCTGTTGCTTCGGTTGCGACTGGACGTGGTTCGGCGGTGGTGCTCCGGCTGCACGCCGCGAGCAGCAGCACGACGAGGATGCCGATTACGCCGCTTCGCATCAGTTTGCACATTAACCAGTGTTGCACAGAATTGGTTCCGTTCTAGGTATTAGGTGTCAGGTGTCGGGTGCTGGGTGTCAGGTACAGTATGCTGCACTTGGTAGTCCGGCTAGGCTGCTGTGTCGGCCCACGCGAGGTAGTCATCCAGCTGCCCATTGAAATAGACATGCACCACTTGATTGTGGGTGATGCGTTGCACGGCTGCCCAGACTTCAGCATCGTTCGCGCTATGCACCACCAGCATACCCTGTTCGGGGTGGTACTCATCCTCGCCGGGCGGGATCACAAAAGCGAGCCACTCATTCGGGTAGCGTTGCTCCACCCGCGCAATTGGCTCGACCTTGCTGGATTGGTGCATGCCCGCATATGGGCAGCCGCAGCCACAGTCGGGCCCGCAGCTAGCGGACCCGCACGAGCCGCACACGGAAGTGCCGCCATGCTCGGCACTCGTCAGGTTAATCATAATCGGCATACACGTTGCTCCTGTCGGGTGTCGGGTGTCAGGTGTCGGGTCGCCTTGCGGTTTCCGCTTCCCCTGAGACCCCTAGCCCGTGACACCTTATCGCAGTATAGGGGTGCCGCCCAGATACGGCTGCAACACATCCGGCACGGCAATCCGGCCATCGGGCTGCTGGTAGTTTTCCATAATGGCAATCATGGTGCGCGGCACACCTAGCCCAGAGCCATTCAGCGTATGCACAAAATCGGGGCGTGCGCTCGGTTCGGGGCGGTAGCGAATATTGGCCCGGCGGGCTTGGTAGGCTTCGACATTGCTGCACGAGCTGACTTCGAGCCACTCTTGCACACCCGGCGACCATAGCTCCAGATCGTAGGTGCGGGTGGCGGCGGCTCCAAGATCTCCCGTACACAGGGCTTTGAGGCGGTAGGGAATACCCAGCAGGCGGCACGTTTCGGCGGCATCCTCGCGCAGCTTCTCAAGCGCGGCGGCACTCGCTTCGGGGCGCACGAACATATACATCTCCACTTTGTCGAACTGATGCCCCCGCTTGATGCCGCGCACATCACGCCCAGCACTCATCTGCTCGCGCCGGAAGCACGGCGTGTAGGCACACAGGTAGATCGGCAACTGCGCGGCATCGAGAATCTCGTCCGCGTAGATGTTGGTCACAGGCACTTCGGCCGTGGGCACAAGCCACAAGCCGGCATCCTCATCGCGGTAGAGGTTGTCGCGGAATTTGGGCAACTGCCCCGCGCCCCACATACACTGCTCCTTCACGACGAAGGGCGTGTACACTTCGCTATAGCCCTGCTGCCCGTGCAGATCAAGTAGCCACTGGATTAGGGCCCGTTGCAGGCGTGCGCCGTTGCCGCGCAAGAGGTAGAAGCGCGAGCCGGAGAGCTTCACGCCGCGCTCGAAATCCAGCCAGCCGAGTGCCTCACCGAGTTCCCAGTGCGGCTTGGGCGCAAAGTCGAAGTTCCGCAGCTCGCCGCTCTGGGTGAGTACCACATTCTCATCCTCACTAGCTCCGTCAGGTACATCGGGGTGGGGCAGGTTGCGGATGCTCAACATAGCCAAGCGTTGCGCCGCCTCCACCTCAGCCACTTCCCGATCTAGCGCGGCAATGCGATCTCCCACCACGCGCATCTCGGCAATGCGAACATCGCGCTCGGCGGCATCCTGCATCTTGCTGATCGCCTTCGATGCCGCATTGCGTTCGGCTTTCAGGCTCTCGACCTCTTGCAGTAGGCGGCGGCGGTGCTCATCAAAGGCGAGTACCTCGTCTACCAGCGTGCCATCGGTGCCGGTGCGGGTCAGTTGCGCTTTGACCCACTCCGGCTGTTCGCGCAGCAGTTTTATATCTAGCATTGGCTCACTCCCTTAGCTTAGCGTTCGTTACCCTATTCCTTGCGGTCCGAAGGTGCGGCTGGGCGCACGCCCCGCCCAAGCTGGGCCATCAGATCAATCATATCCCACACGCCAACATGATTACCCGACTGGAATGCCGCGAGCAGTTCCACAATGCGCTGGCGATCATTGGGGTTGCGGATTGTGTGCAGCGCAAGGTACATCTGCTCGCCATCCTCAACCACATGCTGGGCGAGGGTATTGTTCTGGCTGCGGGCGCGGTGGATCACCTGTATCAACAGCGGGCTGTGGATGAGCAGGTACTCGCCGCCATCATCCGCCGCAAGGTGATCGGGCGATGCGGGCGGGTGCGCTTCCAGCGATGGAGCGGGCGGTGCATCCAGCGCGGCTAGCTCTGGCGGGGAGGTATAGGGCGCAGGCGGGCGCGTCGGCTGATTGAGCAGGCGATAGTCTGGCTGGGTGGGGAAGTTGCCCCAGCTCCGGTGCAACATCCACGCGCCCGCACCGAGCAGCAGCACCAGCCCGCCACCAGCCAATGCCAGCAGGGTGAGTGGCTCGGTGAGGCTCATTGCGTGTTCCTCCGTGTGGGCGGTATCGTGGGCTGCATCGCTGCTCCTTGCCTTTAGACTAAGGTATACTGCCAATCCACCGGCTTGCCGTCGCGGTAGGGCATCGTGCCGTGAAATTGGCGCGGATCATCGCTGAACACCAAGGGCAAGAAATAACGATCCCCATCCCACAGCTTCAGGTCGGCTATCCGCGCACGGGCTACCCACTCCAGCGTGCCTTCGGGATTGTGGGTAAGCGGTGTGCCCTGCCACTCGTGGATCAGAAAGATGAAGGCAAACCAATCCTCGCCATGCTTGCCAAAGCCGGGCCAGTTGATCGTGCCGCGCAACGCCAAGCGCGTCACACGAATCCCGGCCTCCTCGTCAATCTCGCGGATGATGCCCTGCACCGGATCTTCGAGCGGTTCGAGCTTGCCGCCTAAGCCGTTGGATTTGCCGTAGTGCAAGTCATCGGGGCGGGCATTGCGCTGCACCATCAGGACGTGCTGCTGATCGGGCGATAGCACATAGCCAAGCGTTGCTAGAATCGGCGTGTAAGGCATAGCGGGACGGTTCCTTCCTTAAAGCATTTTATCCAGTGATTGTTGACACCTGTCACCCGACCCCTAGCACCTAGCACCTGACTCATTATTCTAGCGTGCGGATTTCCAGATTGTCAAATATGACTTCGGTGGCTTGCGTGATCGCCTCCGCACCAAGTCCGTATTGCGCCACTCGCGGCGCGTTGCTGCTCAGGCTGGCCACGAGTTGATTGTTCACCGCCATTTGCACCTGCCCCTCAGCGAGTGTGCAGGCGATGCGGTTGATCGCGGCGGGCGCAGTGCGGATGACATCGCTCACGCCTTCGGCTAGCACCACCCGCGCCCCCGCCTCGCGCTGAATAATCACGAAGCTCGCTTGGGCCGGGGCAACCAAGCAGGCGATATAGTTTTGGGCATCTACGAAGCTGGGCAGCACCCCGCCCGCATCGCCATTGACAACCACATCCGCTAGCACCACAAACGGCGCACTCGTATTGATCGTGCTGTAGCTCCAGATCAGGTTGGTTTCGGGCACCGCCGTGATGTTGTAGGTTTCGCCCGCGAAGGCTGCACTCCAGCCATTGCCAAAGGCTTCCGACCAGCCGAGCTGGGTGGCGAAGTCATCACTATCGAGCAGCGGGCCATTCAGCAGTGCAGCGGCACTGAGCGCATCCTCAGTGGGGGTGGGCGGCGGGGGCGTGGCGGTTGGCTCCGGCGTTGGCTCTGGGAGTTGGGCGATCCCGCCCGCAGCAGGGGCGGCGGAGGGTGGTTCAAAGGGCACGTCCGGCTCGCTGTCATCTACCCGATCAGCTGCCGCATCCGGCGCAGGATTGAGCGGGATCAGCGTTGCCTGCGGGGTTTGTTGCGTGGCTGGGGCTTGGACGACGGGGCGCGGCGCAAGCAGGGGCAACAGCTGGGGGAGGCTATAGACCAGCAGCCCAAGCAGGCTACACATCAGCACCACGCCAAACACAGGCGTGATCCATGCCGTGTTGAAGCCGCGCCGCGCACGGCGGGGGGCACGCGCTCGCGGCGGGGCGACAACCGGGCGGGTGCTTGTAAGCGGCGCGTCGGTGGTGGTTTGGCGGTGCAGCGACTCGGCCCGCAGCAGCAGGGTTGTGCTATCGGCATAAAACGGGTTGAGCTTTTGCAGTTGGCGCAGATCGGCAATCGCCTGCGGATACTGCTCGGCTTCGAGGTAGGCTTTGGCCCGCTGGTACAGTTCCGCCTGATACTCCGCGCTGGTGGGTGGGTGCGTGGGGTGCGGCTTGCGGCGCAGGGGGGGCGCATCCGCCAAGCGGTTCAGGTCATCCAGCGCAGCCGTACTTGCGCCGGGCGTATCAATGCCGAGCGTGCTATTATACGCAGCCCGCAAGCGTTGGTTGCTTAGCACGCGGTGGGCTTCATTGATGCGCTGCACATGGCGGCTAGCGGCAATCTGTTCGCGGGCGGTGGCATCCACAAACCGATCCGGGTGGTAACGCGCAACCTGCTGCCGATAGGCCCGCCGGATCTGATCGAGCGTGGCGGTTGGCTCCACCCCTAGTAAGCTGTAGTAGTCTTGTTGCTGGCTGTCGTCCATACCATCCATACCGTCCATACCGTCCATCGCATCCCCACCGCACCCCTACCGCCGCACGGCACCGCGTTTCGGGGAATCCGTGTTATTATAGCACTTCAGAGACAATCCGACGAACCGCGCAGACTCAGACAGCCGGACAAACGGCGCGGCTTGCTCGCTGCATGCCCGCCGCTGCCGCCCGCACACAGCGCACTGCAATGCAAAGGAGCAACCCCATATGGCTTACTGGCTACTCAAATCGGAACCTGACGAGTATGGCTTTGCTGATCTGGAACGCGACCGCACGACGGTGTGGGATGGGGTGCGGAACAATCAGGCGATCAACTATATCCGCACCATGCAGCCGGGTGATCTTGCGCTGATCTACCACACGGGCAAAGAACGTCAGATCGTCGGCACTGCCACCATCACCACTGCCGCCTACCCCGATCCGGCCGCCCCTGATCCAGCGACAGCTCCGCCAGTGGTAGATGTGCATGTCGGCCCACGCCTTGCCACCCCGATCACGCTAGCGACGATCAAAGCCGATCCCTTCTTCGCCGATTTCGCATTGGTGCGGCAAGGGCGGCTCTCTGTCGTGCCTGTTTCTGCGGCCCAGTGGGCATACCTCACAACCCTTGCCGAATCTGCGTAGAGATCTTTCCGAATGCTTCAAACTGATCTGTGGTATCATAGTTACAAAATAGATACAGTTTGGTTGGCGAAAGGACTGCAATGGACGCAGCCACAATCCTAATCGTGGACGATGAACAACCAATTGTTGATCTAGTTCGCAGTTATCTTGCGCGTGAAGGATTTACCGTTTACGAAGCGCAGGATGGCTCTGCCGCACTGCATATGGCGCGGCAGGTGCGCCCCGATCTGGTGATCCTTGATGTGATGTTGCCGGGGCTAGATGGCATCGAGACGTGCCGCCTGCTACACCAAGAGACGGCGGTGTATGTGCTCATGCTCACGGCTCGCGTTGAGGAGGTAGACAAGCTGATCGGGCTATCGGTCGGTGCAGATGATTACATGACCAAGCCCTTCAGCCCGCGTGAACTGGTGGCGCGGGTGAAGGCGATCCTGCGCCGTAGCCGCCCCGCCTCCGCCGATCCGCCCATGAATGACCGCCTGCTCGAATATGATGCGTTGCGGATCAATCTCGATACCCGCGAGGTGCATCGGCATGGCACGCTGATCGAACTGACCTCGCGCGAATTTGATCTGCTGCATGCCCTAGCCCGGCGGCCCGGCTATGTCTTTAGCCGCGATGAACTGCTGCGGCAAGTATGGGGGCACGACTTCACGGGCATTGATCGTGTTGTAGATGTACATATCGGGGTGCTCCGGCGCAAGCTCGATGCCGATGCCACCCTGATCCAGACGGTACGCGGTGTTGGCTATAAATTTGTGACACGCCCAATATGAAACAAGCACGCTACAACCGATTGCGTTGGAAGCTGTTTCTCTCGCACCTGATGATTGGCTTGATTGCGATCAGTGTCTTGATCGCCATTACGCAATTGCTGACGGGGGTCGGGCTGAACTTCTTTGCGCCGCTCAATCCCGATGAGGTGGCGCCACCGCTTGCGCCGGGGCAGCTCCCCCTGAACGATGAGTACCTGCGGATTATGATGCGCGATGCGTTGATTGTTGCCGCCTTTGCCGCGCTCGAAGCGGCAATCATCGTCAGCCTCTCCGTCTCCAATCGGATCGTTGGCCCTCTGCACGTTATGTCCACCGTGACGCGCCGTTTGGCACAGGGCTTCTACCAAGAGCGGATCGAGATTAGCGGCAATGATGAACTCGCCGAACTGAGCCAGAACATCAACCAACTCGCGGCAGCCCTAGAGCAGACCGAGCAACGCCGCATGGCCTTGCTCGCCGACGTGACCCACGAACTCCGCACGCCGCTCTCGACGATAGCGGGCTACATGGAAGGTGTGCTAGATGGAGTGGTTACCCCCGATCAAAAGACGTTCGAGCTGGTGCTGCATGAATCGCAACGCCTGCAACGGCTCGTCGAGCATTTGCAGATGCTCTCCCACGCCGAAGCCGGCCAGATTGCGATCACCCCCGAACTGGTGAATGCCGGTGCGCTCGTCAATCGGGCGGCACGCCAGTTTCAGCCCCAATTCGCACAGGCGCAGGTGCGGCTCACGCTCGATCTGCCGGTGCAGCTGCCACCCGTCTGGGCCGATCCCGATCAAGTCAATCAAGTGCTGATCAACCTACTCGGCAACGCCCTGCGCTACACCCCCGCAGGCGGGCAGGTGACGCTACGGGTGCGCTCGCTCGATGCGGGCTTGGTCTTTACCGTACAGGATACCGGCGTGGGGGTGGCTCCCGAACATCTCCCGCTCCTGTTTGAACGCTTCTACCGCGTAGATAAATCACGCGCCCGCGCGAGTGGCGGCAGTGGCGTTGGCTTAACCATCGCCCGCCACCTGATCTACGCGCAGGGCGGTGAGATCTGGGCTGAGAGTGACGGGCTAGGGCAGGGCACGCGCTTCTTGTTTACCTTGCCCTACCGGATCGGTGCGACTAGCCCCGTGCCGTGTGGGATTGCCCCCGCCTTGCCCACCGAGGCTGCGCCAGAGCGAGAGCGGCAGCTCGTAGCACAGACCCCCGCAGGGCGGAATGGGGTGATCTGACAATTGATCAATGAAATACGGTTAGGCAATATGTAGCCTAGCACACACGCTAGAAGAGGCACAGAGCAACATGGTATCATTCTTGGGCATCGTAAACTGGGGTACGATTATTCTATCGCTGGTATTCTGGGCGGCTGTTGTAGGAAGTGCGCTGTGGATGGTGCAGCAGCTTTTCACCGATGTTCGGCGCGACTCGCCACAGGAAGCTCCGCGTGAAAACTGGTAGGCGGCACTGCCATCGGCCGCCGCCGGGAGGGGGGCGAACCATAGCCGCAGGCGGTGGCTGCTAGCGCAAGCACCGCCCCCGATTGAGCAAGTGCAGCAGCAAACCCTCGCCGCGCCGCTCAAGGCGGGTGGCTTGGGCGAGGAAGAGTTGCGCGGTGGTGATCGCATCGCTTAGGGCATTATGTTCGTTGTGGATCGGCAAGTTGGCCCGCTCGGCTAATTCGCGCAGGTTTGTTACCGATTGCATGCCGTCGTGCCCCGTCAGCCAACGTTCTTGGTGATAGAGGGCTTGGGCGATCCGCATGGTATCGAGGGCCGGCCCGCGCAGCTTGGCTCGCCACAGCTGATGCAGGGCCCGGTTGAGGAAATCTACGTCAATCTGGGCAAAATGCACCACGAGCACGCGCCCCATCAAGCGTTCGAGCAGTTCCGGGAGGATCTCGTCTAGCGTGGGGGCAGCGGCCACATCGCCACGAAATAGGCGGTGAATGCGGATTGAATCAGCGGGCACGGTGAGATGCGGTGGCGGCTGCACGAGTGCGTACCACGTCCGTTCAAGCAGGATGCGGCCCTGCTCAATCTCTACCAAGCCAATCGAAAGAATTGCGTCGCGTTTCGTGTTCAGTCCGGTGGTTTCCACATCCAGCACCGTGTAGGCTGCATCGCGCCATGCGACGCGCTCTGGAATGCGTGAGGCGGCAGCATAGTGCTGGATGATCGGCGGTTCAATGGCACGGCTGGCGGAGTTGGTAAGAAATTGAAACTGAACCATGAAGCCCTCCCTTATGTGCGTCTATCAGTCTATTTCTGCGCCAAAAACATTATGTGTCCAAAATAGTTGAGTCTTAGTCTATTTCGTTATACCACACTTTACCATTGAATACAATGAGAAAATGCCCAATTTTGGTACGGATTTGTAACTTCGGTGTAACTGTTTGGGGCTTCGCTGGATTGCGCCGCACTGCAACACCAACTCCCGTTCTGGCGTATAATCATCCGGCAGAGGTTCGATTGCACGCAAGACGCACAGGAAAGAAACCTACATGGAAGCTCTACAGTTATTGGTGGCGGTGCTACCGCTTGCATTTACATCCGGCTTGAACCTGTACCTCACGGTGCTGGTGCTTGGGTTGGCAATCCGCATGGGGTGGATTGCGGATGCCCCGCAAGGGCTAGAGGTGCTGGCTTCACTGCCGGTGCTGATTACGGCTTTGGGGCTGTATGTGATCGGCTTCTTCGCCGACAAGGTTCAATTCGTAGATACGCTATGGGATGCGATCCACACCTTCATTCGCCCGATGGGGGCGGCATTGATTGCGTTCGCGGCAATTGTCACGATAGACCCTACCGTGAGCGTGATTGCCGCGCTGCTGGCTGGGTCGGTGTCGTTGGCCACGCACGCAGGCAAGGCGGGCATGCGAGTGGCAGTCAATACAGCTAGCCCGATGGAGAATGTCTCGAATGTTGCCCTGAGTGTCGGTGAGGATGTGGTGGTAGCAGGCGTGTCGCTACTCAGCGTGTTTGCGCCGCTGGTTGCGCTTGCCGTCACGCTGCTGCTGCTTGGCGTGCTGGCATTTGTTGTGCCGCAGGCCCTGCGCTGGACGTGGCTCACGCTGAATGCGATCTTCAATTGGGTGCGCTCGCCCTTCTATCAGAAGCAGGACTCAGACGAGTTGCCCAAAGCCGATGCCGCCCTGTATGCCCCCCGCACCCCAGAGTATAGCGTGCGTTGTGGGGCCCAAGTCCGCACCGAGTTTGGCGAGCGGCAGGGCTACCTGAGCATCTTCCCATCCGGGCTAGGCTTTAGCTATGGGCGGGCAGTGACAGGGCAGCGCACGGTGTGGGAACTAGACATGGGGCAGATTGACCATGTGGTGCTACGCTCGAAGGGCTTGCTGCTGATCCTCGATATTGATTACGAAGATAAGTTTGGGCGCACTCAGCAGGCCCTGTTCGTCTTTACCCGCGAGCGGCGCGAGTTTGCCGAGATGCTGGTGGAACGCTTGAAGCGGCGCATGCAGGTCGTGGTGTAAGCAGGGCTAGGGCTAGGGGTCAGGTGCTAGGGGGTAGGTGTCAGAAATAAAGGCAGATTGGCAGATTGATGCGTGAGCCGTGCAACCCTGCACGGCTCAGTGCGTTATGGGCTATGCGGCGCGAGTTCGGCTAGCCCTCGCTCACCGTCACCGTCGTCATCACGTCGCCCTGCCGGATGGCATCAACCACATCCTGCCCGCTCGTCACCTTGCCGAAGACGGTATGCTTGCCGTTGAGGTGCGGCTGTGGCGCGTGGGTGATGAAGAATTGGCTGCCATTCGTATTGGGGCCAGCGTTGGCCATCGAGATCACGCCGGTCTCGTGCTTGAGGGGGTTGTCGAGGACTTCATCCTTGAACTTGTAGCCGGGCCCACTTGTGCCGGTTCCCGTCGGATCGCCGCCTTGGATCATAAAGTTGCTGATGACTCGGTGGAACTTCAGCCCGTCGTAGAAGCCTTCTTTGGCGAGAAATACAAAATTGTTAACCGTTGCTGGAGCGTGCTGTGGGTATAGCTCAAGCGTGATCGTGCCGCGGGTTGTTTCCATCGTAACGGTATAGGTTTTCGTTGCGTCAATCTGCATCGCCGGGGGGCTACCCCATTGTTTCTTGGACATGGTTGCTCAATCCTTTCCGCTTACACACTGCTTTTGACCTTCGGGTATTGTACCACAGAGCCTCTCCGCCGCCCAACGTGGGAGTCCGTCTGGTATACTGGCGGCAATGGACACGCTCGACACAGCAACACTGGCATGGCTCGCTAGCACGGCGGGGCAGGCTGTCCTCGCGGAGCTTGGCACCCGTCCGTTGCAACCTGCCGAGCTGCTGCGCGAACAGACCCGCCTGCGGGCAACCCTGCCGCCCGCCTATGCCCGCGCCGCGCTAGAGCAGGCTGTGCTGCGCCGCCACGCCCGCCTCAAAATCGCCCACGCCGAGCGGCTCTACTTCACCCGCGAAGCCCTCGAACAGGCTACCAGCACGCCCGTTGCCCAGCACCGCGCCACCCGTTTCGCGGCGTTTATGCACCTTGCCGATGTGGGTGCGGGGATTGGGGGCGATGCGCTCTGCCTTGCCGCCGCCCGCCCAGATCGGCACATCACGGCGATTGAGCGCGACCCGTTGCGGGCGGCCCTGTTGCGGATGAATGTGCAAGCACTCGGTTTGGCCCAGCGTGTCACGGTGCGTGAGGCCGATGTGGTGGATACGCCGGAAGCCGTGCCCGCCGCCGATGCGCTGTTCTGCGATCCGGGGCGGCGCAGCGGCGGGCGGCGCAGCTTCGAGTTGAGTGGCTACCAGCCCCCGCTCGCGCAGGTGTTGGCGTGGCGCACGCAGCCCCCGCAGCTGGCCCACATGGGCATCAAGCTGGCGGCGGGGGTGGATCTGGAAGCGGTGGCGGCACTTGCGCCACAGCCCCACGAGATCGAATTTGTGGCCCTCGATGGCGAACTAAAAGAGACCGTCTTGTGGTGTGGCGAGCTAGCCCAGACGACGCGCCGGGCTACGCTGCTGCACCGCACCGCCCCCGATAGCTTTCATGTCACCACTCACACGCTCACGCCGGATATACCACGCCCAGCGATTGCCACAGCAGAGCCTGCGGCCCTGCTGTATGAGCCAGACCCAGCCGTGATCCGGGCCGGCTTGGTGGCCGAGCTTGCGGTGCGCCTGCACGCTACCCTGCTTGATCCGCAGATTGCCTACCTGACGGCGGCAGCGTATACCGCGACTCCGTTTGCGCGGGCGTGGCAGATCCTTGAATGGTTGCCATTCCAACTCAAGCAGGTGCGGGCCCGCCTGCGGGCCCTAGATGCCGGGGCGGTGACGGTGAAGAAGCGTGGCTCGCCGCTCGACACGGATGCCCTCGCCCGCCAACTGAGCGGCTCCGGTAGCCGCCCGCTCGTGCTGGTGCTGACGCGCCGGAACAATCGCCCCATCGCTATGATCTGCGTACCGTTCGGTGGGGGATAGGGAGATAGGTGCTAGGGGGACAAGGGTTAGCGGAAGCCGGCCCCCGCACGCCCGTGACCTGACCCCGTGTCACAGCTCATCTTCTTCCTCATCCACGCCAAACACTGCCAGCCACTCGGCAATCTCGCGTTGGCTCAGGGCCCGTTCTTGATACTTCTCGCTGGCCTGCACCGTCGGCTGGGGACGTTCGAACAGGCGACGCGCAAACACATCTGAGGGAACTACGCGCACCCGCTGCGCCCGCGCCACACCTGCCACCGCCCGATCTGATGTGACTACTTCCCACTCGCCGATCCGCTTGATCTGGCGGATCCGCCGCATCAGTTCACGGTCGGCATCATCGGGCGGGAGCGCAAAGTGGCAGGTGACATTGTGTCCATTCAGGTTGCGCGGATGCCCATACACGCCTTTGTCAAATACGACGACAATTGTCTTTTTGCGCCCGTGTAGGGCGTAGCGGCGTAGGAGCTTGACCAACTGTTCCTCATCATCAGGATCGGCGAGGCTAATGCCCGTATGCGGGATCAAGTTGTGGCCATCAATCAGAATCGGCACAGTCGCTCCTTCGGGGGGGCTAGGGCAGCTCCCACACCCGGAGCAACTCCATATTGGGCATATCCGTCGCGGTGAGTAACTGGGTGCCATCGGGTGTGAATTGCACATACGACACAAACTGATCGCCGGATTCATACGTGCGTTCCAGTGCCACTGTGCGGGTATTCCACACCCAGAAGGTGCTGGTGCTACTGGCGGCGGCCAAGCGGTTCCCATCGGGGCTGAAGGCGAGGCTCTTGATCGCATCGGTAGGCCCCGCGAGTTCGTGCAGGGCGACACCATCGGCAACGCGCCACAGGCGCACGGTCAGGTCGGATGCACCAGAGGCGAGGCGAATCCCATCGGGGCTGAAGGCGAGGCTCAGGATCCAATCGGTGTGGCCGGTGAGGGTATGGAGCAGTTCGCCTGTGCTGACATTCCACAGGCGCACCGTCAGGTCATCGGCGGCGGAGGCGAGGCGGGTTCCATCCGGGCTAAAGGCGACACTCCGCACCCAATCGCTGTGCCCATTGAGTACCCGCACCAGTTCGCCCGTGCCAACATTCCACAGGTGCACGGTTTGGTCATCGGATGCCGAAGCAAGCAGGCGGCTGTCGGGGCTAAAGGCGACACTCCGCACCCAATCGGTGTGCCCGCGCAGGGTATGCACCAGTTGCCCATCGCGCACCCGCCACACCCGTACTAGTTGGTCATCTGCACCGGTGGCGATAAACTCGGCATCGGGGCTGAAGGCAACGCTACGGATCCAATCATCGTGGGCGGCAAGCGTGGCGATGGGGGTGGCATTGTCGCGCCGCCAGATGTAAAGCGTGCCATCGGTGCCGCCCGCCGCGAGCAGGCTCGTATCGGCGGAAAACGCCATGCTCCACAAGAAATCGTTGATCCCATCGAGGGGCAACACATCGAGCTGTAGCCCCGCGCCCAAATCGCTGGAGGGGGGGATCGCCACAGGCGGCGGCACGGCTGTTTCGGGGGCGGCGGCGGACTCATCGCTCACGGTGATCGTCGAGATCGTACCAAGCAGCGAGAGGCTGAGCCAGCCTTCCTGCCCAAGTTGGCCCGTTCCGCGACGCAATCGGGGCCCAAGCTGACCAGCCGTACCTGTGCCCACGTATCGCGCTGCTCTAGCACCTGCACGGTATCGTTGGGGCAGATTTGGGCGAGCACGGTATCGGGGGCGACGAGCGGCTCCGAGCGCAGGTTGCCGCCATTGATCACACTGGCTTGCTGCACCTCTTGTGCGGGC
>JAAUTZ010000068.1 GCA_012031225.1 Chloroflexaceae bacterium
GGGTCAGGTTTCGGGTGTCAGGGGTCAGCCGCCGGTGGATCAATCCACCGGCTAGGGGCGGAAGCCGGATACATCCGGCTCGTGGGGGGCGGGGATGGGCGGCAGTGAGGGGCGGGCAGGCGATTATCTAGCCGTAAGCCAAGCCGATCTGCATCTTCGGGCGACGTGTCACCAACACGTCGCTGCGTGTATAATAGAGGCGGAACCATTGAACCATTACCCTGAGCCGCCGCTGATACCACAACGAGGATGCGCGATGACTTACACAACGTTGATTTCGCCTGCTGAGCTACTGGAACACCTCCATCACCCCGATTGGCTAATCTTGGATTGCCGCTTCAGCCTCGATGACCCGCACGCAGGCTACGCGCAGTATCTACAGGGGCACATCCCCGGCGCACTGCACGCCGATCTGGAGCAGCACCTCTCCGGCACGGCTATTCCCGGCATCACCGGGCGACACCCGCTCCCGCCCGCCGATGCCTTCGCGCATACCTTGGCGCAGTGGGGCATAGATGACTCGGTGCAGGTGGTGGCTTACGATGATTGGTACGGTGCATTTGCGGCGCGGTTGTGGTGGATGCTCCGCTGGATGGGACATCCTGCGGGGGCTGTGCTGAATGGCGGCTGGGCGGGCTGGCTGCACGCGGGCTACCCCACCCGCCCCGGCGCAGAGCAACGCACCCCGCGTAGCTTCACCACGCAGACTGTGCCGCACCTGCACGTCACCACGCCGGAACTGCTCCCGCTGCACACCGCGCCTACGGTGCGCGTGGTGGATGGGCGCAGTGCGGATCGCTATCGCGGCGAAAACGAAACCCGCGATCCTGTGGCGGGGCACATTCCGGGCGCAGTCAATCGGTTCTTTGCGGACAATGTAGGCAGCGACGGCTGCTTCCTGCCGCCCGCCCAACTGCGCGAACAGTGGCAGCAGGTGCTTGGTGATGCACCAACCGACGCGGTGATCCACTACTGCGGCTCTGGCGTATCGGCCACGCACAATGCGCTCGCACTGGCCCACGCAGGCCTCGATATGGGGCGCGTGTATATTGGCTCGTGGAGCGAGTGGTGCGCCGATGCCACCCGCCCGATTGCCCCCGCCGCCACAGATACGGGAGTCGATCCCGCCGTATGAAATGGACCATTGCTACGCTGGTGGTCTGTATCGCGCTTGCGTGGCTCACGACCCAATTTACCCGCCCCGCGTGGAGCTTGCCCGTTGATCTCGGTGATGAAGCCGATTTCTTCTACATGGGCGAAACCCCCACCTTCCAGAACTTCTTTGGCTACCACCCGCCAGAGCAGGCACAGGATGGCAGCGGGCGCAACTTCCGCTGGACCAGCAGCCCGCTCGCGGCAATCACGGTGCCGTTTATTCACCATATTCAGCCCATCGTGATCGAGACGGTGCTGTGCGGCTGCCGCTTCGATGGGCAGACTACGCCGGTCCAGTTTGAGGTCAACAATACGCCCCTCGTTGGCTTTCAGGCTACCGACGAGTGGCGACGCTACCACCTGCTCGTGCCTTCCGATCTGCCCCAGCACCCCGAATACGGCGTGATGTTTGTGATCAATGCCGAGCTATGGCAAACCCCCGCCAGCCCGCGCATTGGGGTTGCCGTCGAAAGCATCACCCTGCGGCAAGCCGCCCGCCCCCCGCTCACCGAGCCAGCCACGCTCGCGCTCCTGATCGCCGCGCTGCTAGGGCTAGCCGTATGGCAACGCACGCCGCTGCCGTTGCTGCTCCTGACGGGCGCGTGGGCTGCGCTCGGTGTCTTGTATCAGCCGCATATGCTGCCGCGCCCACACGCCACCGCGCTCCTGCTTGCGGGGGTGCTATTGCTGTGGACACTGGTGCCGCCGCGCCCGCCCGCCGCGCCCGCCGCGCATCGCCCGCCGTGGCGGCAGCTTGCCCTGTATCGCTGGTTCCCGCTCACCGCCGCCACCCTAATCGGCGCGTGGCTGGTGCTGAGTGTGCAGGTGTTGGGGCACTGGATTATTGATGATGCCTTCATCTCCTTTCGCTACGCCCGCAATCTCGTTGCGGGCTACGGCTTGGTCTTCAATCCGGGTGAGTATGTCGAGGGCTACACCAACTTCCTGTGGACGGTACTAATTGCGGCGGGCATGGCGGTGCAGCTTGAGCCGATCCTGTTTGCCAATGTGGTGTTGGTGCTGATCGCCTTCCTGATCATCTGGCTAACGGTAGCGATTGGGCAGCTGATCCTGCCGTCGGACTACGCGCCCTTTGCGTGGCTTGCGGCTGCGGTGCTGGTGGTGAACAGCCCATTCCTGATCTACACCGCCCGTAGCAGTGGCATGGAGACCGGCTTGTATGCCATGCTGATCCTTGCGACGCTGCTGGCGTTGCTGCACCAACGCTGGCTATTGGCGGGCACGCTGACCACGCTCACCCTGATGACCCGCCCCGACGGTATTTTGCTGGTGGGGGTGGCGGGCATGTACGCCCTGTGGCACGGCTGGCAGCAGCACCGCCCGACCCCGCCGCTCGCGGTACGGCTGGGTTGGTGGCGATGGCTCATGCCCGCCCTGCGCTACACCGCCCCGTTGCTATTGCTCTATCTGCCCTACTTCCTGTGGCGGTGGAACTACTACGGCTACCCCCTGCCGAATACCTTCTACGTCAAGGTGGGTAGCTCTGAGGCCCAACTCTGGCGCGGGGTGGAGTATCTGCGCGACTTCGCCCTTGCTACGCCCCTGTTCAGCTTCGGGGTACTCGGCGCACTCGTGGGGCTGTGGGCGTGGCGCGGCACGGAGCCGCCGCGCTGGGCACAGCTGGCCTTGCTGGGCGGCTTGCTCACCCTGATTACAGCCTACGTGATCGCAGTGGGCGGCGACTGGATGCCCGGCTTTCGCTTCTTGATAGCCACGCTGCCGCTGCTCGTGCTGTTTGGGATGTGGGGCATGGTTGGGCTAGTGCGGCGCATTCCGCACCTGCTGCTGCCCGTGTTGCTGGGGCTAGCCGGGCTAGGGGTGGGGCAGGCGATGCTGTTGCCAAACGATACGAGCTACGTCTCCTCGCCGATCTGGGTGCAGAACTACGCGGTGCGCCGCTACCGCGAGGTGGGCCGCTGGATCAACATGCACACCACCCCCGATACGTGGATCTCGACGGCGGTGGCGGGGGCCATGCCCTACTACGCCGAACGCCCCACGATTGACATTCTCGGCTTGACTGATGAGCATATCGCGCACCTGCCGGTTGCCGATCTGGGCCTGGCCGCCCCGGCCACGAGAAGACCGACCTCGACTATGCGCTTGGGCGCGAGCCGGAGATCATCCCCTACAAAGGCTCCGACCTGTTCTGGCGGCATCCGCGCTTCAAAGCCAACTACACCATTCAGGATTTCCCCGGACCTGAGGGGCAGGCGGTGCGGCTCTATGTTCGTAACGATGTGGTGCTGCCCAACACCGCCGCTGGCGGGCAAGAGGTGGCGCGGTAGCGGGGTGATCAGGTACACGGCGCGTACCCGATCACCCCGCCCGCGCAGCCTGCCGTTCTGCTATACTGGCTGCAATACGCCACGCGCAGTTACCGCAGCGATACGCAGGAAGATTGACTATAAAGAATAATATGCTATAGTATGCAGTCGTAATATTCCTAAATAACGAAGAGCTTTATGAATAAACTTTGGTTAAATTTTGCCTTGAATGCACCTCAAATTCATAGTGATGTGGATGAGGAAATGGATCTTATTCACGCGCTTCTTGATGCTGTTGATATTCATCAAACACTGACCAAAAACTCGCTTGATTTAGCAGCAGCTTTTGACCTTTTAATAGCTGCTGAATACTACAAATCAGTTGTTCACTCTGGATGGGTTTACTGCCCTAGTGACGATCAACCTTTATTACTCTATCCTTACACTAACATTTGTCCTAGATGTATCCTGAAAGGGAAATTTGAATATCACCCAGCAAATAAACCCGGCTCATCAGGGATCGGTAATGCAACATCTAAATTGCTTCCCCTTTTCATCAAAACTCTACTTGAGCGAAACGGTAAGAAAGTAGAAATTCGAAAAGGAATAGAGCCAGTTGACGTATTTTTCATTGATAGGAGTACCTTGCCAGTAACTGTTTTTGCTGCTGAGATCAAAGCATCACCACTTGTTACGCTACCTCTGGCAGTGATAAGCGAGAGAATGATTGAAATGGGTGAAGGTGATGAAGTTGCCAAACATCATTCACCATCAGATTTGACCCAACTCTTTAAAGCCCGATTATTTATATATGTTCCATCTCAGCAAGTTGAGAACGTATGGTCTGGAAAACTGTACGAACTTGGGACTAAAGAAAACCCAAATGATAAATTCTGGAGCTATAGAGGTATTCGCCAACTTGTGGCAGATCGTACATTCTTCAGTGATTACTGTTCGTTTTGGTACGCGGCATTTAACAGTTATGAACAAAAAGCCGCAAATTCTGTATTCTGGTTCACAAATGCATGTGGTCAGCCTGTTCCACGTCCAGATAATTGGAAACGCCGAAGGAAAGGACAGGGGTTTGAGTCTGTCTCTGACTCCAAAAGTAGCGTCGGCATGGACAGAACAGATGATATAAAAAAGGGGATATACCAAGTTCTCAAGATAAGTTCAGAAGGTAAGCAGCCATTTCCATCTGCTCAAGATGAAACATCTACAATGAGCGAGGATTTTAACCTTAAAGTAGGTATAATTTCAAATATTCATGCAGTTAGGCACTTTGAGGATTATCTTAAACCTCTCGTAGATATTGTTTGGACACGAGAAAATTCTAGGCAGATCCACACAGTTGCTGATTTAGATTCGAGTAAGCCAGTTTTTAATCTATTCGATGGAATTATTACTCTAACACAAACCTTATCACGTGATGATTGGGTAAGTTCTTATTTTTCGTTTTCCTAGGAAACAAGATGCCAGAAACTGTTGTTTACAACCACCAACCGCGACAAGCTAGCAGCCTAGTTCTGGAGCGAATCCGTAACCTGAAAGTTGGGCAGAAAATGCAAGACTTGCCAGAAGAGTTGTGGCATGACAGCTTTCGCTTTTACATGAAAGAAGATCCTAACCGACAAGGTGGCCCAAATTTAAGAATGATCCGACTAGATCCAGATAAGCCATCCCTGACCGTGACAGGATACATTTACAACAAATTTGTTCACCCCTTCGAGGATAGATTTATTACACCTCGTGAAGCTGCCAGATTACAGGGATTTCCTGATGATTTCGAATTTAAAGGTACGCTCACAAGTGTTCAGCGTCAAATTGGAGATGCTGTACCGATAGAGCTTGGAGAAGCACTCTTTCGAGCTATTACTGATATTGCCCTCAGAGACGGAAAGAAACAACTCCTTTCTCTCAGTCTCTTCAGCGGTGCTGGTGGGCTTGATCTAGCTGCCCTGAATGTATCGCGTAGCAAGCAATGTGGCTTGCAAACGCTTGCTTGTGTTGAGATAGAACCAGACCGATGCCAAACTCTTCAGAATTACTTTGGTCAGGATCTCAGCGTTATTCAGGCTGACATATCTAAGATTTCTGTATCCAACGTCCTAGATACAATTCAAGTTAAGCCTGAACATATTCATCTGATTTATGGTGGACCACCGTGCCAGTCCTTCAGTCAAGCTGGAAAGCAGAAAGGTACGGCTGACTCTAGAGGGGGTCTTATCTTTGATTTCTTACGCTTTGTTGAGGAAATCGCACCTCCAATGTTTCTGATGGAGAATGTCGCCAATCTTCAAGGAATTGATAACGGAACTCTCATTAGGGTAATTAGAGACAAGATTAATAAAATAGGTTATTTAGTAGAACACCAAGTACTCAATGCTGCATTCTATGGTACGGCTCAATATCGTCGCCGCATGATATTCTTAGGTGTAAGAAAAGGTGTAGGTGCGTCGCTTGTATTCCCATCTCCAACCCATGACGCACCAAGTAATATTTTTAGACTACCCGCATTTAGAACAGTTAGAGATGCTTTTGTTGGTCTACCACCTGCATAAGATGCGGCTTACTACCTCTGCGAAAAGGCCCGCCTGCTTGCCCCTACCACCCAGCGCGAAGCAATCCACGCGAGCCTGCTGCTCCCGCCGGGACAGAGGTAGCCGCCCGCCGCCCGCACCCAGCCCGTTCGATGACTAGCGCAGGACGAGCGCAGCACCCTACCGGAACATATCGTACTGCGGATCGCGCAGCAGGCGGCGCGCAGTCGCCTGTTGTGGGTCGTCGGTGGCGCGGTAGCGGTAGCCGCGCACCAGTGCCACTGGCACGCGGTCAATCTTATTCATCACCAGCTCCGCCGCACTCGCTAGCTCATCGCCCACCGCCAGCATACTCGCCTCTAGCCGATAGCCGTGCGGGTCCGTCTGGCCCGTATAGTCCACCAGCGGGTCTAGCCCAGCCACGCCAATCGCCACATTCACCTGCCCCTCGCGCCACGGCCGCCCAAACGAATCGCTGATCACCACCGCCGCTGTTGCCCCGCTCAGGGCGTGCAGCCCTTGCTGAAGCGTCGCCGCGCTCAGGTCGGGGTTGCGCGGCAGCAGCGTGACAACATCCAAGCCGGGCACGTTCGAGTCATCTACGCCCGCATTGGCACAGATGAAGCCGTGATGGGTTTCGGTAATCAGCACCCCGCGCTGCATCCGCACAATCCGGCGGCTCTCGCGCAGCACCACCTCGTAGTAGCTGGCGTGCTTGCGCCCCTGCGCGGCGATCTCGTAGGCAAACGGCGAAGGCTGCACCTCCGCAAGGTTGACCGTCTGCCCTTCGGCTTTGGAGACGATCTTCTGCGTCACCACTAGCACATCGCCGTCCTGTAGCGTGAGGCCATTGTCGCGCAGCGCGGTGTGGATCAGCTCAGGCAGCGCAGTGCCCACCTGCACCTCACCGATGCCATGAACGGGAATGAGCGTGACGCTGGAGCTGCTCATACGAGGTACTGCCCTAGCAGCAACTCGACGCGGGCGCGGGTGCTGGCCGGGATGCGGCTGCGATCCGTGATAATGGCGGTGGCGAGGGCGTGGTGGGCGGGGCTGTCGAAGCCGTCGCCGATCTCCTGCACGGCGGCACGTAGCACCTGCTGCGAGCGTTCGGCATTCTGGCGCAGCACACCCACCACCGCCTCAACGGTGACGCTATCGTGATCGGGATGCCACACATCATAATCCGTGACCATCGCCAGCATCGCATAGGCGATCTCCGCTTCGCGGGCGAGCTTGGCTTCGGGCAGGGCCGTCATCCCGATCAGGGCGTGCCCGCGCCGGCGGTTCTCCTCGCTCTCGGCCAGCGTCGAGAATTGCGGCCCTTCCATACACACATACGTACCACCGCGATGCACGGTTGCCCCAGATTGCTGTGCGGCGGCATACAGGCGGCGGCTGAGTTCGGGGCAGAAGGGTGGATCGAATTGGATATGCACCACTACCCCCGCACCATAGAAGGTGAACGGGCGGATGCCTTTGGTGCGGTCGAAAATCTGGTCAGGAATGACAATCTGGCCGGGCGCGTAATCTTCGCGCAGGCTGCCCACCGCCGAAACCGAGATCAGGTATTGCACACCAAGCTGCTTGAAGCCATAGATATTCGCTTGGGCCGGTACTTCCGTCGGCGACAGCACATGCCCACGCCCGTGACGCGGCAGAAACGCCACGCGCTGCCCCGCCAGCGTCCCAATGATATAGGCATCGCTAGGGTCGCCGTAGGGCGTGTGCAGGCGCACCTCTTCCACGTCGGTCAGGTCGTGCATGCCATACAGCCCGCTCCCGCCAATTACCCCGATCATTGCTTGGCTCATACCAGTCTCCTCTTGCCATGTATCCCGAATCCCTACGGGTATTATACCGGGATTCAGGTGGGGTGGTGGATCAGGTGCAGGCTCTTACCCACGCATCCCGCAGGCACGCAGGTGGGCGGCGAGCCACGCCGCATTAAGTGAGAGGTAAGCATGCTAGCCACGCGGTAGGAGTCAGGATGGGAATATCGGCATAGCTTCCTAGTGGCAACAAGTGCTTACGATCTCCAGTAACAATATGGGTTGCGCCGCCATAAACCGCACATTCTAGCACCGCGTGGTCGGCTGGATCAGCGACAATACCGGTAAGCGTATTGGGGATTGGTACAATGATACTGTGTTGTTGCACATCAGCAACAACGAGGGCCGCTTGAAGTGGGGCGAGATTGCCTTTACGGTGTAGGGCTACACGCAATTCATTTAGCAAAGGCTCACAGGTTAGCGCGACGATACGTCCGTCCCAAACAGGCACAAGGCATTGGCGTGGCACGCCACCCCACAAGTACGCTGAAAAAAGGACATTCGTATCAAAAACGATCTTCACGGCAACGCTTCATGCAAAAGATCATCTACGAATGCGAGCCGTGCAGTATCATCCAAACTGTCCCAATCATACCCGTGTTTAGCTGCGAGGTGACGTAAATGAGACTCTCCATGCTGTTGCAGGTGTGCGAGCCACACACTACGGTCACCGATCAGACGGGCTAGTAGCGTGTGCAGCACACGGGCTTGCTCATCCGGCGTGAGTTGCTCGACAAGGGTAATGACCTGTTCAGGGCTAATCGAGTGTAGGAATGGGTTCATTCGGTATTGATCTCGCTGTGCATAATTATTTACCACGCTACTGTAGCACACTCCAGCCCGATCCGCTACCCACGCAGCCCGCAGGCACGCAGGTGGGCGGCGAGCCACGCCGCATCGGTAGGGGGCAGCAGGGGGTGGAAGCCCTCCTCACAAGAACGACGATTGTGCGGTAAGCGGTATGGTCTCGACCAGAGTGCAACCGAAGCCGACGCGGTTTGAAAGATCACAGAACCCTTTGTCTTGTGTGTAGATGTGGGTAGCTTGATGAGCTTTTGCTGTTGCTATAATAAGCAAGTCTTTCTTGATGCGCGTCTTTGATGTACCCAATGGTGCAGCGGATGTGCTAAGTCCATGTAGCATATCAGCACACGTATGGGCGCATCCAGTGTCAAATGGCAACAGCCGAACAGTAACCGGGAGTGCTGCTAGGAGTTGTGCGCGATCTTCAGCAGGCACACGCACCCAAAACTCAGATAGGACAATCGTTGATACACCAATGACAGAAGCCGATTGTTCAAGCTGCTGCAATAGTGCTTGCACTCGCGGCAGGAGTGGCTCGTTATTGATCAGGATCAACAACACACTCGTATCAAAGACGATCATGCTTGTTCCTCGTGGTCGTCGTCACGTAGACTGCGAACCCACGCAACCGTGTCCTCGATGTCTTGATAATGCACCGCGAAGGCTTGCAGGTGGGGTAGGCTTTCAGCCCACGATTGGTAGGCACGCGGCGGGATAATGTCATGCAGGACAAATTCCTCAATACGCATTGCATCCACATTCCACGTTGCGACACCACTGATGCCAAGCTCTTGGTACAGGTATTTTCCAAGTTCGCGGGCTTGCGCTTCGGTTACGTCCATGAGTACATCCTGACGACTGGTCCGTAACCGGCAAAAGGGTGCTGCTCCCCCTATAGATATAGACACCAGCTTGCCATAGAGGGTTGTGGACTCCTCGATCTGCAATGGCTTAGGGATGTCTATTGGGATGTCTACTTGTGTTGGTAGGGTAAGGGTACGCTCCTGCTGCCGGTATCTAGCCCGCAGTGTGACACGCTGTGCCTGTGCGAATCGTTCTGCGCCATCAAAGAAGCTGCGCAGGCTACGGCGCAAGTCTAACGACATGCCCTCAAACTGCTGAAGCTCCACGAGTTTCATGACAGAAAACAGCGCGTCTATCGGATTAACCTGCGCCGAAGGCATCACGCCCAATGTTAGCACAATGCTCCCTGCGGTAAAACTGGATAGATATACGGGTGCATGTCCTTCTATGTCAGACACTGTACGCACACACGCGGCTACGAGTTCGTCAGTAGCCTGTAAAACTTTTGTCAGTTGGTCAAGGCTGACTTGTTGCGGAGTTGTGCCCGTAAAGGCGATGTCAATTTGTCGCTGGGGATCGTGTTCCATTGATGTACCCTTTCCCCTCATAGAGCCGAGTAAGCGATCAGTTCTTTAATTATAGCATACACCAGCCGGATTTGTTCCCCGCTACCCGCGCAGCCCGCAGGTGGGACGCGAGGCGTGCCCGCTCCCGCCAATTACCCCGATCATTGCTTGGCTCATACCAGTCTCCTCTTGCCATGTATCCCGAATCCCTACGGGTATTATACCGGGATTTAGGTGGGGTGGTGGATCAGGTGCAGGCGATAGGCGGCATTGATCGCCTCGATGCGATTGCGGGCGTGGAGCTTGGCATACACATTGCGGATGTGAACCTTGACGGTGCTGACCGCAATGCACAGGTGGTCCGCAATTTCGGGATTGGTGCAGCCCTGCGCGAGGAGCAGCAGCACCTCGCCCTCACGGGCGGTGAGTGGTTCAACGAGTGTGTGCGGTGCGGGTTGCGCTGGTAAACGCTGGAGCATCGTAAGCAATCCTTTCATGGTAGGTCATATCAGGTTGGGCAATCACAGTTATTCGTGCGTTAGCACTTCGCGGATGGTCATCCGTGAGGCATTGCGGGCAGGCACTGCACTGGCTAACATAGCAAGCAGCAGCACGATGATGAACCAGAGCAGCAATGCCCACACCGCGTAGGCGTAGCTCAAGGGCTGGTTGAGCAAGGCATAGCCAATCTGCATGGCCATCACACGGCTGAAGGGGAGCGAGAGCAGGGTTCCGGACAGCCACGCCAGTAACCCGATCAGCACGCCTTCGGTCAAGACGATCTGCTGCACGATGCCATCCGATGCACCGACAGCACGCATAATGCCGATCTCGCGGTTGCGCTCCATTACATTCATGCTCATCGTGCCCATCAAGCCGAGTGCCCCCACCATGCCGATCAGCAGGGCCATCGTCGTCAACACAATGGTGAGGATGTTGAACCGTTCGGTCAAGATGGTTCGCTCATAGGTGGAGGTGCGGATCAAGCGGACACTGATATTCTGCTGATCGAAGTGGGCTTCAAGAGCTTGGGCAACCTGTGCGTGCTGGGTGGGATCGCGGCTGGTGGTGACAATGTGCAGGCTATTGACGTGGCCAACCTGCCCCGCAATGCGGGTGAAGGTGGCGTAATTGAGGTAGGCCCGGGCCGGGTTGGCGGGGGGGCTGGTTTCACGCGATATGCCGACGATCTGCCAATCGCGCTCAACCCCATCAATGCTCAGGCGCACGCTTGCCCCAAGCTGGGCATCCGGCTCTTTGAGCAGGAAGTTGGAGCTGACCACAAGGGCGTATTCATCATCCGGCAGCAGCCACCGGCCTTGCTCGATGTTGGGCACAAACAGCGCAGTGCCAGCGGGCGGGGCATACACCGTGACAGCTTCGCCTTCGCTACCGTCGCTGCGGGTAGGGATCGCGCGGGTCAGGCCCCACCCTTCCGCATAGTCCACGCCGTCCACCTGCATCGCCAGTGGCTCAATTGCAGCAGCACGATAGCTACGCCCAAGCTGCACCTCAATATCGTACTTGCGGGTGGCCATTGCATCATCGAGGGTTTGATCCAACGAAGTACGCACCGATAGCACCCCGATGGCGATTGCGCCAGCAATGGTGAGGGCCGTGATGGTGCGGATGAGCCGGCCCTTGCGGCGGAAGGTGTTGCGAAGGGCAAGCGTGGTCGGGCGCGACAGCCCACGCACGCCCTCGATCAGGCGATCCAGCCGGCTTTGGGAGGGTGTGCCGATGTTGTTGTCGAGGGCTTGACGCACGGTGATGCGAGCTGAGCTGAGGATGATCGGCAGCCCGGTGAGGACGGGAATCAGGATTGCGGCAGCCGCTTGAAGTAGCACCGCCCAGAGCGGCATGCGAAAATCCTGCACATCGAAATTGAGCTGGTTAGCCAGAAAGGCCGTGAAGCCCCGCGCTCCGAGCGCAGCCAATGGCAGCGCAACACACAGGGCCAGCACGCTGAGCAGCAGCAGTAGCCCTACATACAGCCAGCTGATTTGCGCGGTAGTGGCTCCAATTGCTTTCATCATCCCGATTTGGCGTACCTGCTGACTCAGGATGGCACTCGTGGTGTTGATAATCAAGAAGCTGCTTAGCACGAGACTGAGCAGGCCCAAGCCGGCGAGGATGAGCAGGATTGTTTGGAGAATATCTTCGGCCGGATGCTGCAACGGAGGCGGCACATCGGTGGCAGTGACCGTGCGCCCGCTACGCTCGATGCGCTGGGCGGTCTGTTCGGCGACTTCCCAGATGTGGTCGGTATTGCGTGGCTCCTCTGCAACGCTGATAATGACCTCATTGTAGCCCCGCTCCAGCCCCAGCCATTCGAGCGTTGGGGCATTGATGTAGCCGAAGGCTTTGCCTGCGACGGGAGCCGGTGGAAGGGTGAGATCGTGAGCCAGCCCCACGATAGGCATCGTGCGCGTTTTGCCGCCTGCCAAGCTGATCTGCACCGAATCGCCGAGCTGTGCGCCCGTTTTGCTTAAGGCTGCGCGTTCGATCACGAGGGCGTTATTCGGGGGGGGGAAGACCCCCGCATAGGGCTGCACCATATTTACGCTACGGATGCCATCATCGGGCAAGACGTGGAGTTCAATATCTTCCCACACATTCGGGGCAATCTGGATCCGTGCCTGCACCCGCCGGATCCCCTCTGCCGCACCTACGCCATCCACCCGCCGCAGATTCTCAAGCAGCACCGTATCAAACAGATCGTCCGTGCCGACGCTGATTGTTGCGCTAGCAGGATTGCTCGCCAAAAACTGGGTTTGGAGATTCTTCAGCACATTTTCTCTGCTGGTAATGATCGTGCCGAAGGCAAACACCCCAGCGGCAATCGAAAGCACCACCAAGAGGGTACGGGTTTTGTAGCCCCATATATCACGCAGCACTTTACTCCAACGTGGGCTGAACATCGCAATTACTCCTGTGTTGGGTTGGTTGGCTCGTGCAAAGCTCCACGCAGAAACAGTTCCACCGTCAGGGTGGCCATCTCATCGGGCGCAATGGCGCGGGCTTCGGCGTGCCCTAGCACCTCGCGCATTATAATATAGGACAGCAGCGGCCCCACGAAAGCACGAGCCGCAGCATCGGGCGACATGGGGCGCAGCGTGCCATTTTCGATGTGCTGCTGCATCAAGCGGGCCAGCAGCTGCAAGCCGCGCTGCGGGGCAATATTGTTAAACAGCCGCGCAAAGTCGGGATTGCGGGCTGCCTCGCTTAGCATCAGGCGGAACATGGCCACCCCCACCGGATTGTCAAGCACTTGCACATAGGTGTGGGCAATCGTGTGCAGGGCTTCTGGGAGCGGCTGCTGGAGGAGATCATCAGGATGCTCGGCAAGGCGCAGGATGGGTGTGAAAGCATACATTACTTGGCGCAACAGATCGGCTTTGTCGGCGAAGTAGTAGTAGATTAGGGCCGGCGAATTGATCCCGGCCGCTTCGGCAATATCCCGATTGGTGGCTTTCTCAAAGCCTTTGCGCGAGAACACGTCGAGTGCCCCGGCCAGAATCTGCTGGCGGCGGTGGCTATGGGTCTGGTCTTCTGCGGTTGGTGCCATCGTGTGCTTCCCTTCAATTAAACAAGATTGAACAAGTTTGATTGATTAGTCAATCAAATTGTAGCACAACACGAGCAGAATGCAAGCGGCAGGGCGATACCTTTGTTGAGACCTGACACCCGCCGCCCTTCGTGGTACACTACACCTATGAGTGAGCAAGCAGACAACCTACCCCCCGCACCGCCCGCGCCCACTCTCCTAGCCATAGACATCGGGATTAAGACGGGCTTTGCGCTGTATGGCCACGATGGGCGGCTACGCTGGTATCGTTCGCAGAACTTTGGGAGTGCTACGCGCCTACGCCGCGCCGTGCGCCCCTTCCTCGATGAGATCGCAGGATTGGTGGCAGTGGCGATGGAAGGCGGCGGTGAACTCGCCACAATCTGGCAACGCGAACTGCACCGCCGCCCGCACATTCACGTCCTCCCAATCCATGCCGAAACGTGGCGCACCCGCCTGCTCTATGCCCGGGAACAGCGCAGCGGCGTGCAAGCCAAATTCCGTGCCGATGAACTCGCCCGCCGGATCATTGCGTGGTCTGAAGCACCGCGCCCCACTGCGCTGCAAGATGACACCGCCGAAGCCATCCTGATTGGGCTGTGGGGCGTGCTCGAGCTAGGCTGGCTGGAGCAACCGCCCGCCGCCCTGCGCCAACGGAGCGGGTAGGGGCAGGTGACATTGCCCAACAGTGCCTATATGAAAGCTGATACCCATAGCTCAGAGAGGAACCCTGAATGAGTGAACAGATCGCCCCAGCCACGCTGGAGCAGTATGCCGCCCAAGGCCATGCCCAACTCGCCGCCCGCGCCGCACAGCTCCAGCGCGTGCGCCAGCGCAAATTCGATACGCTTGCGGTGCATGGGCTGTATGGCGCAGAAGCCGCACTAGCCAATGCGGGCAGCATCAACGAGCCGATTATCCTAAGTTCAGCCCAGCACTTTGAGAATAGCGACCACATGGAAGCCACCATCACCGGACAGGTGCCGGGCTGGGCTTATACCCGCATCGCCAACCCAACCATCGGCTACCTCGAAGAGACGCTGGCTCTGCTCGAAGGCTACGGCTACGCCGGCGAAGTCAGTGCGCTCGCAACTGCATCGGGCATGGCAGCCATCTTTATGGCAACCAATCCGTTCCTCAGCCTCGATCTCAACCGCAGCAGCAATGGCACGCTACTTGCGGCCCGCCCCAACATCGTCGCCACACCGCGCTGCTACGGCGGCACGTTCCATCTGTTCACCGAACGCTATGCCCAAGAGCGGGGGATTGAGGTGCGCTGGGTCAGCGATCCCGATAGCCTTGAAGCATGGGCCGCGTGCATTGATGCAAACACCCGCTTCCTGTATGGCGAGATGCCCAGCAACCCCACGCTCGATGTGCTTGATCTGGCGGCACTCGCCGAGCTAGCCCACACCTACTACCTCCCCCTCATTGTAGATAGCACCGTTGCCACACCCGCCCTGCTCCGCCCACTCTGTCACGGAGCCGACATTGTGGTGCATTCGGTGAGCAAGAGCATGACGATCAGTGGCATGGCGATTGCCGGAGCCGTCATCGCCCGCCACAACTTGCCGAGCCGCGTGGGACCTGATGCGCTGCGCGAGAACTTCATCCAATATATCAAATACCTCCCCTTCCGCGACTATGGGCCGGCTCTCAGCCCATTCAGTGCCATGCTGATCATGAATGATCTGCGGAGCCTCCGCTCGCGGATGGACAGCCTGAGCTGCAACGCCATGCAGGTTGCCCAGTTCCTCGCCCAGCACCCCGCCATCGAACACGTCTACTACCCCGGCATCGCCAGCCACGCCGGACACGCCCTCGCCCAGCACTACCTGCTGCTTGCCGATAGCAGCGATAACGACGGTGCGCCCGTCAATCGCTATGGGCACTTGCTGAGCTTTAGCTTGCGGGGGGGCATGCCCGCCGCCCGCGCCGTGCTGGATCGGTTCGGCTTGATCTGGCGAGCCACCGATCTGGGGCGGATCAAAAGCATTGCCACCATTCCCGCCATCTCCACCCACCAGCAGCAGGGCGAAGATGGGCGCAAAATGGCAGGCATTCCCGCTGGCATGATCCGCTTAAACGTGGGGGGCGAACATCCCGCCGACGTGATCGCCGATCTGGATCAGGCATTGGGCTAGGGTTGGCAGGGGGCGGGCAAACTGGAGCAATCCGCCCCCCCTGACAGGTGTGCAGAATGCGGTTACAATACCCGTTATTATGGTCATATCCACCTGCCCCGCGTGGGCATAGACAACGGGGATAGACAATGATCGAGCGTGCTGATATTGTGATTGTCGGGGCGGGCATTATGGGCTGTAGTGCGGCCTTCTTCCTCGCCCTCAAAGGCTGGAAAAACATCATCGTTGTAGATCAAGGACCGCTGTTCAAAACAGGCGGGCTGACATCCATCTCGCCGGGCTTGTTCACCCAGATCAGCCCCTCGCGCAGCATGTCCCTCCTAGCCCAGCAATCGCACCAGATGTACACCAACCTGAGCCTGCACGGGATGCCCTGCTTCCACCGCGTCGGCAGCCTCGACGTTGCCCGCACCAGCCAGCGCTGGGTAGACCTGAAGCGGCGGCTCGGCTTGGCGCAGGCGTGGGGCGTGCCCGAAGCCGAGCTAATCAGCCCCGACGATGCCCGCCACTACCTGCCCCTGCTCAACCCCGCCACCATTGCGGGTGCGCTGTATGTCGCCTCAGACGGTGCCGTCAATCCATTGGCGAGTGCCGAAGCCCTTGCCAATGCAGCGCGGCGGCGTGGGGTGAAGTTTCTCGGCAACACCACCGTAATCGGGATTGAACGCTCCGAAGGGCATGTGCGGGCGGTACGCACCCCCGCCTACCGCATCCCCACCGAGCAGGTGTTGATCTGCGCAGGCGCGTGGAGCAGCAATGTTGCCCGCCTTGCAGGTGCGCCGCTACCACTCCAGCCTATGCAGCATCAGTATGTCCGCACCACGCCGCTTGATGAGATTGCCCAAGAACACCGCGAGATTGTCCATCCGATCTTGCGCGATCACGATCAGCACCTCTACCTGCGCCAGCACGCAAGTAGCTACAGCATCGGCTCCTACCAGCACGAGCCACTGCTCGTCAACCCTTACCAGCTTCCGTCAGTACAGGATCACGATACGCCCGCCGCGCTGCCATTTACCTCACGCCACTTCCATGCCGCATGGCAAGCTGCCCAAGAGATCGTGCCCGCGTTGACGAACAGCGATCTCGCGTATCGCCAGAATGTGATCCTCGCAATCACACCGGATGGCTTCCCATTGGTGGGGCAGCACCTCGAAACACGCGGGCTGTGGGTGGCCGCAGGGATTGATGTGGCCCACGCGGCGGGGATTGGCAAAGCGATTGCCGAGTGGATCAGTGTCGGCTACTCCGAGCTAGACCTGCGCGAACTCGACTTGAACCGCTTTGGCGTACACGCCAGCACGCCCGCCTACCTGCGCCTGCGGGCGGCCCGCCAATACCAGCAGATCGGCACCGTGACGCACCCCCGCAAGCAACCCGACTACCTCCGCAACCTCAAAGTTAGCCCGTTCTACATCCGCCAGAAGGAGCTAGGCGCAGTCTGTTTCGAGGTCTCCGGCTGGGAACGCCCCCAGTGGTATCACGCCAACCAGAAGCTGCCCATCCCCGAAGACGCACCCATGCTGAGTGGCTGGGCTGGCTACAACTGGTCGCCGATCATTGGCGCAGAGCACGCCGCCACCCGCGAACATGTCGCCCTCTTTGATATAACCTCGTTGCCGCGTTGCGAAGTGACTGGACACGGTGCGCTGGCATATCTGCAACGGCTCTGCACCAATCAGATGGATCAGCCCATCGGGAGCGTGATCTATACCGCCCTAGCCACCCCAACAGGTGGCATCAAAACCGATGCCGTCGTGGCCCGGCTCGGCACCCGCCGCTTTCTGGTGGGGCTAAACACCCCGCCCGATATTGCGTGGCTCCGGCAGCACCTGCCCGAAGATGGCACCGTGGTGTTGACGGACATTACGAGCAGCGTGTGCGGGCTGGGCGTGTGGGGGCCCAAGTCCCGCGAGCTTCTGCAAAAGGTGAGCGACAACGACTTCAGCAACCGCGCCTTCCCCTGCTACACTGGCCGCATGATCGCGGTGGGAGCCGTGCCTGTGACTGCGCTGCGGCTCTCGTTGGTGGGTGAGCTAGGCTGGGAGCTATATACCTCGGTAGACTATGGGCTGCACCTGTGGGATATTCTGTGGGATGCTGGCTATGACTTCAACCTGATTGCGGCAGGGCACGGCGCACTCAATGCGCTGCGCCTTGAGAAGGGCTTTCGGATGGCGGGGTATGAACTGACGGCAGAAGTCAATCCGTTTGCAGCCGGCATCGGGCACGTCGTCAATGTTGAGAAGTCCGACTTCATCGGGCGCGATGCCTTAATCCAACTCAAACGCCAACTGATTACGCATCGCCTGTGCTGCATTGCCCTCGATGATCCGAGCGTGGTGCTGGTGGGCAATGAAAGTGTGCTGAATGAACAGGGGCAGGTGATCGGCTCAGTCACGAGTACGGGCTATGCCTATGCCACCCAGCAGAGCATTGCCTATGCCTACCTACCGGTTCAGCAGGCTACCCCTGATACGAAAGTCACGCTCGTGTATTTTGATCTGCACTACACGGGGCAGGTCGTTGCTGATCCGGTTGATCCTTCACGGCGCACACGCATGCGAGCCTAACTAAACTATTGAATGTACAGGAGCAAGATGGGCACGGTCTACGATACGATTGTGTTGGGCTTGGGCGGCATGGGCAGCGCAACCGCCGCCGCGCTTGCCCAGCGTGGGCGGCGGGTATTGGGGCTAGAGCAATATACCCCCGCCCACACGCTTGGCTCCAGTCACGGCGAGTCGCGCATTATTCGGCAAGCCTACTTCGAGGGGACCGATTACGTGCCGCTTCTGCTCGAAGCCTACGAACTGTGGGCCCAGATCGAACATGACCAGCACCAACGCGGTGCGCTGTTGCAGATCACTGGCGGCCTGCTGATCGGGGCGCAGGATAGCCAGATCATCACTGGCAGCCTGCACAGTGCCCGCACGCACGGCATCGCGCATCACCTGCTTGCGCCAGACGATCTGCGCCGCCGCTACCCCATGTTCCAGCCGCAGCAGCCGCTCTATGCGCTGTATGAGCCACACGGCGGAGTTCTCAATCCAGAGCAGTGCATCCGCACCTACCTCCAGCATGCCCAACAGCACGGCGCAGATCTACACTTCAGCGAGGCCGTGCAGGAGTGGCAGGTGGCAGCCGATGGTAGTAGCGTGCGGGTCACAACGGAGCGCGGCAGCTACACCGCCGAGACGCTCGTGATCGGTGCGGGGGCATGGTCCGGCGCAGTGCTAGCTGAGCTCCAGTTGCCGCTTGTGGTTGAGCGGCAGGTGATGTTCTGGGTTCAGCCGCAGGGCGATGTGCAGCAGTTTCGTGTGCCGCACTTCCCGTTTTTCATTGCTGAACTGGAACCGGGCCTTGAGCCGTATGGCTTCCCGATCATCGGTGATCCGGCGGGCGGGGTCAAGGTGAGCCTGTTCTACAATGGCACGCCATGCACCCCCGCCACACTCAACCGTACTGCCACCGCCAGCGAGTTCGATGCGCTACGCCCCACCTTCGCCGCACTGCTCCCGGAACTGGATGGCACGGTGCTACGGGCGGTAACGTGTATGTACACCTGCACCCCCGACCATCATTTCGTTGTGGGTCTGCACCCACACCACCCGAATGTCAGCATTGCGGCGGGCTTCTCTGGGCACGGCTTCAAATTTTGCAGCGTGATTGGCGCAATCTTAGCAGACTTGGCTCACACGGGTAGCACCAGCCGCCCGCTTGGACTATTTGATCCGATGCGCTTTCGGGCGGGCTAGCGGGGGGTGAATGCCGAATTCGACCAAGTAGACATATGCAGAATATCGGAGGGAAATAGCATATAACGGTGGCACATCTGACGCAAACGCGCTGGATGTGCCACCAACACATCGCTACTGCGGAATGGTTACACGTCCCATTCCCAGCTATACCCTACGCATCTTGCAGCACCACCACACCCGGTAGCTCTTTGCCCTCCAGCAGTTCCAGCGATGCACCACCGCCTGTGCTGATATGGCTCACCTGATCGGCTAAGCCGGATTGTTCAATCGCGGCAACCGAATCGCCACCACCCACGACCGTGATCGCACCAGCAGCGGTGGCTTGGGCAAGGGCTTGGGCAATGGTGTTTGTGCCGACAGCAAACGGTTCCAGCTCGAATACGCCCATTGGCCCATTCCAGATCACCGTCTTTGCACCGACCACAAATTCGCTGAAGGCGGTCACGCTAGCAGGCCCTATGTCAAGCATCCGCCAGCCCGCCGGAATAGCATCTACCGATACAACTTGGCGCTGGGCATCGGCACTGAAGGCATCGGCAATCACTGCATCCGTCGGCAACACCAGCTTGACTTTGGAGCCAGACGCTTTGTTGATCAACTGGCGGGCAATATCGAGGCTCTCTTGTTCAACCAGCGAGTCAGCCATATCGTAGCCCTGCGCGGCGAGGAACGTATTCGCCATACCGCCGCCAATCAGGAGGGCATCCACTTTGCCGAGCAGGTTGTTGATCACGCCGATCTTATCGCTGATCTTGGCTCCACCAATGATCGTCACAAATGGACGCTGCGGGTTGGCAATTGTATCCACAAGGAAGTTGAGTTCCTTTTCGAGCAGGAAGCCCGCCACGCCCGGCAATAGGCGGGCTACCCCTTCAGTGCTCGCATGGGCGCGGTGCGAAGAGCCGAAGGCATCATTCACATAAATATCACCCAAGCGGGCAAACTCAGCGGCGAGGGTCGGATCATTGGCTTCCTCGCGCTTGTCGAAGCGGGTGTTCTCCAATAGTAAGACCTGTCCGGGCTGGAGATCGGCGGCGGCGGCTTCGGCAGCTTCGCCCGAAACAACGCGGGTCTTGTTTACCGTTGAGGCTTCCGGCAGTAGCTCAAACAGCCGCTCGGCTGCCGGCTTGAGGCTAAACTTGCGGATCATCTCCGCCTCACTCTTGGCTTTGTTCGGCCGCCCCAAGTGCGACATCAGCACCACACTTGCCCCATGTTCGAGCAAGTAGCGAATGGTGGGGAGTGACTCACGAATGCGGGTGTCATCAGTAATCTCGCCGTTCTCATCGAGCGGCACATTGAAATCCACACGAACGAGGGCACGTTTGCCATTCCATTCAATGTCACGAACTGTTTTCTTATTCATTGCGCGTAGCTCCTCTCGGCATGGGTAGTTGCAGTCTCATCGGCTGTATTGTAACATACTGTTATGTTATCCCCGAATTGAACAGACGTTGCACCGAGCGCGATCACTGAGACGGCACGGTGGCTATTGATGGGAAGGACGTAGATGCAAGCACCATTTGAACACATACCGGGTGAATTAGTCAAGGTCCAGAATGCGACCTTACACGTTGTCGAACGCCCGGCCCGCACGGCAACGCATCTGCCTCCATCCGTGCTGATTCATGGCAAGTTTGGCTCAGTGCATGATTTTCTGGATACATCATTGGTAGACTTACTCACAAGCCAACAAAAGGTGCTGATCGTAGATCGGCCCGGCTGCGGCTACAGTCGCCTGCCTGCTGATACACCAGCCACGCTCGAAACGCAGGTCGCGTTGCTTGCTGCGTTGCTTGCCCACCGCAACGTCGAACCTGCCGTGCTAGTCGGTCACTCGCTCGGTGCGTCATTGGCGTTAGCCTTAGCGGTTGCCTACCCCGAACGGGTGGCGGGCTTGGTGCTGCTTGCACCCTATGCCATACCGGGCGATGGGCCTGCCCATGCCCGCGTTGCTAGCATCTTGCAGATGCCTATACTGGGAGCCGCCTTGCTGCCGTTGGTATGGGGGCTGATCCGCTTGGCAGTCACACCAATGTTCACTGCTGCGTTCAAGCCCGATCCGCTGCCGACACACTATACACGCTACATACGCGGCGTGGTGCTGCGCCCAGAGCCGTTTCGTGCTGATCTCCAATCGGTCTTGTCTGCTGATCGCCTCTTACGACAGATCTATCCAGCTTTTACCGACCTGCATAAGCCGGTAGTGATTATGACTGGCACGGCAGATCGCACAGCACCAGCCGAGCGACAGAGCCACCCCTTAGCCGCGATACTCCCGCGTGTGATGACGATAGAGATACCCGATGCAGGGCATATGCTGCCCTACACCGTTGCCCCCAATATTGCGGGAGCAGTGCTTGCGACTGCCGCCGCCGCGAATTTACTGGCGCGTGCGCCCCACACGCACGCTACCCAAGCATCATAAGGAGACCCAACCATGACAACGCTCACCCGCCCCGCGCCAACCCCCACCGCGTTGGCGCACTATCCCGAAAGTGATGGTCAGCCCATGGCCGAGAATACCCGCCAGTTTCACTGGATTGTCCTGATC
>JAAUTZ010000173.1 GCA_012031225.1 Chloroflexaceae bacterium
CCGCGTTCCTCACCACCACCAACTTCATCCTCATCCCGTTTATTTGGTACTTCGACGTGGATGCCACCCGCGCCTTCACCGAGCAGCATACCGCGCTCGTGCTTGGCGCATTCGTGCCCGAACTCTCGCCGTCCATCCCCGCCATGCTCGGCATCCTCGCGGCGGGCATGCTCGCCCTGCCCACCCTGATCGAGATGGGCTTTCCCATCCTTGCGCGGTGGGGCGTGGTGCTGGCGGGCTGGCTGTTCTGGTTCGCCGTGCTGCTCGATGCCATCACCGATTACCCCCGCGTCGAACAGTTCCTAAATGGGTACGCCCTCAGCGAATGGTGGCATCACCCCGTGCTGTGGGGCAGCCACGTTGGGCTGCTGTTCTTCGCCACTATCGGCTTCGAGTTCGTGTTTGCCGTCACCAGCGTGATTGTCTTCGCGCTCGTCCTGCGCGGCTTGGCATTGCTGATTGTCCCCGTGCGCGAGGGCGACTGATGCTCACCCCACCCCAGCCGTCGCCCCCGCCGTCCGTCCTGTCGTCCGTCCCGCCTACGCCCCCCGCCGACTACCCGATGGACGTGCTCGACCTCGCCCTGCTGCTGGTCAGCGTCTGCCTGTGGACACCCCTTGTAATCCCCGTGTGCGTGCATTACATCGTGCGCCGCAACCCCGCCGTACTCCGCGCCGTGTGCCGTTCGGCGGGGGTAGATGTGCAGCTACTCGCCACGCGCCCCATCGCCCGCGAGCTGCTCCCCGCCCTCGAACGCCTCGCGCCCAATGCCTCCGATACGCCCGTTTTGCTGAACACCACCCCACCCACAACGTTACCCGCACCCGCCGCGCCTGCCGCGCCGGTGTTGCCCTTCCGCGAGTGGCGAGCAATCGCCCTACGCGCCCCCAACCTGATCGTGGTTGGCGATCCCGGCGCAGGCAAGACGACCTTCGTGCGGGCGTTGCTCTCCGGCTTCGCGCAGCAGGGCGCAGTCGTGGTGATTGACCCGCACGCCACCGCCAATGATTGGGGCATTCCGGCGGTAGGGGCGGGCGGCGATTACGCGGCGGTCGAGGCGTGCCTGTGCGCGTTCGGGCACGAGCTGAAGCATCGCTACCGCACCCTCACCCCCACCAACCGCCCGCAGCCGCTCACCATCGCCATAGACGAAGTGCCCGCCATCGTGCTGCACCGCAAGGCGGCGTGGCGCAGCGTGTACCCATCGTTGGTGTTTGAGGGGCGCAAGGTCGGCATCCGCACCATCGTCATCGCGCAATCGGAGCAGGTCACACCGCTCGGCTTGGACGGGCTAGGCGACGTGCGCGCCTCGCTGTGCTGGGTCTATCTGGGCGCATTCGCCGCGAAGCGCATGCCCGCCGCCGCGAGCCTGCCGCACCCCGCCGTGATCGAGTGGATTGGCGACCCCCAGCTGATTGACGTGTCGCCCTTGCCCGCCTACGCCAAGCTGCCCATCGCCCCTGATGCGCTGTGGCTCCCCAGCGAGCAGGTGTCAGGTGACACATCAGGGAACACAAACCACGAAGAACACGAAGGGCACGAAGGGCACGAAGGTCAACGCAAAAGCGAGCACGTCACGTTGCCCCCGCCCGACCCGCCGGAACCGGCCAATCCTGTCGAGCTGCTCAGCCCCAAGCAGCAGGAACGCGCCCGCCAACTGCTGCAACAGGGCATCTCCATCAACACCATCGTCGAACTCATCGGCGGCAACCGCACGCGCATCTGGGCCGCCGTCAAGCAGCTCAAGCACGCGCTGGACGGCGAGGGGTAGGCTACTCCGCGCTCGCCGCGTCCGTCGCACTGGCGGGGGGATTATCCGCGAGCCACGCCGTCAGGTCAGCGAAGGTGGTGAAGTCGAGCAGGCTCTCGGCTAATTCCAACATCTGCTCGCTATCGAGGGCGCGGATTTGCGCCGCCACCTCCTCTGGCAACGCCCCGAATTTGCGCGTCAGCTGGCGTAGGGTGAGGTTCCCTTGCCCCTGCTGCAAGCCCTGCTGCAAGCCCTGCTCCAACCCGTAACGTTCAAAACTGTTCATGATGTCCACTGCTTGCGCTCCTAACTCCGTTGCTACTGTTGCCCGAAACTCCTCATACTCCGCTCGCGGCAGCTTCAGAAACCGCTCGGCCACGTCAAACAACCGCCGCAACTCGTCGCCCGTGTAGCCCAACCGCAACACATCGCGGAACAGGGCCAGCTTTGCCGCCTTGCGCCGTTCCAGATCGTGGCGCGTGTCCAACGTCGCCAGATGCGCCCGTACCAGCACTGCTATCGGGTTCTGGCTCTGGCGCAGTTCCTCCTCGCGCTCGCGGAAGTCCACGAGCTTGACCATCGGGTAGATCAGTTCGAGCCGCAGCCCCAGCACATCGTCCACATAGCGATCCGGTCGCCAGTGCAGATTGTCATCGCCCAGCACCGCCAGCGACAGCACCGACTGCGCAGAGGTAATCCGCAGGTGGAAGTGGTACATCGCCAGCCGGTAGGGAAACGCTTCCTCTGGTTGGCTCTGGATTTCAATGTGGATCAGCAGCCAGCGTTCGGTGCCATCGCGCAGCCACACCTTGACGAGCCAATCCACGCGGCGCGGGCCGGTGCTGCTGGTGGCGGTCAGGCGCGTGAGTTCGGTGGGCATGGGTTCCGGCGGGCGGCTCCAATCAATGGCGGTGGCGACGGTGGGGAACAGGAAGGTCAGGAAGTCGCGGAAATAGTGTTCGAGAATGAGCTTCCACGGCTCATCGAAGGTATCAGGCGGGGTTGGGATGGGCTGCGCATGCGCCATCGGCTGCTCCTTTCGGCATCGGCTGTATAGCACAAGGATACGGGATAATGGGGGCGGCTGTCAAGCGGGCGCGGGCGGGGTTAGCTCGGCGCAAGCGGGGGGCGAACGGGCGGACAGGGCCAGCGCATCCCCCCTCACTCGCGCACCACGTAGACCACGCCATCCCGTGTGGACGCAGCAACCCACGCCCGCTCAGCGGCATCGGGCAGGGCCTGCACTTCCAGCCAGTCATAGCCGTCGGCCCTGACGGCTGCGGTGCAATACAGGGTCAACCGCGTACCCGTCGGGTAGCGCAGTTCCACGCCCGGCTCCACGTGATACACCGTAGCCGCCAGACTCGGCGCGGTACGGGCCCGCACGCCATGGCCCTGCTCGGTTACGACCCCCGTGCCACATGGCTCCGGCTCTGGGGCGAGCGGCGGCACGGACGATGGAGCTGGTGAGGCGAGTGGCGTGGGCACCGACGTGACCCACACCCATCCTGATGGGACCGGAGCAGGTGTGGGCGGGAGTAACGTTGCGGCAACGCGCAACCCGAACCAGCCCAGAACGAGCAGCCCGCACGCCACCCACAGGCGCGTGTAGGCCATCATAAACGGGGCGAGCGTGTCGGCATCCCAATGGTGGGCCACCAGCAGCAGCAGCACGCCCAGCGCACCCAGCCCTGCCACCCCGCCCAGCACCAGCCCGTAGCTACTCCAAAGCACCGTTGCCCACGCGCCCACCCCAAGCACCCAGCCCAGCACCGTTGCGTGGGCGATGGCAAGGGGCTGGATCTGGAGCACGTGTAGTGTACGCCACACGGCCAGCCCCACAAACAGGGCTACGCCTGCCGCCAGCGACCACACGACCCGCTGAACCGACGGGCGGTACGGGCGCGACGCACTGCCACCGCCGCATACGTCACCGCTGGGCAGGGGCGGGGCGGGATCACGTGCATCGCATTCCGCTCAGTCGCATCCTCATCCTCCCGATCAGCGTGCTCCCAGAGCCACTCCTCCTCGTCATTCCGCTCATCAGGCTCAGTGTGCTCCCAGAGCCACTCCTCCTCGTCATTCCGTTCATCAGGCTCAGTGTGCTCCCAGAGCCACTCCTCCTCGTCATTCCGCTCATCAGGCTCAGCGTGCTCCCAGAGCCACTCCTCCTCGTCATTCCGCTCCCACGCATCCCGCACTGGAGACGCGGAAGGAGTCCGTGGAAGCGGGGGATCGGGATGCAACACGAGTGGCGCGGGCGCAAGATTGTACTCGCGCAGGGACGGGCGCAGGTGGCGCAGGTGGCGGGGCGGGTGGCGCAGGGGCGGGCGCA
>JAAUTZ010000174.1 GCA_012031225.1 Chloroflexaceae bacterium
TTTGCGCGGATCGTGCAGTATCAGAGCATCGTGCTGCTCATGAGTGCGGGTAGCGGTGCTGGGTGCGTGGCTCTTTGCCACTGTCCTCCCCCAACGATCACCGGTGCCCCGCAGCGCGCCCTGAGCCTGTGTGCGGGCGCATTGGCACTCGGCTTACTGGCCCACTACGATGGTGTGTATGTTGGGCCAGTGCTCCTGTTGCTTGTGCTGCGGGCGGGCTGGCAACAGGGCTGGCGCAGTGCGCGGGCATGGCTGCGCGGGCTAGCTGGGCCAGTCCTGCTAGGGGCGGGGTTGCTAGCCAGCTTCTACGTACCCTTTGTGCTGCACGAACAGTTCAGCCGCACGGCGGGCTACCTCACTGCACGGCTGGCGCAGGATGGAGGATCGGGCGCACAGGCCGGCATCCTAACCAATCACCTGCCCGGCTACCTTGCGCGGGCAACCTTCTACAACACGACCTTTCAGGTGGCGGCAGTTGGACTTGCCCTGCTTGCTGGGGTTGCCGCGTGGCTAGGGCACTATCTGCGCCCGCGCGGCTTGCGCTCGGTATGCTCGCCGCGTGGCTAATCGGTATCGGCGGGGGCCTGTGGGGGCAGCTTGCGCCGCTCGTAGCGGGCGGCTTGGTGCTCGTGCCATTGGTGGCGTTGCTCGTTGCCCGCGCCACACCCTATGGGCTGCGGGTCGTGCTGCTCTGGTTCACCGTGCCGTTTTGGCTGCACAGCTTCGTGATTAGTGATCCGCGCACGCACTTCTACACCATCGCCTTGCCGACTGCACTGCTCGCGGCATATGCGGGCGTGCGCCTGTGGCACGCGCTCCCCCGTAGCGGGGCGGGGCGGTGGCTCACGCGGCTCCCCTTAGCGGGCGCAGGCGCGGCAGTAGTATGCCTTGCCGTGCCCTATCTGTGGCTGCTGTTCCTGCAACAATCGCCCGAATATCAGCGTGAGTTTCCGGCCCATCGCCCGTCGCTCTACCGCGCTCAGTATGGCGACCAACTGCCGGGCGGGGGCAACTTCGGCTTCCCGCGCCGCGATGGGTGGCCCGCCATCGGGCTAGCGTACCAGCAGGGTGGATTGCATGGCACGTATGCAACCAATCAACGGGATCGCATTGCAGGCTGGTATACTCGCGGCGCATTCACCTGCGATCTGCCGGATACGTACATCGTGGCAACGGTGGCGGGGGCAGGGCTACCCGCCGCGCTGCGCCGCGCCTATGCGCCGGTAGGCTGTGTGTTGGTAGATAACAAACGCTTATTATCGCTCTATCAGCCGGAGCCTGCGCTGCCCTTGCCCGCCCCTTTGCAGCACGGCGTGGCGCGGGCAGCCTTCGCCGCCCTCCCGGTACCCAACTTTCCCCTGCACGATGCGCTGGTTGCACCGGCCCCGATGCACCCCACCGATGCTGCCCACGCGCAGTGGCAGGCGGGCGTGCGGCTCCACGGCTATGATCTTGGCAATTGGCAGACGGGCGGGCAGCTTGACCTTGCGCTGTATTGGGAGCCAACCCAGAAACTACCGGCGAGTGTGCGCCTTGATCTGCGCCTACTGGATCCACAGGGCAAGGAGCTTGCCGAATTTGCCCCAGCCTGCACCGATCTGCCCCCCGCAACGTGGCAACCCGCGCAGCTTACCCGCACCCAGCACGCCGCTCGCTTGCCCGCCCCACTCGCGCCGGATGCGGGCGGCTACGTCGTGCAGGTGCGCCTATGGGATCAGACGCGGGCGGTGTGGCTCCCGCTCGTGGCAGGCGATACGGCGTTATCGTTGCCGCTCGCTGGGGAGTAGGGCGTAGCAGGCGTACCCTAGCGAGTATGCGCCGTGATGGGCCAGATTGGATTAGCCGTTGCCTGCGTGTTCTGCGTGGGGTTCCCGACATCATCCCCACACTGCACCACCTGCGCCCCCGCTAGCCGGGTGCGGCAGTGCGGCGCGTGCGGGTTTAGGCTGCGGAGTTCGGCGAGCCACTGCGCCCACGCCCGTGAATCGTCGGCTCCGGTGGGCACATGCAGCCACGCATACTGTTCGCGCAACGCTTGGCGATACCACGCATAGACGATCAACGGCTCGGCAATCACAGCCACATCGGGGCGGGCGGCAAGGGCGTAGTGCCCATACCACAGCGCGAAGATGTCCTGATCGCTGCCCGCGTAAATGATTGCGCCCGCCGGAGCCGCCGCCCACACCGCATCGGCAAAGGCAATGGCGCGGGTATCGCGGCGACCATCCACCTGCGGCAACGTTTGGCTAGCACCGAGCAGCAGCACGCCCACCCACACCATACCCCCGCCCGCCGCGAGCCAGCGGGCCGATTGGGGCGCGGGCCGCGCCAGTGCATGCAGCAGCCCAACAGCACCCCACCCCACCCAGATTGCCACGACCACCCACACGGGCAGCAGATGCACCTGCCAATCGGTGCTGGTGTAGATCAGGGTAAAGCTGACTTGCAGGGCGACAAATGCGGGCAAGCCTAGCCCCCACGCCGGAAGCCGCCCGCCGCGCACGCTGCCGTATCCGGCTAGCCCGAGCAAGACTCCAAACTGGCTTAACCCAAGCAGACCGAGTGTGTGCATCCGTTCGAGGGCGGCGGAAAGCGATGGCAGTTGCACAAAGCCCTGAAAGTAACGCGCCTGCACGAGCCACCAGAAGCCGTCCCACGTCGCGGCGTTGCCCCAATTGATCGGCGGGACGCTGGCGGCTCGCAACGGCAACAGCAGATACACCAGCAAGCCGCCCGCCACACCCGCCAAAACGCGCACCCATACCGCTAGCGGCGTGCGCCGTGCAAGCTGCACGGCAACCCACACGAGGATCAGCAGCAGGCTGGTGCGGTGATGCCCAAGTGCTAGCCCGATCACGAGACCGTGCCACCAACGCGGCGGCTGGGGCAGCAGCAAGATCAGCAGCACCACCCAGAGCGTGTGCAGGCTATAAACCTCGACGATGACGGCTTGCGACCAGACGAGCGCAGTGGTGGCATAGCTGAGGGCAGTTAGGATGGCGACACCGAGCAGGAGCGGGCGGGCAAGGGGCAGGATGCTAGGCGGGGGCAGGCGCAACACCGCGAGCGCAATGCCCATTGCCGTAGCAGTGGCACTCAGCACCGAGAGCAAGCCGTAGCGCAGCGCGGGGGCCGTGTTGGGGATCGGGAGCGGCAGCAGATCGAGCAGGTGCAGCAGCAGCAGATAGGTGGGGTAGCCCGTTGGGTGGGGCACACCCCGCACCACCGCAACGGCGATCAGTTCGCCGCTATCAGTGCCGAGATTTGCCCACGTTGCATGTGGTGCAAGCGTCAGCCAATACAAGGGCACCAGCAACCCACCCAGCACCGCCACCACCAGCCCCACCGTCATCCGATCAAGGGCGGCGGGGCGCGGCGCAGATGCAGGGGCGGCGGGTGGGTGCGGAAGGTTCAGCGCAAGCTACCTACTCAGCCCCGCCGCTCCCGCCAAGCTCGCCGATCTCACCACTTGTGGACGGAAGCGTTGCAGGCACGGGTATCTCCATCCCATCGGGCAACGTGCGGGGTAGCTCGGCTACACCCGTGTCCGGCAGCACAATCGGATTGATCGTTGGAGTGGGCGTACCCACGCCCCCCTCAGGCGTGGTGGTTAGTTCGGCAGCGGCAGTTGCGGTCTGCCCCACAATCGCCGTCTCGGTGGGGTCTTGCACCTCTGCCGTTTGGGTCTGATACACTGATGTTGGCGTTTGGGCAATTGCCGTCATGGTCAGGTCAAGCGGCGGGGTTGTTGATGTTGCGGTAGGGGTTGCCGTCCTACTACTCCCCCCACCCGGACTGCGCGGCGTAGCGGTTGGTGTTGGTTCGCCCTCTTCGGGGGTAGGCGTGGTGGTAGGCGTGGTGGTGGGCGTGAGGGTGGGGCCCCCTGCGGTGGCGGTCAACTCCGGTGGATTCGGGGTTGGCGTGGATGTGGCGACACTAGGCGGCGTAGCGGTTGGTGTTGGGCCGCCCCCTTCGGGCGTAGATGTGGCAGCACTAGGCGGCGTAGCGGTTGGTGTTGGGCCGCCCCCTTCGGGCGTAGATGTAGGTGTGGCAGCACTAGGCGGCGTAGCG
>JAAUTZ010000175.1 GCA_012031225.1 Chloroflexaceae bacterium
GCATCTCCGGCGCGGGGCGATCATCGCTGGGCGCGGGCGCGGGCGGGCGGGCCAGCTCCTGTTCGAGCAGCTGGGCCACCAGCGGGGCATTCACCATTGGCAGCGTAGCCAGCTGGCGCAGCAACAGCGTGGCTGCGGCGGGCGTGAGTGTACCCGCATTGATCGCCATATGCAGCGGGCGCAGCGTCCATTCCGACCAGCCATAGCGCACGAGCATAGCTTGGGCTTCGGGCGGGAAGCGCAGCAGGCGCAGCAAATCGTGGCGGCGATCCTGCGAGATTTGGATCGCCTCTTCCACCACGCGCCACGGCACCTCGCCACCCGCCGCCTGCTCCAGCGCGGCTTTCACGCGCAGCAACGCCCACGCCCGCTCCATATCGCTAAAGCCCGCCCGCCGTTCGTTCTCCTCGTATTGGCGCAACAGGCGCGAGACCCCATCCGGGCGTTCGACGAGCACGGCCCACACGGTCGGCAAATTCAGCAGCAGCACCGCACTCCAGCGGCGTTGCCCGTGCAGCAGGCGATAGCTGATGTGGGGCTGGGTCGGCTCGTGCTCGGCGTACACAACCACCGGCTGGAGCTGCCCATGCGTTTGGATCGAGTGCCCCAATTCGTACAAGCCGGCGAGGATCTCGGCCGCCGCCGGATCGCCATCTGCGGCTAACGCCCGCAAGTCATCCGGCACGGGCAAGTAGCGCAACTGATCGGGATCGGGGGCAATCGTCGCTGGGTCAAGGTGCAGCAACGGCAAGCCCCGTTCGGCGGCGATCTCGGCGGGGTTGCTGGTTTCGGCACTGCCCAACAGAAACGCGAGATCATCGGCGGGGGCGGGCGGCTGAAAGAACTGATCGAAGTCCAGCTTTTTACGCGGTGGCATGGAGTTGCTCCTGTATTTCGTGTGCGAGCGCGAGAAACTGCGCGGCAGAGCGGGCGGTGCGGCGGTAGCGAAAGATGCTCTCGCGGGCGGCAAAACATTCGCGCAGGGGCGCATCGCGGCCAATCATTGTCTGAAACAGCGTATGCGGGAACTGTTGGCGCAGATACTCTTGGACTTGCCGGTCGGCACTGGCCCGCCCTTCGTAATCGTTAATCACCATCATCGGATCGAGCAAGCCCGGCGAATAGCGGCTCTTGACGCGCTGCACCGTCTCGATCAGCTCGCCGAGGCCTTCGAGGCTGAGGGCATGGGACAGCACCGGCGCAAGCACCAACTGGGCGGCGATCAAGGCATTAAAGACGACGGCTCCTTTGGCGGGCGGGCAATCAATCAGCACATAGTCGAAGGGCAGCTCTGCCGCCAGCGCATCGCGTAGCCCAAACAGCCCCTCCACATGGCTACCCAATTCGAGCGCGGCTTGAGCCAGCAGAACATGTGCGCCACACAGCACCACGCCCGCTTCGTGAGTGCTGAGCAGCGTCTGAGCTATTGGGGCTTTGCGGGTGATGACGGCATACGCCGAGCGATCTTGGGGTAGCTGGGCTTTGGGCACGCCGAGCCATTCAGTGGCATGGCCTTGGCTGTCAAGGTCAATCACCAAGACGCGGGAGCCGTGCAAGCCGAGTGCGGCGGCAAGATTAACGGTGACGGTTGTTTTGCCTACGCCGCCCTTTTCATTGGCAATTGTGATAATGTGCATAGCATAATCCTTTGGGTATTTCTGGCGGGTGCGGCTGGGGGGTGTGCGCTCTCACACCCCTGTGGGTGGGTGCGGCTGGGGGGGTGTGCGGTCTCACACCCCTCCGCCTGCCACCTGCGCCCGCTGGGGGGGTGTGCGGTCTCACACCCCTGTGTCCGGCTCTGGGCCGCGTTCCTGCTGGATCGTCCGGTACCAATCCCGTAGCCATTCCATCGCCGGTGCGAATTGTTCACGCGGGAGCTGCTTGTAGGATGTGATCCCAAATTCACGATACAGCTGCCCGTACACGCCGCCATACTCATTGCGGCCCGTGCGTTCACCCAGTGCCCGCGCCACGAACTTTACCGCTTGGGCTAGCTCGGCGGCTTGTTCCTCGCTGATCGTGCTGGCTCGCAGCTGTGGCTCCGGTGCGGTCAGGCGTAGCTCCAGTGCCTCAGTGCGGGCGGCTTGGGTTTCGAGCTGGGTGGCAAACTGGTGCAGGCGATCTTCGATGTGCATCTGTTGGCGAGCAAGGGCTGCTACCGCCAGTGCCAATTCATACGCCTGTGCCGCCGGTGAGACGGGCGCGGTGGGCGTGGCCCGATCCAGCGCGGCACTGGAGGGCTGACCCGGCGGGCGGAAGAAATCCCACAGCACCGCCGCGCACTCGCGCTGGTAGCGCACGAGCTTCTCGCGCACGTCGGCCCGTACCCGCTGCGTATTGATCCCCGCGAGCCAGAAGGGGATCAGATCCAGCCGCAGGCAGAGGGTGGCTTGGGGCCCGCCCGTGCTTTGGATGCTTAGGGTGGCCAGTGCGGTGCTGAGCACTTCATGGGCTTGGATGCGCTGCATTTGGGAGGGCGGGTCAATGCCGAGATTAGCGCACAGCCGCGCCAGCGGCACGTAGACGTGCTGGGTGGTGGGTTCGAGGATGGCAATGATCTCATCGCCGTAGAAGGTGATGCCCTGCGGCGATAGGGGTTGCTCGGTCTCTGGCATAGGGCGTTCCTGTTTCAGTGGTTGGGCTTCCATTCCGTATGCAAATTATAGCATGAAAGGGGGTGGGATAAGCCATCCCCTTTGCGGCTGATCGGCGGCGGCGTGGGCGGCGTGGTCTGCCACCTGCCCCCATCCCCTTGCCCGCGCTTTCCCATTCTTCTGCTATACTAGCATTGGATGCACGAAATCGAAGGGCTACCGATGCGCCATTCTATCAAAATCGCTTTAAATGGCATTGCCGCCATCACCCTGCTGGTATCGCTGGTGTGGCTCGTCGTTGCGCCCGATTTCGAGCCGCTGCTGGCCTTGCTCGGTGCGTTGGGCATGTTGCTAGGGGCGTTCTTCATCAAGGATGAGGCGCGTACTCCACCTGCCACCGCCGCCCCAACGATCAACCAGCAGGGGCAACAGGTACACGGCGACCAGTTTAACGCTGGGGGCGACATCAAGGTTGACCAGTCTGGGCAGGTGACACCGTGGGTCACGGCGGGTGGAGATGTGAAGCAGGTGCGTGTGGTGCATGTTGCTGAAGGCGGCAGCTATCACGAAGCCCACGAGGAATCCCCCGCCGCCGCGCCCACCACTCCGCCGCCGCGCCAACTCAGTGCGCCTGCGGGCGACTTCGTGGGGCGAACGGATGATATAGACGTTCTGTGTAGTGCGCTGACGGTGGGCAACCAAGCGGCAGCCATCTGCGGCGTGCGTGGGATGGGTGGCATTGGCAAAACCGAACTCGCAATGGTTGTGGCAAACCGGCTTGCTGACCAGTTCCCCGATGGACAGATTGTTGTTGATCTGCTTGGGACAACAACCCCGCTTACTCCCGAACGTGCGCTGCAAGAGATTATCCGCGCCTTCGACCCCACCGTCAAACCGCCTGACGACCTACTTAGCCTGAAAAAGGACTACCTAAGCCGTTGCAGCGGCAAACGAGTGCTGATCCTCGCCGATGATGCACGGGACGAGAAGCAGACCCGCCCGCTCCTGCCGCCTGCTGGCTGCGCCCTCATCGTCACCTCGCGCCACAGCTTCACGCTGCCGGGCATGCGCCGCTTCGATCTGGACACGCTCGACCCCGCCGATGCCGAACATCTGCTACTGGCGATCTGCCCACGCATTGGCGATGCCGCCCCCGAACTGGCGCGGCTGTGTGGCTACCTGCCGCTTGCGTTGCGGGTCAGTGCCTCGCTGCTCGATGCGGACGAGACCCGCGCCGTTGCCCGCTACCTGACCCAATTGGCCGCCGAACGCTTGCACCACCTCGCCGACCCCGACGGCGACCCGAACGACCCCCAAGCGAGCGTCGCGGCATCCTTCGCGTTGAGCTATG
>JAAUTZ010000176.1 GCA_012031225.1 Chloroflexaceae bacterium
GGCAAGCACACCCTCGCCGATACGGTGCAGCGCGAGGCAGCCACGCTGCTCCAGACAGGCAAGACGACGCGCTTGGGGGCGAAGGAACTAGCCTACGCCACCCGCCGCTTAGGGGGTGGGTAGGGGGTGTGGTATTGTTCAGCGGTGTGAGCTGTGGTATAGTTCACCTACATTTAAAAGCCTGTCAGAAATGCTAACCCAAATGTTAAAAGCGATTACCATTAAGGATTTTAAAAGCTACCGCGAGGCAACCCTGCCGCTTGCCCCCCTGACGATTCTGATCGGAGCGAATGCTTCCGGCAAGAGCAATGCGATTGAAGCGGTGCGCATGCTAGCGTGGTTGGCACACGGGTACCGCCTGAACGAGCTGCGGCGCGAATTGCCCGCAGGTGTGCGCGGGCGGGTGACTGATCTGCCCTACCACACCGAGTCGTCCTTTACGCTTGGCTGCCAGCTTGCGCCTGATGGCACACCCGATGATCCCATCAAGGGCTGGGACAACCTTCAGATCACGGTTGCGGTGCGCGACGCGGATGTGTATCTCCAAGCTGAGCAAATCACGGGTACTGATCAGCGTGACAGAGCAGGTGAACTGTACCATACCGAAGCAGAACCAAGCGAACATAGCGTAACTCTTCGGGCTTTCTACAACGCATTTCAGCGTGGGCGACCGCCAGCCATCCCCGTATCTGATCAGCAGGCGATCTTTACCCAATTGATGACTCCCGCTCGCTTTAGGGATAGCCACACCCAAGCGCAGGAGAACATCCCACAAGTGACTTTGGCTTACCAGCAGATGTTAACGCAGATCATGTTCCTTGATCCGCAACTAGCCAAGATGCGCGGCTACAGCTTCAAGGTGGATACGCAGCTGGGGAGCGATGGCTCCAACGTATCGAGTGTGCTGTATCAGCTGGTGCAGGACAACCAAGAACAGTCCATCCTCGCATTCATTCAGGCATTGCCAGAGCAACAGATCAGTGCCATCACCTTTATCGAGACTCCGCGCCAAGAGGTAATGCTGCAACTGACGGAGACGTTTGGCGGTCAGGCACAGGTGCGGGATGCCGCCGTGCTTTCCGATGGCACACTGCGCGTGTTGGCTGTGGCGGCGGCCCTCCTGACTGCACCTGTCGGTGCGCTCGTTGTGATCGAGGAGTTAGACAATGGCGTGCATCCTAGTCGGGCGCGCCAGCTTTTGGAGAATATCCAGCAGGTTGCCCAAGCCCGCCAGCTACGTGTACTGCTCACAACCCACAATCCGGCCCTGCTCGATGCGTTGCCCCTCAGTGCGCTTGGCGACGTAGTCTATTGCTACCGCGACCCCACAACTGGCGCGAGTCGCCTGACACGCCTCGCTGAGCTGCACCGCTATCCTGCACTGATTGCACAGGCTTCGCTCGGTGAGCTTGTGACGCTGGGGACGCTCGAACAGAGCGTAAAGCAGATGATCTCGGACGATGAGATGGTTGCGCGCAATATGGCATGGCTCCATCGGTTGCAGGAAAGTACAAGAGAGTCATGACAATTGTACTGATTGACACCAGTATTTTTTGCAATGTGCTGAATATCCCCAACCGCAATCAACGGCAGGCTGCTGTGCAGCAAAAGTTGGAGGAGTATCTTGAGGCAAACTTCACGCTGCTCTTGCCGCTTGCCACAATTATTGAGACTGGCAACCACATTGCCCAGCAGCCAGATAGCTTCCGCGTTGCCAAGCGGTTTGTGGAGGAAGTACGCAAAGCCCTCGCCGGTGAGTCGCCCTTTGTTACCACTCCCGCGCTAGATCAGGCTACGCTGGCTAACCTACTCAACGATTTCCCAGACTTTGCCAAACGTGGGATCGGGCTGGGTGATTGCGCGATCATTGCCGAATTTGATCGGCAGTGCCAGCTACACCCGCACCAGCACATCCTGATCTGGAGCCTCGATCACCACCTCAGCAGCTACGACCGCTAGCTGTAGCCAATCTTCCTCATCTCCTCCATAATGTTGCACCGGATAGCGAAAGTGTAGTACACTTACGGCGAGTGTCCCTTGCTGCAAAGGAGCATGCCTTATGCGAGCAACAATCCAATTGCTGTGGCGACGCGGGTGGCTTGCCATCCTGTTCGCCCTAACGCTGATGCTCATCAGCGTGCTGCCTGCCCCTAGCCACGCCCAAAGCCGCTCGGTAGTGGTGGATCGGCGCGATGGGGTGATCACGATCCAGCAAAATGGCGATGTCGAATTTGTCGAGACGTGGCAAGTACGCTTTAGCGGCGGACCGTTCCGCTTTGCCTTCCGCGAGATTCCCCTCAACCGCGCCACAGGCATTGGAGGCTGGCAAGTCAGCGAGGCGGGCGTGCCGCTGCAACCCGCCCCAAGCGGCGAACAGCCGGGTACCTTCGTCGTGACGAGTTCGGGCAGTGGCGAGAAGGTGACGTGGTACTTCCGCAATCCGGCGGGCAACGAGACGCGCACCTTCACGCTGCGCTACGTGGTCGCAGGCGCGCTCCGGATTTACGAGGGCGGCGATCAGTTCTTCTGGAAATTCATTGAGCAGGATCGGGAGTATCAAATCCGCGCCGCGCAGGTGCGGGTGCTGCTGCCGCAAAACTTCAGCCAAGCCGATCTGCTGGCGGGAACCTACTTCAACGGGCAGCCGGTGCGAAACCAAGAGATCATAGATGGGCGCACGGTGCTATTCACCGGTGGGCCCTTCGAGCCCGGTGACGAATGGGAAGTGCGCGTGCAGTTCCCGCACGGGGTTGTCACCGCAACGCCCCCTCCATGGCAGATGTGGGATGACCTTGCGCCCGCCCTAAATCTGGGCGCACTCGCGGCAGCCGCGCTGATGCTGCTCGGTGGCGGCGGCGGCTTGTACCTGCTGTGGGATTTCTTGGGCAAAGATCCGCGAGTGCCCGCCGTTGCCGCCACCTTCGATGCGCCGCCGGATATTCCGCCGGCCGTCGCAGGCACATTGATTGATGAGCGGGCTGACCTGCGCGACATCATCGCTACGATTGTGGATATGGCGCGACGCGGGATCTTGCGAATCGAAGAGGTTGGTATATCGGGCAAAGACTACCTGTTTGTGATTGAGAATGCCGACCCGTCCCTGCGGAATGCGTATGAGCAGGTGCTGATTGAGCGTATGTTTGGCTTGCGCGGCAATTCCTGCGAACTCTCCGAGTTGCGCGAGGCATTCTATGTGCATGTGGCCGACATTCAGCAGGCAATCTATGATGATTGTGTCGCACGCGGGCTATTCCCCAGCAATCCGCACGGCACCCGTATGCGCTATCTCGGCTTGGGAATATTGCTGCTCGTGATTGCGGTGGTGTGTGGCGCGGGTACATTCGTGATTGCGCTGGGTGTCGTGCCTGCGCTGCTGGCAATTCCGGTGGTGTTGGGGATGCTCGCGCTCGCGCTGTTGGCCCTGAGCAATGTGATGCCACGCAAAACGGTCAAGGGCGCACAGCAAGCAGCGACGGTGCGGGCATTCAAACGGTATCTCGAACAGATCCAGAAGTACCTCAACACGCCCGAAGCCAAAGCCCGCTTTGATACCTACCTACCCTTTGCGCTTGCCTTTGGGATTGAGAAGAAGCTGGTGCAAGATTTCGCCCGCGTAGATACGCCTGCGCCGGGCTGGTATATGCCGCGCCATCGCCCGATCATCTACACGACAGGCGACTTCGGCGACGACAGTGGCGGTAGGATCGGCAATGGTGGCATTGGCGGGGGCATGCCCTCGCTGGATACGATGGCGGGCGACATGGCTGGCGGGCTGAACAGCATGAGTGCCGGGCTGATTAGTATGCTCAATGAAACCTCGTCCACCTTCGTCAGCACGCCCGCCCCTGACCCCTCCACGAGCGGCGGTGGTGGGGGCTGGTCGGGCGGCGGGGG
>JAAUTZ010000177.1 GCA_012031225.1 Chloroflexaceae bacterium
CAGCTCCGGCGGGATGCTGCCACTCAACTGGTTCTCGGAGAGGTCGAGGTCTTGCAGATTGGCGAGGCTGCCCAGCTCCGGCGGGATGCTGCCCGTCAACTCGTTGAAGGAGAGGGAGAGGCTGGTCACACTGCCAGCGGTGCAGATGACACCTGATCCCAGCTACACACAGCGTTATTCTGCCCCCAGCCGCTGTTGGAAAACCAGTTTGGCCCATCCGTAGCGAGGTAGAGCGCGAGCAGGGCTTCACACTCGATCTGCGGCACGTCGGTTTGGGCGGCGCAGTCAGTGGTGATGGTTTGGGCCTGTGCGCGGGCGGGTGCCAGCGCATCGCCCACGGGGGCAGGCAGGTATTCCGGCGCGGCGAATAGTGCGAGCAGCGGCATGGCAAGCAGCCAGCCGATCAGCAGGTGGGCAAGAAGCGTGTGCAACCAACGAACGCGTGAACGCATGAATAGCCTCCTTCATAGATGTTCGGTATATTCCCAGACGACCGACGAGCAATTGGGGGCGGGTGCAGGCGTTGGCTCTGCCCCTCATAGCCAACGCGCCGCCGCGGGCTGCCCCATGTTTTCCTTTGCAACAGAGCACCGTGCAAGGCCGATGCACCCTACGGCTTGCCTTCTACGAGTGATTATAGCAGGGATGGCGAGGGATGGATGTGCGATGTTGGGAATTCTGGGTAGAGGAATGTTCACGCGGGGTGGCGGGGAGCGGGGGCGAGCGGGTGGCAGGTGTTAGGTGTTAGGTGTTAGGTATCAGGGGTCGGGTGGTAGGTGGTAGGGGTGAGGGGGCGGGCGCGGGTATCGCTACTGCGCCGGTGGGCGTGCGCCGCATACCCCAAAACTTTACCGTATCTTAACATTCTGTTAACATTCCCTATTTACACTGGCATCAGGAACACACAATCACATCTGTTGCTCCACACGGCTTGTGTTGAGCGTCTAGCTTACCTGACCTCTAGGCTGTACATTGAAACTGCCACGAGGATTAGGTGATGTGCGTTGTTGTCGCATAGCAATAACTAAATATGGGTGTTTATGCCCAGTAGTGAAACTCGGCTTTCATCACCAATTCACTACCTACTCTGCACCCAACGTTGTGGCGGATGTCCATACCGGAACGGCTTGTACGTATTTGTTGTTGGCTTGCAAACTAAATTGATAGGGAGTTTGTATGTTCCGTCCTACTCAGCCGATCCTGCTGTTGCTCAGCAGGCTGTTCGTTATTGTGGCACTGCTAGCGGGCATGTTGGTGCCCACCCCCCGCGCTGCATTGGCAGCCGGTACGTTGCCCTTCAGCGCGAATTTCACCGGCTTTACTGGCAGTGGCTTCGCCCCATCGCCTACTGCCGGGCAACTCGACTCGGACATCTGGCGCGTCACTGGTATGAGCGACGGAGATGGCACCTTTGGAGGAACGGCTACCACTGGTGACGCTGCCCGTGGATCATCTTCCGGTGGTGTCAGCACGGGTGGCATCTATGCCTTCGATGTCGGCAGTGGCAACATCGCGCTGGGCGTGCAGCCCGGTGGCAGCGATTTCACCCCCGGCGACATCACCCTGCAACTGACCAACAACACTGCCGCGACCATCACTGAGTTGGATGTCTCCTATACGATCTGGTATCTCAACAATGAAGCTCGTGGCAACAGCTTCAACTTCAGCTACTCGACTGACGATACCAGCTACACGCCAGTGGCATCGCTCGACTTCACCTCACCCGATGCAGCAGATGCGCTCGGCTGGCAGAGCGTGTCACGGTCAACAACTATCACCGGCTTGAGCGTTGCATCCGGTGCGAACGTCTACCTGAAGTGGACAGGTGACGATGTAAGCGGCGGCGGCTCTCGCGATGAGTTCGGGCTGGATGACGTGAGCGTGAGTGTGCCGAGTGCCGCCACCGCCACCCCCACCGCTACCACCGACCCTGCGGCAACCGCAACGCCCACGGCAACCGCCACCGCCACGGCAACCGCTACGGCAGGGCCCACCTGTGGCGGTTCTGCTACGCTGATCAGTGCGGTGCAGGGCAACGGCAACGCATCGCCGCTCATTATGCAGATCGTCACCGTTGAGGGCGTGATTGTCGGTGAATACCCCGGCAATAACATTCGCGGCTTCTATGTGCAAGAGGAAGACAACGATGCCGATGCCAACCCCGAAACCTCAGAGGGCATCTTCGTTTTCGTCAGCGATACCGACTATGGCGTGGACGAAGGCGATCTTGTGCGTGTGACCGGTATGGTTTCGGAGTTCCAGAACCAGACCCAGATCACGCCCAGCAGCGTCACCTCCTGCTCACCTGACAATGGCGATCTGGTATCGCCTGCTCAGATTGACCTGCCCGTACCGGCGGCAGTCGGCGGGGTCGAGCACCTCGAACGCTTCGAGGGCATGCTCGTCGAATTTGTGGACGACCTGTATGTCACCGAGTATTTCCAGTATGACCGCTTCGGCGAAATCCTGCTCTCCTCAGAAGCACGGCTGTTCCAGCCCACCCAGTTGGAGCTACCGGGAACAGCCTCCGATGACGTGCTGGATGAGAACAACCGCAACAAGATCCTGTTCGATGACAGCTCCAACGTCCAGAATCAGGACGCGCTGATCTTCCCGCCAACCCAGTTCAGCCTCACCAACTACTTCCGCGGCGGCGATACGCTGACCAACGGGGCAGGTGTGCTGGCATTTTCGTGGGGGGGCAACAGTGCTAGCCCGAATGCCTACCGCGTGCGCCCCAGCAGCCTCGTGCCCGCCTTGAGCTTCACGTCGTTGAACCCGCGCCCCACCACGCCGCCGAGCGTCGGTGGCAACGTCAAGGTAGCCTCGCTCAACGTGCTGAACTACTTCACTACGATGAATGTGCGCGGAGCCAAAACGGGAGCTGAGTTCAAACGCCAGCACGACAAGATCGTCAATGCGATCCTTGCGATGGATCCCGATGTGATCGGCTTGGTCGAGATCGAGAACGATGCAACAACGACCCTCGCCACCCTGATTGATGGCGGCACGGTAGATAGTGTTGCCGTAGACGGGCTGAACGACATCGCCGGAGCGGGCACCTATGCCTACGTCAATACGGGGATAATCCTGCGGAGTGACAGCACAGGCGATGAAATCAAAGTCGCTTTCCTCTACAAGCCGGGCACGATGGAGCTGTCGGGCAACTTCGAGATCCTCAACAACACCGACGATCCCAGCTACAATGATACCAGCAACCGCCCCGCCCTTGCCCAGACCTTTATCCACACGGCGAGTGGCGAAACGTTCACGGCCGTCATCAACCACTTCAAATCAAAAGGCTCAGGCTGCGGCACGGGCGATGATGACTCGCGGCAGGGCAACTGCAACGGCACCCGCACCGCTGCCGCTGAAGCACTGGCAACGTGGCTTGACACTGACCCGACTGGCAGCAACGATCCCGACTTCCTGATCCTCGGCGACCTGAACGCCTATGCGAAGGAAGACCCGATTGTGGCACTGGAGGATGCCGACTACATCAACCTGATCGCGGATCGGCTGGGCGACACCGCCTACTCGTTTGTGTTTAGCGGGCAGTTCGGCTACCTCGATTACGCACTGGCCAGCAGCACGCTCGACGCGCAAGTCGCTGGCATTGCCGAGTGGCACATCAATGCTGATGAGAGCGACCTGTTCGACTACACCTTGAATGGCATCACTGGGCGGTTTAAAACGGCGTATCAGGCATCGCTGTACGACGCTGGCCCTTACCGCACCTCCGACCACGATCCGGTGATCGTCGGGCTGAACTTTAGCCTACCGGCGACGGCCACCCCAACGGACGAACCGACGGCCACCCCGACCGACGAACCGACGGCCACCCCGACCGACGAGCCGACAATCACCGAATATGTTCGCTGAG
>JAAUTZ010000178.1 GCA_012031225.1 Chloroflexaceae bacterium
ACACGCAGCGTCGCGAGCCGCTCGACAAACTCCTCAAGCTGCGCCTGCGCCTTGCTACGATCAGATTGCTTGCGGCTTTCCAGCAATCGCTGCACCTGTGCCTGTACCTGTGCCCATTCGCGGCGCAGGGGCTGCATCAGCACCGGCTCGACAATCAACAGAATGTCGGCTTCGGAGGTGTAGTGTGCGCCGAGTTGGGAACGCTTGGATGGGTCGAGCGCACGCTCAAACAGCGTGCCAAAGATGCTCGGCTCCACCGCACTCCAATCGAGCTTGGCTGCTTCGTGCAGCAGTTGCAACTCATCGGCGTTCAACTCCGGTACAAATTCATCGGCAAACAGCGCACCATTGAAGCACGGCAAAAAGCTCGTGCCAAAGAAGCCACCCGTGTTCATTGTCTCAAACAGGGATTTCAGTAGCCCCTGAATGGTTGCCGGTTTCTGGATTGCGGCGCGCAAGCTGTTTGTCAGCAGCTGATCGGGCAACAGCGAGATGTCCTCTGCAAAGAGCGCAAACAGCAGCTTCACAAAGAAGTGCGCGACCTGCTCCGCAGGGTAGCGTTGCTCCAAGAGTTGGGCAATCTCCACCAACTTCTGGGCCGCCTCTTGCGTAATCGAGATGGTGGTCTCGGCCGGCTTGAGCCGTTCAGGGTGGGTCAGCGCATCGCGTAGCAGATCACGGGTGGCTTGATTGATGAGATCGGCATTCGTAAAGCTCATCCGGCGTGTGGGCGTGCCTGTGAACTCAATTGAGATGATGTAGCGTTCAATATCGGAGACAATCAGCACGGGAGGGTTGCCCAGATCACTACGATAGAGGGTCAGTTGTTGGTAGGCTTCCGCAAGGTTCTTGCCCTTGGATTTATACTCCCACACGAATTTACCGGCGTGCCAGACATCAGCACGGCCGGCCCCGCCGCCGGCTTTGGAGAGCGGCTGCTCAAAGCGATAGCTGGCTTGCGTGGTGGGGTCGTCGTAGGGGGCCAGAATGTCGAGTAGGGCGCACAGGTCGCGGAAGTGGGATTGGGCTACTGCAATTTCGTTAACACTCACGGCGGCCCATTTCGCGATGAATTCTTTGGGGGTCAGGGCAGCTTTACTCACAGGTCGGCTCCTTCAGCCTACGGGCATGGTTGTGCATGACGGAAATTATACCATAGCTGGTAGGCCTCCCCCCATCCCAAAAACCGCGCAAATCCTCTATACTATAAGTACGCTACCCCGTATGGAGCGAATCTAACGATAGGAGCCGAGCCGATGGGAACAATCAATGTACCGACGCAAGAACAGCGTGACGCAAGCCTGATGCAGCTTGCGGCGAAGAAGCTGGCCGCCAAAAAGCACCCCGAAGAAGTTGCCGACCTGCTCTGCAAAACAGGCGATATTTATTGGAACCGAGCGACCGAGATTGTAGATGAGGTACGCTACAATCGGCGGGGCATGATTGCCATGTATCAGCTACCGAGCGCAATCATCAAGAGTGTGCTGTACGCGGCACTAGGCGTATTCTTGCTGCTGTTGGGCGGGCGGGTACTGATCACCTATGGCTTGCCCACCCCGTTTCTCGCCCAGCTCCAGAATGTGCCTGTGGCGGGCGGAGTGAGCTTCTACGGGGTCAATGCGATGCACCCCATGCTCAATCTGATCTTTGCGGGAGCGGGTGCGTTCTTCCTGTTGTTGGCGGTGCTGGGCATCGTGCAGCCGCTGCTGATTATCCTGCTCTCACCCTTTATGAAGCAAAGCCGTGAGATTAAAGAATAGCCCAATACCCCCTAGCTAGGAACCATATGCAGCATCTCTACCTGCACATCCCGTTTTGCCATCGGCGGTGTTCCTACTGCGATTTCAACACCTACGCCAATCTCGAAGATCGGATCGAGGCGTATGTTGCCGCCCTCTGCGCCGAGCTTGCGCTGCTCCCCGTACCGCCTGCGCCGCCCGCCGAACGCGCCGCAGATGGGGTGCTAACCAGTGCCACGCTCCGCCCGACAATCTTCTTTGGCGGGGGCACACCGAGCATGCTCACCCTGCCCCAGCTTGAGCGCATCTTGCAGGCGGCAGATCGGCTTGTGCCCGTGCAACAGGCCGAAGTCTCGCTAGAAGCCAATCCCGGCACGTTGCTCGGTGCGGATACGCCCGCGCTCGACTATCTGCGCGGCTTGTTGAGCTTGGGCATCCGCCGCTTGAGTCTCGGCGTGCAAACCCTGCACGATCCGCTGCTGCGTGTGCTGGGGCGCACGCACACCGCCGCCGAAGCTAAGCAGACCTATCTGCTGGCGCGGCAGGCCGGCTTCGAGAATATTAGCCTTGACTTCATGTTTGGCTTGCCGGGGCAGACCTTCGCCGATTGGCAGGCGGTCGTGGATGCGTTGATTGCGTGGCAACCCGATCACCTGTCGGCGTATTCGCTGATCCTTGAGGAGCGTACCCCGCTGTTCGCGCAAGTCACGAGCGGGCGTATCAGTGTGCCCGATGATGATCTGGCCGGCGCGATGTATGAGCATGCCATCGAGCAACTGGCACTGGCTGGCTACCAGCACTACGAGATCAGCAACTGGGCGCAGGCGAGTACCCAGCCAAAGCTAGCACCGCGTGTGCCGGCCTACGCCTGCCAGCACAATCTCGCCTATTGGCTCAACAGCGATTACCTTGCGGCAGGGGCGGGGGCGCATGGGCATATCTACCCGTACCGCTACTACGACATCCTCAATGTTGATGCGTACATTCACGCCGTGCAGCAGGGGCAACGCCCAATTGCTGAGACGATTGATCTGAGCCATGCCGACCTGTGCGCCGAGACGATGTTTATGGGCTTGCGCCTGCACGCGGGGGTGAGCCGCACGCACTTTGCCCAACGCTGCGGGGTTGAGCTGGATGCCACCTACGGCGATACGCTGGCGCAGCTTGCGGCGCAGGGGCTGCTCGCACATGATGCCCATGCCGTATACCTCACGGCACGCGGGCGCAATCTCGGCAACCGCGTGTTTGAACACTTCGTGTGATATACTGATATGGTAGTTGGTGTATAGGCAACAAAAGAGGCCCTGCTATGCGAACATCAATCTTACCTCCCCCGAATGCCCTGTATCCCGAAAGCGACGGGCAACCAATGGCTGAGAATACGCTTCAGTTTCGCTGGATTGTGGTGATCAAAGAGAACCTCGAAATCCTGCTGCGCCACGAGCCACTGGTGTTTATTGCGGGTGATCTGCTCTGGTATCCGGTGCAGGGCAAGCCGCCGATCCGCCGTGCCCCAGATGCGATGGTGGTGTTTGGGCGGCCACGCGGCGAACGCCGTTCGTATCTCCAGTGGGAAGAGGACAATATCGCCCCCCAGATTGTCTTTGAAATCCTCTCGCACAGCAATACCGCGCTTGAAATGGCGGCGAAGCTCGTTTTCTACAATACCTATGGTGTAGCCGAATACTATGTCTACGATCCACAGACGAATGAGCTGAGCGGGTATCTGCGCGATACACCGGATGACGATCTGCATGAGATTGCTGTGATGGCTGGCTGGCGCAGTCCCATGTTAGGGATCAGCTTTGATCTATCGGGGCGCGAGTTGCAGGTACGCTACCCCGATGGAACACCGTTCCTTACACCGCTAGAGCTAGCGGAACGGGCGGAGCGAGCGGAAGCAGAAGCGAACGCACAACGCCAACGGGCAGCGCGTGAGGAGCAGCGGGCCGCGAGCGAGCAACGCCGCGCCGAGCGGGCGGAGCAGCTTACCAGTGAGCAGCGGCAACGGGCTGCCGCCGAACGCGAGCGGGCCACCCAAGCCGAGCAACGGGCGGCGCAAGCCGAGC
>JAAUTZ010000179.1 GCA_012031225.1 Chloroflexaceae bacterium
CGGTGAAGCGGTAGCAGTCGGGGGCGGGGGTGTCGCTGGGGGTGATGACATCGTGCTGCACGAGGGTGGCAAGGGCCGACTCCAGTACATCGTTGGGTAGCCCGGTGGCGGCAGCCAGCGCGGGCCGATCCAGTCCCCCATCATGGGGCGCGAGTGCGGCGAGGATGGCCGTCTGCCCTGCTGGTTCGCGCTCGGCTTGCCGCCACACCCCCGTGAAGTACGGGTCGCCGTCGCGCTCGAAATCGGGGGCATTGATCACCGCATCCACATCCGCCAGATGGAAGCGGCGTTCGCCCTCGCGCCCCGCTTCGTAGGTCTGTTGGTTGAAGCGGGTGACCAGTGAGTGCCCGATCAGTTGCACCAGAAACGGCTGCCCACCGGTTAGCGCGATGATCCGCTCAATCGCATCTTCGTCATAGTCGAGCGCGAAGTCGGGCGAGGGCTGGGTAATCAGTTGGCGGGTAGCCCCCGGCGTGAGGAAGCTGACCCGCACCGCCATGACGCTGCCGAACAGCGGGTTCCAATAGTCGTGCCGCCGCTCTTCGAGCGTGTACAGCCCCGCGAAGGCCATCACCAGCCACGGGTAGGTCATATACACCCCGCGCCAGTGGTCGAGCAGATCGGGCGTGAGCCGCCCTGCGTCAATCTGCGCTTCGAGCTTCTCGAACTCATCCACCGTGATGATAAAGCGGTAGCTGCCGCGTACTCGATCCAGCCGCGTCAGAAAGCGGTTGAAGCCGCGTGTCGGGCTATCGCTGGGGAAGTCGGCTTCTTGCGGCTCGTCCAAGCCAGCAATGCCGCGCTCCGTGCAGGCATCATACAGCGCGAGCGCGAGTTGGTAGAGTAGGTCGGCATTATCGCGCACGGTGCCGACGCGCTGCATGTTGAAATCCACCACGACGGTTTGGCTGCCAAAGCGCGTACCAAGATTGTGCAGGATGCTGGTTTTGCCCATGCGCCGATGCCCATACAGCACCACCGATGGCACCTGCCGATTGGCATCGCTGCCCCACAGCTCTTCGAGCCGCCGTAGAATATCCTCGCGCCCAACGAAGCCATCGCTCTCAGCGGGGTTGTTGAGGATGTAGGGATTGGCGACAGGGCCCCGCTGATTCTGGCTGGCAACATCGCCACCGACGGCAATCACGAGGGCCTGCCACTGCTGCACAATGCGCTGTAGCCCATATTGCTCCGGTGTTGTCACGCTGCTGTCAATGGTCTGCTGTAGCTCCTGCAACAGATCGCTGGCACGGGCCAGTGCGGCCAGCCGGTTGGCGCGGCTGGTCGCAGTCTGGTAGCCACTGACTTCGCGGGCAATCGTAGCAAGCTGATCGAGCGCAGCACACACGGCAGGGCGGATCAGGGGCTGCTCCGGTGATGCGAGGGTCTGGCTGGGTGGCTGCATGGCACGGGCGGCAATCGCATCCAGATTGCGGGCGGCAAGGCAGGCATCCAGCCACGCCAAGCTGGTTGCGATCTCTCTGCCGCCTGCGTATGTGTGGAGCGTGCTGTAAGTAGCTTCGTATTTGGCAAGCGCGAAATTGTCAGCAGCCCCTCGGGCTTCATCGAGCATATCGTACAGCATAGCCGCCGCCGCAGTAAGTGGGGTGCGTCGCTGATCAAACATGCGATGCGTGAGGAGTAGTGCCAAGCGCGTGCTACCGCCTGAAAAGGAGGGGCGAAAGCCGGTAACAATGCGCCGCTCGAGGTCGGCGAACAGGAGCGTTGCAATCGGGAGCAGATCATCCCAGTCCCGCTTTTCGAGGGGTATCCAAGACAATTGCCCCAGCACTGGAGCGGTGCTGATCCGGTAGAGCACAGCCAGCGGCGCGGGCTGGGTGTGCAGGTATGCCATCAGTGCCGATTGGCTTGCCCAGCGTTGAAACGGGTTGCGCGCAACCTGTGCCAGCAGTGCGAAGCCTGCTTGCTCGTCGGTTCGTAAGGTCTGCAACAGGACATAGCGGGTACGGGGCAGTGGGAGCACCCCATATTCATCCCACTGGATTGGGTGCCAGCGCGGGCTACCCCACGCGAAGGGGAGTTGGATGAGATACACAGGTATCCGCAGTGTCCCCACGCTTATGACGAAGGCTACGATTCCGACGATAACCACGCCACGCCCACGCCACGCCCAACGCCACGCCCAACGCCACAATAAACACTGCCTCAATAAGTGCTTCAGCAGGGATCCCCATAAAGAGCGGTAACACGCTCAAGATTATGAGAACACTCCATAAAAGCAGTATGATGGCACCATTCCACCACCACCGGCGCGTTTGTTGGGGAAATCGCCATGCTAGCAGGCCACGGGTCAATATGCCCACTGTCCACCCGCTACTGTGCAGCAGGGCAGGGAGCCACCGGAAGTCGTCCCACAGGCTGAATATTAGCCCGACGAACGTGGTGCCGAGTAGCGGCACGGTTGCAAGTAGCCACCAGCGGGCACGGCATAGGGCCCGGAAGCGTGGGTCATCGCCCACCTCGCGGCGCACCTCCCACACCTTCAGGTCTTCATCAAGGTCGGGGTGAATGCTGCGGGCATAGCGGCGCAGCGACAGCGGGCGCAAGAAGAGCCAGTAGAGCAATGTGAGCGGGTGGCGGATCTGGATTGGCGCAGGCACTGGGGTAGACATCTCAGGCTCCATTCAACATTCCCCACAGGTCGCGGAGCTGTTCCCACGACAGCCCCCCAAACCAGAAAATAACACTAGCGATGATGATCGCAATGATCCCAAGAACGACTCCCAAGCCAAACAAGCGATCTTGCAACTGGCTCCGGGATGTACCAATCGCATGCGTGGCTCGCCCAAGCCAGCCGATCCAATCCGGCCACGGTTGACGTGATGCGGGGGACCGGCTCATCTCCATCGCATACGTATACTCGCGGGATACATCGCGCTGCAAGTGTGCGCCCGCACTGGCAAGCAGGCGGCCATCGGCGTGGTGGTAGCAGCTCGTTGCGCCGTGCGCCTGTGCATAGCGCGATTCGTAGAGCAGCGAGCCAGCCCATTGCAGCCGTAGCGGGTGGCATGCTCCAGCCCGCTTGCCCAGATCACGTTCGGCAGGCGTGAAGGGGTAGGCGTGTGGCTGGCGCAGAAACTGATCGGCTTCGGACGGGGAAAATCGCTCGATCTGCATCTGCCTCATGCCATTCGCAAAATAGGTGTCAAGGGCCGGGATTGTACTGAGTGGCTGGCGTGTTGCAATAACAAGTGCCACCTTGCTCTGGGTGTAGGCGGAACGCAGGCTCCCAAGAAAGTGCTCATTAAATTCGTGTGGGTGTTCCAGCAACGTCTTGAATTCATCCAGCAATAATACTACTCGCAGCCTGTGGGTGTGGGCACAGTCGAAGCACGTCAACATCGCCGTAGGGGTGGCAGGAGTCGTTGGCATCGGGTGTGCAGCAGGTGGCAAGCACGCGATCACCCGCGCGATCACTGCCTGAGCAAATGCGGTCTGCGTCGGCACGCTATCCAAGCTCAGGTAGATCGGCAGGTAGGTATCGGTGGTATACCCGTGGACAAGGTGGGGTAGCTGTGCTTCGAGATAGCAGAGCAGGCTACTTTTGCCGATGCGGGCTTCCCCTACGAGGGAGATGCTGCCGATTGTGAGCAAGCGGTCACGAATGTCTTTGATGTAGCTCGCACGCCCAATGAACCGTTCTGGCGACACAACATTGCCGGGCGTAAAGGGGTTGCCGACTACCGGCGGCAGGTCGGGCGCGGGCGGCGGCGGCGACAGGGTGGGGGCAGGCGCGG
>JAAUTZ010000180.1 GCA_012031225.1 Chloroflexaceae bacterium
GCCGACTGCGGAGTCCAGAGCCACCGACTGCGGAGGCCACCCCCGTACTACGCTCCCGCTGCCGACTGCGGAGCCGGAGCCACCGACTGCGGAGCCGGGGCCACCAGAACCGCCAGAAGGAAGCACGTAGGGATTACCCCTGCGGCTAAAACCCTGACTGCTCATCCTATCGCGCCCTGACCCAAACAAGCAAAAGCCCTGTCTGTGTGAGACAGGGCTTGCACACAACATGATCAACATTTTGGAAGATTGCGCTGCGTCGCGCTACCCAACTGCGAACCGGATGGCTTAACCGAAGCGACCCGAGATATAGTCCTCAGTGCGCTTGTCCTTCGGGTTGGTGAACAGGTCATTAGTGGGCGAGTATTCCACCAATTGCCCCGCCCGATCCTGATCCATCAGGAAGAAGGCGGTGTAGTCAGATGCCCGCTGCGCCTGCTGCATGTTGTGGGTCACAATCACGATGGTGTATTGGCGGCGCAGTTCAAACATCAGCTCCTCGATCTTCAAGGTCGAGATCGGGTCGAGCGCGGAACACGGCTCATCCATCAGGATCACTTCGGGCTGTGTCGCCAGCGCACGGGCGATGCAGAGCCGCTGCTGCTGCCCACCCGAAAGCCCCAAGCCGCTCTGATCGAGCTTATCCTTCACATCGTCCCATAGGGCCGCCGAGCGCAGACAGGCTTCGACGAGATTCTCTTCTTCCTCTTTGGAACCCTTCCAGCCGTTGATCTTGGGGCCATAGAGGATGTTATCCCGAATGGATTTGGGAAACGGGTTGGCTTTCTGGAAGACCATCCCGATCCGGCGACGCACCTGTACGGCATCCACATCGGGGGCGTAGAGGTTCTGGCCGTGAAACAGGATCTCGCCTTCGGCACGGGCGACTGGGATCAGGTCGTTCATACGGTTGAACGCCCGCAGCACCGTGCTTTTGCCACACCCCGAAGGGCCGATCAAAGCCGTGATCTTCTGGGGGTGAATCTGGAAGGTTACTTCCTTCACCGCCCGAAACTTGCCGTAGTAGATCGAGAGCTTATTGGTTTCGAGCGTAAACTTGCCATTCGTTGTATATGCCATTTTTAGCCACTCCTTTGGTAACGATTGCGAATCCAGATTGCCGTACCGTTCAGGGAAACCATAATCACCAGTAGCACGATGATACCGGCGGCTGCTGCGTTCTGGAACTGCGCCTGTGGGCGTGCAGTCCAGTTGAAGATTTGGATTGGGAGCGTTGTAAATTGTGAGAAGACCCCACTCGGATCGGTGAGGATGAAGGTAGATGCGCCTACCACAATCAGGGGGGCGGTTTCGCCAATCGCCCGCGACATGGCCAGAATGATGCCCGTCATCATACCCGGAATAGCATTTGGCATCACCACATTCCACACCGTCTGCCACTTGGTTGCGCCCAAGCCGTAGCTCGCTTGGCGTAGCGAACGCGGCACAGCACGGATCGCTTCTTGTCCATTGATGATAATCAGGGGCAGCACCAGCAAGCCGACGGTCAAGCCCGCAGAGAGGATCGTGCGCCCATTGGTAGCGGCACCAGTCAGGCTAAAGAATTGCCCACTGGTGAAGTAGCCGAGTGCAATCACAAAGACAGCCAAGCCGAGCATACCGTAGATGATCGAAGGCACGCCCGCAAGATTGCTGATGTTGGTTTGCACAAGGCTGTTGAAGCGGATCAAGAAGGGGTTCTTGGTATCTGCCGCATACTCTTCAAGGTAAATCGCGGCACCGATCCCCAACGGAATAGCAAACAGCATGGCAATGGCTGTCACCCACAGCGTGCCGAGAATACCGGTGCGGATCCCCGCAAGGGCAGGTGTGGAGTTCATTGGCGTAGTCAGGAAATCCCAGCTAATCCACGAGTTCCAGCGCAGCTCAGCACGCGGGAAATCTTCTGCCACCTGTGCCTCAATCGCAGCGCGGTTGAATAGGCTCTCGGTGAAAGCAAAGCTCCGCACGACTTCCTCTTTGAGGATTTCGACGCGGATAATATCTTCAAGTTCGGCTTGACTGCGCTCGGTAAATGGCACCTCGCGGTTCATGCGGCGCAAGGAGCCACTACTGCCAGTTGCGTCGGTGAGAACTTGGGCCATCTCTTCCTGCGTAAGCTGCTCGACTTCCGTCTTGCCGAAGGGTGCGGCAATCGTTTCCTCTTCAATTGCGACTTGCACCGCAATTAAGCCGAAGGCATCATCTACAATGGTGTAGAGCAATGTCGCCAATACAAACAGCCCGAAGATCGTGGCAGAGAAGAAAATGTTTCTCCAAACCGAGGCCTTCGTCTGCCGCCCCTGCACATTCTTGATTAAGCCTTCGCCTTGAGGAATGGTGCCGTAGTCGTTAATCTTCTCGGCGGCTTCACGGATTGCGGTTATGGATTCTTGGCCACTACCGCTAAACATATCCTGATCAGGATTTTTTTGTGCGTCGCTCATTCGTAGACCTCCCGGAAACGGGCAACCACAATGTTGCTGACGATATTCAGGATCAGCGTCATAAAGAAGAGTACCAGACCGATGGCAAAGATGCTTTGATAGTCAATACTCTGGAAGCTCAAGTCACCACCACTGATACGGGCAATGTGGCCCGTCATCGTTTCGGCGGCCACGAAGGGATTGAGGGTGAAGTTGGGCCCTGCGCCAGCGGCAATTGCCGCAATCATCGTTTCGCCAACCGCCCGCGATGAAGCGACAATGATCGCCGCTAGCACGCCAGACAATGCGGCGGGCAACACGATTCTGGTGGCAGTTTCAAACTTGGTTGAACCCAAGCCGTAGCTCGCTTGGCGCAGTGAGTCGGGCACTGCTCGCAGTGCGTCTTCGCTCATCGAGGCAATCAATGGGGTGATGAGGATACCGATTACCAAGCCGGCCGACATATTGTTGAAGATCTGCACCACTTCGCCATTCTGGTTGAGCAGATTGCGGAGCAGCACCGTGACGAAGTTAATCGCAAAGTAGCCGTACACCACCGTAGGCACCCCAGCAAGGATTTCAAGGATTGGCTTGAGGTAGGCCCGGACACGCGGATCAGCATATTCACTGAGGTAGATTGCCGCACTTACCCCAAGCGGAATCGCCACGCACAAGCCGATGAGGGCCGTGCGGAGGGTTGCAAAGATAAGGGGCCAGATGCCGAATAGCTCCAAGCGTGGTTGCCATACGGTTGTTGTCCAAAACTCGATGACACTCACAGCATCATTCAGAAAGAAGGTTGCCGACTCGGTGAACAACACCCACACGATACCGAGCGTGGTCAGGATCGAGATCGCCCCGCTCGCAAACAGCAGTCCCTGAATGATGGTCTCATTGAGACGTGGTTTCTTCGATAGATCAAGGGTTTGGGTCTGTGCCCCCGCGCCAGCCAGAGCCTCTGCTCGCGTGGTTTCTACTCGGTCTTCCATGCTTCCTCCATGTTGTGTGTTTTACGCTTGATAAGAGTTCATTCGTGAGAATGTGGATAGGTTACAGCTAACCTATCCACATTATACACAGAGTCCCAGCGTGCTGTACAGATTATGTCTGCCAGTAAAGGAGGAGACCTATTGTAGCCCGCGCTCCTCAGCGATGGTCAAGCCGTTTGCGGGCGGGTCGCCCAAGCCCATCGCGGCCAGCCAGCGTTGGCGGCTGTCAACCAGTTCGTCGTCGCTGACGGGGAAGTAGCCCACATCGGTGATCAGGCTGGTGACGTTGCTGATGGCGTAGTTGAGGAAGCCGG
>JAAUTZ010000181.1 GCA_012031225.1 Chloroflexaceae bacterium
CCGCTGCCCGTCACGGCTGTCGCGGCGGGGCGGGCGGTCATCCTGCTGGGCACTGCGCTCGCGTTGACTCGCAGCCGCAATCCCAGCCGCGCCAGCTGCCGTCCCCATCGCCCCAAGCCCCCGCAAATCAGAGCGGGCTGCCATACGCTCGCCGCGACTGCGTTGTTCTGGCGGGGGGGGCGTATGCGTGCGGAGATCATGGGCCTCGTCGGGGGTAAGTTCGCGCCATGCCCCCTCTGCCAGATCGCCGAGCAGCAAGGGGCCTTCGCGCACGCGGCTCAGTTGCAGCACACTGTAGCCGAGTAGCTTGGCAACTTCACGGATTTGGCGTTTGCGCCCCTCACGTAGTACCACGCGCACCCACACCCCGTCGTCGGTTTGCTCCTGCACATCCACCCACGCCGGAGCGGTGCGTTCGCCCTCCAGCAGGACTCCATGCCGCCACTCGCGCAAGGCTTCCGAGTCGGGGGCTTCGTTGAGCAGGACGCGGTACTCCTTCTCCACCTCAAAGCTAGGGTGGGTCAGGTTGTGCGCCAGTTCGCCGTCGTTGGTGAGGAGCAGCAAGCCAGAGCTATTCGCATCGAGGCGACCCACCGGAAATAGGCGCACCGCATCGGGAACCATGTCCACCACTGTCGGGCGGCCTTGCGGATCATCCGCCGTCGAGACGACCCCGACGGGCTTGTGCAGCATGATGTATACGCGCTCATCTACCCGTTGCAGGGGCTGCCCATCCACCAGCACGGTGTCGGTATCCAGATCAACGCGGCTGCCTAGCTCATGCACAATATGCCCGTTGACGCTAATCCGTCCGGCGGCAATCATCTCATCACAGTCGCGGCGTGAGGCTAAACCGGCGGCGGCGAGGGCTTTATTCAATCGTTCGGGACTCACAGTAGTATTCCTTGCGTTAATGGGAAATCAGGGGTAGGCTGCGATTGGTATGCTACCCGTCTCAGTATACCACGAGTCACCTACCCGCTACTCCCGAATACCTGCACCGAGTTCGGTTTCCAGCAAGCGTACAATCTTGCCGCGCACTTTGGCGAGGGCCTCGTCGGTCAAGGTGCGTTCGTTGGAGCGGAAGCTGAGGCGATAGGCAAGGCTCCGTTTGCCCGCGCCGATCTGGGGGCCTGTGTAGACATCGAAGAGGGTGAGGTGTTCGAGCAGATCGCCCGCACCGCGCCGGATCATTGCGGTCACTTGGGCGGCGGGGGTAGCCTCATCCACAATCACCGCGAGGTCTTGGAGGCTAGCAGGATAGCGCGAGATGGGGCGATAGTGCTGGGGCGCAGCAAGCCGCAGCAGGGCATCCAGATCCAGCTCGGCAACGGCGGCGCGGGTTGCCTGAATGCTACATCGCTCAATCACATCGGGGTGCAGTTCGCCGAAGATGCCAAGTGGGGGCCCATCCGGCGCATCGGTTAGCACCAGTTGCGCGGCACGGCCGGGGTGCAGGCGGGGGTCGGTGCTGATCGGGATGTAGCGCACCTTTGCCGCCAAGCCGATGCTCGCCAGCAGCACCTCGATCACGCCCTTCAGGTCAAAGAAATCAAGTTCGGCGGGATCGGCTCCGTGCCAGCCGAGCGGTGTGCGGCTGCCCGCTAGGGCCAGCCCTAGCCGTTGCGGTTCATCCGGCAGCCAGCTTGCGGCATCATCGGGCATCGCTAGGCGGGGCAGAAACACCCGCCCGATCTCGAAGATCAGGGTGCGCTCCTGTGCCTGCATATTCAGCGCGAGCGCATCGAGCAACGTTGGCAGCAGGCTCCGGCGCAGGTATTCACGTTCGGGCGACATGGCATTGGCAAGGCCCACATGCGCGGCGGCTACCGCATCTGCCGGATTGATCCGCGCCACCGCGGCCATATCGAGCAGGGCATAGGTAATGACCTCACTCAGCCCCGTGCCGGTCAGCATATCGCGGATGTGCTGGGTCAAGTCGAGTGTGGCGTGGGCTTGCGGATAGGGCAGGGTGTCGCTCATCATCGTGGGCGGAATCTGTTCATAGCCATGCACGCGGGCAACATCCTCGCACAAGTCGGCTAGCCCGTGTACGTCGAGCCGGAACGACGGCACGGCAACGCGCACCGTGAGCGGATCGAGCGCACCGCCGTAGATGCCGGCTACATCGCCAATGCCAATGGCCCCGATCACGTCGGTGCGGTAGCCGAGCCGCGCAAGGTAATCGGCGATCTGGTGGGCTGAGAGCTGGATGCCGAGCAGCCGCCGCACTTCGCCCGGCGGCAGATCAAGGACAAACGGGCGGCGCGGCACGGGGTATAGATCGATGAGGCCCTGCGCTACCGTGCCCCCCGCGAGGTTTCGCATCAGCTCCAGACACCGCCGCTGGGCAATCACCGGTAGCTCAATATCTACGCCGCGCTCAAAGCGGCGCGAGGCCTCGCTTGGCAGCTTGAAGTGCTGCGCGGTGCGCCGGATCTGGGCGGGTTCCCACGTCGCCGCTTCAAACAGAATGCGCGTGGTCGTCTCACCGACCTCACTGCTCGCCCCGCCCATAATGCCCGCCAAGCCGAGCGGCCCGCGGCTGTCGGCAATCAGGAGCGGGCCCGGCTTGTGCGCGTGGTAGGGGGTCAGGTCGCGCTCTTTGGCATCGAGCGTTACCACCGTTTCACCCGCCTCTGCCAGCCGCACGATGATGTGCTGCTCAGCCACCTGATCGGCATCGAAGGCGTGCGTGGGCTGCCCCCACTCGAACATCACGTAGTTGGAAATATCTACAATCACGTTGATCGGGCGCATGCCAATCGCCCGTAGGCGGCGTTGCATCCACTGTGGCGAGGGTCCTAGCGTCACGCCTTCGATCAAGCCGAGTGTGAAGCGCGGGCATAGCTCCGGCTCGTGTAGGGTGACGTTTGCCCGCCCCGCAATCGGCGCACCATCCATCACCACCTGCGGGTCAGGTAGGCGGAGCGGCACGTCGGTGAGACCGGCGATCTCACGCGCAATGCCAATCACCGAGAGACACCGCGCAAGGTTGGGGGTTAAGTCAATCGTGAAGATCACATCGCCGAGCAGATCGGCGGCGGGCATGCCCTGCGGTGCATCTGGCTCGAGCAGGATGATGCCCTCGTGTTCCTCACTGATGCCTAGCTCCTTCTCGCTGCACAGCATCGCATCACTCATGATGCCACGCACCGGGCGACCCTTCAAGGCGGTGATGACGTTGCCCTCTTTGTGCCCGTCATACAGGCGCACGCCCTCGTGGGCCAGCACGCCCTTGAGCGGCTGCGCCAGCCGCCCCTGATCGCGGTAGGGGAACAGGTTCGGCGCACCGGTCACGACGGTATGCGGGCGGGCTTCGCCATAGCCGTAATCCACCTCCGCTAGCACCAGCCGATCTGCATTGGGGTGGGCTTTGACTTCGAGGATGCTGGCAATGACAATCTTCTCCCGATCCCATACCAACTCTGCGCCCTCGATGCCGATGTAGGTCAGCTCGGCGATTTCTAGCCCAGCCATCGTGAGCAGGTGCGCCAGTTCGGGCGGGGCAAGCGTAATCTCAACAAATTCGCGCAGCCAGCTTAGGGGTACTTTCATCCCGTACAAACCTTTCCAGAGCAGGATCTAATCGGTGCTCACTTCTGTTGCCGTTGCCGTCGGTGTGCGTGTTGGGTCAGGTGTTGGGGTGCGTGTTGGGTCAGGTGTTGGTGTACGTGTTTGGGTCAGGTGTTGGTGTGTTCGTTGCGGTAGCGGATG
>JAAUTZ010000182.1 GCA_012031225.1 Chloroflexaceae bacterium
AAGCTGCTGGGCGTGATGAGCGAGCAAGAGCGCAACTATCGCATCGGGCGGCTGGTGCTAAGCTGGCGGAATGGGCATCTGCCGGCAGGTCAGGTGTCGGGTGACGGGGGTCAGGCGGCAGGGGCAGGGGCTGGCGAGACGGACCACGACGGGCACGAAGACCACGAAGGGGCGCAGGTGTTGGGTGAGGCCTACGCAGAACGCGACGATGCGCCCATCCCTGATCCCTATCACCTAGAACCTGACACCTACGACCTGCCACCCGACCCCTATCACCCAGACCCTGACACCTCACCCCCAGCCCCCGATCCTGCGCCGCCCGCCACCCTCGCTGAGCTGTGGGCGTGCGCCTGCGAGCAGGTGCGCCTGCTGGTTGGCGCGGTCGCGTTCGAGCGTGATCTCGCGGAAGTGCGCATGGTCGGGCTGGACGAAAACGAGATCACGCTGGCGTGCCCCTCACTGGCCGCACGCGACCGCCTTGAGAACACCTATCTGGGGCAGGTGCGGCGCGTGCTCAGTGAGCTGCTGGGTGTGCCCGACCTGTGCGTGCATGTGATGCTGTACCGCCCGTAGCGGGGGGTGGGGTGGGGTCACGCCGCATGGTGGCAAAGCGTGCTACAATAGCACACGTTAGCGGGTGGCATGCGCGGTTGGAATGCGGTACAGGCGTAGGCAGTGCGTGCAGCTGCCGCCAGCGGGTGCGGCACGGTGCAGGTGTGATCGGGATGGGTGACGTGGGTGGTCAGGATGTGACGAGAAAGGAACGGCGATGACGCGGATTATTGCACTGGCAAATCAGAAGGGCGGGGTGGGCAAGACGACCACAACGCTGAACTTGGGGGCTGCACTAGCGGAGCGTGGGCGGCGGGTGCTGCTGGTAGACCTCGACCCGCAGAGCAACTTGACGATGGGCTTGGGAATTAATCCAAACGATCAGGAGCAAACAACCTATGACGTTTTACTCAATCCTATGACTTCACCGTCAGTTGCTATAGTAACTATTACTGATACGCTTGCACTCATCCCTGCGACGCTTGATATGGCCGCAGCTGAGCTTGAACTAGCAGGACAGATTGGGCGAGAATTTCTTTTGCGTGACGCATTGTCTCACATCATTCATCGCTACGAGTTCATCCTCATAGACTCGCCGCCGAGCTTAGGGCTTTTCACTCTCAACGCACTTACAGCCGCAACTGAAGTCCTGATCCCTGTGCAGTTAGAGGTGTACTCGCTGAAGGGACTCGCACAGCTCCAACGCACCATCGGCTTAGTTCAGCGGATTAATCCGCAGTTGGAAATTGGGGGAATCTTGTGTACGATGGTGGATCGGCGCAAGAACCTTGCGCTAACTGTTGAAGCGCGTATTCGTGAGCTGTTTGGTGATCTTGTCTATCAACACAGCATTCCTGATAATGTGCGCTTGGCAGAAGCTCCCGGAGCTGGACAACCAATATTGACATATGACTCGACGAGCACAGGCGCACAGGCTTATCGTGCGTTGGCTGAGGAGGTAGACTATGGGCAGGCGTGATCTGGGTGATTTGGTAAGCCAAGCGAGTAATGACCTTGAGCCTGTGCGGAAGCGGGGGCGTGGTTTAGAGGGAATATTATCGGCGACGTTGCCTGAGACCTTGCACGAGGACGTGGTAGCTGAAGATAATACTGCGGTTCTTTCGGTGCGTGAACAAGCTGAATTAGCCACCTGTGAGCGCATCATCGAACGTGGCTTGCGTACTTTTTTAGAGGTTGGTGCAGCTCTGCTCAAAATTCGTGATGAACGGCTCTATCGGGCTTCACATATAACGTTTGAAAGCTATTATAAGGAACGTTGGAGCCTTGAACGCTCACAGGTATATCGCCTCATTGATGCAGCAGCAGTGACACGCAATTTGCAAAGTTCCCCCATGGGGAAGTTCCTCTCCCAAGTAATGAACGCCAAGCCCGCCCACTCACCAAGCTGCCTGATGCGGCACTTCAGCGCGAGGCGTGGCAACGCGCTATCACCACCGCCCCCGATGGGCGCATCACCGCCGCCCACGTCGAGCAGGTGGTCAAGCAGGTGCTACGCGAAGCTGAGCTTGCCCCCATGCCTGTCCCCGCTTCACCCCCGAATGTGATTGATGTGCGCCCGATAGATACCAAAGAGCCAACCGTTTCGGTTGATGTACACACACAGGTTGCGGAACTCAAGCAACGCCTCGCTGAGGTGCAGGCGATCCTCGCCGCGTATCAGGCGCAGATCACGCACGCACAGGGCTACCCGCCGACATCTGAGCAGGGCACCGCTGTTGCGCCGTTGCTCCAAGCTCTAGAGCAGGTACAAGCCATTGTTGCAGCGCAGAGGGGGTAGGGGATGCCTGAAGAAACCCGACTGGTTCCTATTGAAGAGCGGCGGGTGCCGTTCTATGAAGATGACGTTATTGCCTATCTTGTGTTCCATGAGCATGAATACCGGATCTACGTGCCGCTGCGCCCGCTGTGTCGAAATCTCGGCATACAGTGGTCAGCCCAGCGCAAACGGCTCTACCGTGACCCCATCCTAGCGAAAGGCGTGGTCATGATGGACACCCCTTCTGCGGGGGGCGAGCAACAGACCCTCGCCCTGCGGCTTGAATTGTTGCCGGGCTGGTTATTTGGCATTGAAACAAGCCGCATGGACAATGAGGCACGGAAAGAGAAGGTTGATCGCTATCGGGAGGAATGTTTCCGTGTCCTCTGGCAAGAGTTCCAATCACGGATTGCGCCGCCCCCACCCGCCGCCGAGCAGGGCATGACGCTGACGCAGATTTACGATTTGGGGATGGCGATTGCTCAGATGGCAAAACAGCAAATGGACCTCGAAGGGCGCGTGGATGACACACACGCACTGGCCACAGATGCTCAAGGACTGGCCACCCACGCCCACGCTCGGCTCGACAAAGCGGCGGAGGTAATCCGCGCCTTGCAGCGACGTACTGCTACGCTTGAGGACAAACTGCACCCGCACGCTTATATCACCGACGAGCAGGCGGCGCACATCGCCCAGCTGGTCAAGGCCCTCGCGGAGTTGCTCGGTGAGCAAGACCGCAGCAAGAACCACTATCAGGGCATCTTTGGCGAGCTGTACCGGCGGTTTGGGGTGAGCAGCTACAAGCTGATTCGGATTGAGCAGTACGACGCGGTGCTGGCCTTTCTGGAGCAGTGGCGCGGCTCGGTGGCGGGCGGGGCAAGCGGTTATGCTGATAGCTAGGAGGGAGCCAACACGATGAGCGACAAGCCACAGATCGAAGTGCTTGAGGAGCGGTGGGTCGAGTTCTACGATGATACGATCCTCGCTATGCTGGTGCGGATGGATGGTGCTGTGCGGGTGCTCGTGCCCGTGCGTCCAGTGTGTGAGGTGTTGGGTGTAGATTGGAACGGGCAGTACCAGCGGATTCGGCGTGATGATGTGCTTGGTTCAACTATGTGTGAAATACACACAGTTGCCCGTGACGGCAAGCGGCGCAAGATGACCGCACTGCCGCTCGAATACTTGCACGGCTGGCTGTTTGGGATCGGGGCAACGCAGGTGAAAGCGGAATACCGCGAGAAGATCACGCTCTACCGGCGGGAGTGCTTCCGGGCCCTCTCCGCCGCGTTTCAAGCCGAGTTGCTGCTGCCCCGACACAAGCACCACGCCGCCCGCTCCCCCACCCGCCGCCGAGCAGGGCATGACGCTGACGCAGATT
>JAAUTZ010000069.1 GCA_012031225.1 Chloroflexaceae bacterium
GACCACGCCGCGCACGACCACGACCACGCCGCGCACGACCACGACCACGCGGCGCACGACCACGACCACGCCGCGCATGACCACAGCGATGGTGATGTGCCTGTGCCGGAGGCTGATCCCCCTGACGGTGACCCACCCATTGTGGTAGCTGCTGAAGCGGCAGCCTCCCCAGAAGAACAGGTTGAAGCCGAACAGAATCAGAGTATACTGAAGACAGATGAACGTGATCCGGCATAACGCCTAGAATACATGAGGAAAGACCCTATGAACTGGATGTCGCCAGAACCAATATACTGGAGTTCGCCCCGCCCAGAGGCACTCGTCCCCATGGTGGTGGAAAGCACCAATCGCGGGGAACGCGCCTTCGATATTTACTCGCGCTTGCTGAAGGAGCGGATCATCCTGCTTGGCACACCGATAGAAGATCAGATCGCCAACCTGATTGTCGCGCAGCTGCTCTTCCTCGAACACGATGACCCCGAACGCGACATTAACATGTACATCAACAGCCCCGGTGGTTCTGTCACCGCTGGACTAGCGATCTACGATACGATGCGGGCAATCCGGGCCCCCGTTGCCACCTACTGCGTCGGCATGGCGGGCAGCATGGCCACAATCTTGTTGGCTGGCGGCGAGCGCGGCAAACGCTACAGCCTGCCGCACTCAACCATTCACATGCACCCGGCGGGCGGTGGCGCACGCGGCTACGCGCCCGATGTGGAGATTATGGCCCGCGAGTTGCTCCGGATGCAGCAGATCACCCGCGAGTTGCTGGCCCGCGATACAGGGCAACCGCTCGAGCGCATTGGCAAGGACTTTGATCGGGACTTGTTTATGGATCCGAAGCAGGCGCGTGAGTACGGTATCATTGATGAGATCCTGAATGGGGATGACCTCGTGAGTACGGGGCGCAATCACCACGCCCTGTAGGACTGTGCGGGCGGCAGGCTGGATCAACGGTGATCCCCGCTTGCGGGCCCGCCCGCCGATCAGATTGGAACAACACGTAACGTAAGCGGCTATTTCACATTGGCTCTGGCGGATGTATGACACCAACGGCGTTGTCCACAAATCGCGCACGGCTACGCGCCAACGTGCTACCGCATCCGTCTTGCAGCGGAGCCTGATTGCATCGGGAGGTTGAAGATGACCCGTTCGCGTAATACCAACAATCGCGGTTCCTATATGTGTTCCTTCTGTGGGCGGGGCCAAGATGAAGTGCGCCGCCTGATTGCTGGGCCCGGCACCATCTTTATCTGCGATGAATGCGTTGCCTTGTGCAGTGCGATCATTGCGGAGGAAATTGAGCAGCAGGTAGCAGTGCCGCGCCGCCCCGCCAATCCGAAACCGGCACGGCTGCCCCCACCGCGTCGCATCCGCGAAAAGCTCGATCAGTATGTGATTGGGCAGGAACGGGCCAAGATTAGCCTCTCGGTTGCCGTGTACAATCACTACAAGCGCGTGCGGGCAAACTCGCGCATTGATGATGTTGAGATTGGCAAGAGCAACATCCTCGTGATCGGCCCCACTGGGAGCGGCAAAACCCTGCTCGCGCAGACGCTCGCCCGGATCATTGATGTGCCCTTTGCGATTGCCGATGCCACGGCCCTGACCGAAGCGGGTTACGTCGGTGAGGATGTGGAGAACATCCTGCTGCGCCTGATTCAATCGGCTGATGGTGATATTGAACGGGCCCAGACGGGGATCATCTATATTGATGAGATTGACAAGATTTCGCGCAAATCGGATAACCCCTCGATCACCCGTGATGTGTCGGGCGAAGGCGTGCAGCAGGCATTGCTGAAAATCCTCGAAGGCGGCGTGGCCCATGTGCCGCCGCTGCCGGGCCGCAAGCACCCCCAGCAAGAGTATATCCCTTTCGATACAACCAATGTGCTGTTTATCTGTGGGGGGGCATTTGAGGGGCTAGAGGCGATTGTCGAGCGGCGCATCGGCAACCATCGGCGGATTGGCTTCAACCAAGCCGAGCCAGACTCCGAAGCCGAAAGTGTGATGCGCCACGTCACCCCTGATGATCTGCTGAAGTATGGCTTCATCCCCGAATTCATTGGCCGCTTGCCTGTTGTGACGACGCTCGAAAAGCTCGATAAAGGGGCGATGTTGCAAATTCTCACGGAGCCGCGCAATGCGTTGATTAAGCAATATCAGAAGATGCTTGCGCTAGATCGGGTTGAGCTAGAAGTCACCTCCGATGCGCTTGAAGCAATTGTCGAGCGGGCAATGGCAACCCGCACTGGGGCGCGGGCATTGCGCTCGATTGTCGAGGATGTGCTACTTGACGTAATGTATGAAGTGCCGTCACAGGAGCATATCGGGCGGTGCATCATCAATGCTGAGGTGGTTCACGGGCGCGGGCATCCGGTGCTTGTGCCGCGCACCGAACGCGGCGAGTATCGCCGCCGCTTGGACGAAGCCGGCTAGTAACATAGGACTGCGATGGGTTTTATTCGCCATGTGTCGGATCGAGGGGGGCGCGAGGAATCGCCGCCGCGCCGCATTCTGGTGGCGGATGACGATCCGGCGATTGTCACCCTGATTGTGACGACGCTGGACAATCCGCGCTACGAGCTGGTGACGGTGAGCAATGGGCTAGAGGCGATTGCCGCATTCGAGGCGAGTAGCTTCGATGCCGTGATCCTCGATGTGATGATGCCCTTTGCTGATGGCTTTCAGGTCTGCCGCCACATCCGCGAGCGCAGCGATGTGCCGATCCTGATCTTGACTGCCCGCAGTGGCACCGAAGATGTTGTCCACGGCTTTGAGTTGGGAGCCGATGATTACATCCCGAAGCCCTTTAAGACGGCTGAGCTGATTGCCCGCATGGAAGCGATCTTGCGGCGTGTGGAGGGCTACCAGAATCGGCGTGCTCCACCGATTGTCGAATTGGGCGAATTGCACCTTGATATGCCCCGCCACCGGGTATTGGTGCGTGGCACGGAAGTGAACTTGACCCCGATGGAATTTGAGTTGCTCTACTTTCTTGCGGCAAATGTAGGGCAAGTCTTTGATCGGGAGACGCTCTACCGTGAAGTGTGGGGCTACGATCATGTCGGTGAAACCAATCTCGTAGATGTGTGCGTGCGCCGCCTGCGTGAGAAAGTCGAAGCGGAACCATCCCGCCCCACGCTGATTATGACGGTGCGTGGGGTGGGCTATAAGTTTGCCGAGCCGTAAAGCCGAGAGATCGCCACCGCCTGACCTGTACCCATGCGGGCCTTGATTGTCAGGTGGCTAGCCTACGCGGAGGTGTGAGGTGTCTGAGCATCATGTGTATGTCTCGCAGCATCCCCTTGTGCTGCACAAACTCGCCCTGTTACGCAGCAAAATGACTGAGCCGAAGAAGTTCCGCGAACTTGTCCGCGAAATTTCGTTGCTCCTGTTTTACGAATCCACCCTCGATCTGGAACTTGCGCCGCTCAATGTTGAAACGCCACTGGCGGGCGCGACTGGGCACGAGCTAGTCGAAACGATTGGCTTGATGCCGATCTTGCGGGCGGGCTTGGGCATGACCCACGCGATCCTCGAAATGCTGCCGGTAAGTCAGGTCTGGCACATTGGCATCTACCGCGATCACGAGACGCTTCAGCCTGTCACCTATTACAACAAAATGAACGACCATACCAACGTTGATATTGCGGTGGTGCTAGACCCGATGCTGGCAACGGGTGGCTCGGCGATTGCAGCGGTAGATATGCTCAAGGGTTATGGCATCCGCCGGATCAAGTTCTTGGGCTTGCTGGCTGCACCGGAAGGCGTGCGGGCGTTGTCGAGTGTACATCCTGATGTGCCGATCCACCTTGCCGCGATTGACAGCCACCTGAATGAGGTTGGCTACATTGTGCCCGGTTTGGGCGATGCGGGAGATCGGCAATTCGGCACAGCCTGACAGCGCGGCAGGGGTATTAGGTATCGGGTGGCGGGTCTTTGCATAGGGCGGCTCCTATGGCACCGACACGTACAATTGTTTACCCCAATCGCTATAGGATCTGCTCCCCCTGATACCCGACACCTGACAGTGGGCGGAGGTAGACCGTGACAATCCTGCTCGAGGCCATGCTCACGTTTGCCCTTGCCGCCGCAGTGACTGCCGCGCTTGTGCCGCTTGTGCGGCGCATGTGCTGGCAGTATGGCTGGCTGGCGCAGCCCAATGCCCGCAGTATGCACACCACCCCGATCCCGACGCTAGGCGGTGGGGCGATCCTCGCAGGCTTCCTTGTTGCGCTGGGTGCATCAGCCCTGTTTGCCCGCTTCGATCCGACGTTGGTGCGTACCCCGTATGAGAGCCTACGCCTGCTGTTGCTGCTGATCGGGGTGCTGTTGGTGGCGGGCATTAGCCTCGCCGATGACATCTACAACCTGCCCGTGCTGCCCCGGCTTGGGGTGCATATCCTCGCTGCGCTGGTGGCAGTGGGGCCTTACATGTGGGATCACACGCTTTATCCTGATATGGGCGGTGCGGCAACCGAAGCACGCGGGATTATTCTCACTGCCTTCAACTTCCCGTTTGTGGAGCAGATTCATCTGCACAACCTCAGCCCCTACCTTGCCATTGGCGCAACGGTGTTCTGGATTGTGGGCATGCAGAATATGCTCAACTGGCTGGATGGGCTAGATGGCTTGGCGGCGGGTGTCACCTGCATTGCCGCGCTGGTGCTGGCGTTGCACGCGCTGGAGCTAGGGCAGTGGACGGTTGCGCTGCTGCCATTGGCACTGGCGGGGGCGTGTTTTGGCTTTCTGCCCTACAACATCTATCCCGCCCGCATCTTTATGGGCGATGTTGGCGCAATGTCGCTAGGCTACATCCTTGCCGTGAGTGCGATCATTGGTGGGGCAAAGCTGGCAACTGCGCTGCTCGTGCTTGGGGTGCCGATCATAGATATGGCGTGGCTGATTATCTCGCGGGTGCGCCATGGCCGCTCGGCGGCGCACGCCGGACGCGATCACCTGCACCACCGCCTGATTGCGCTGGGCTTCTCGCAACGCCAAGTGGTTGCGCTGTATTATCTGCTCAGCACGCTGTTTGGGGCGATTGCCCTGCTCGACGTGATGACTCCCACTGCCAAGCTGCTAGCTCTGGTGTTGCTCGGCGTGCTGGTGCTAGCGACGATCTGGTATGCGGGGCGCGAGGCGCAGGATCGGGTGTCGGAGGTGGGGTGACAGGTTTCAGGTGTTAGGTGTCAGGGACAGCAGAATCCACAGAATACGAATGAAATATAGACATAGAGCCGCGCCACTGACGCGGCTTTTGGCTTACCGTAGTTTCCAATGGATTCGCCCCGGCCCTCAGCGCGGGCGATTGGCAGAGGCCCACAGCCCCGCACCGGCTGCGAGCAAGCTCGCCCCCACCGCCAGCTTGGGCAGCCACTCATTGCGCCACGCATCATCCAGCACAGTCCGGGCCGTGTTGTAGCCGCTTGCGCCGAATACACCGCCGCCCGGATGGGTGCTTGCGCCCGTCAAGTATAGCCCCTTGATCGGGGTGCGGTAGCTGGACAGTTCGGGCAATGGGCGGAAGAAAAACATCTGGTCAAAGCTCATCTCGACATGCATCACGTTGCCGTTGATTAGCCCGATGCGCTGCTCAAGATCATACGGGGTCTGAATGTAGCGATCAATGATCGCCCCGCGCATATTCGGGGCGTAGCGGTAGAGCACCTCTTGGATGCTATCTGCTACCTGCTCGCGGATATTGCCCCACTGTTGCCCATTGGCCAGCGTGTAGGGAAAATATTGCGACCAGAGAAAGACGGTGTGCTTGCCCGGTGGGGCCACGTCCGGGTCTATGGCACTGAAGGTCATGGCGATCACGGCGGGATCACGCGAGGGCATGCCGTGCAGGTAGTCATCATAGGCTTGGCGCACGTACTGCATGGATGGCGCAAGCAATTGCAGCCCGTGATGGCTCTCGTGGGGCATGCCGCCACTTGGGGCGGCGGTGTAATCGGGCAGGGCATCGGCGGCACAGCGCACCGTCATGCCGAAGCCATTGCCGACGCGGATGTTTTTCAGGCGTTCGATCATCCGGTTGGGCAGATGTTCCGCACCAACCATGTGCAGCAGCGTGGTGAGGACGTGGGCATTCGAGATGACCAGCGGCGCAGCAAAGCGATCCCCACTTTCTAGCTCAACGCCGCGCACTTTGCCATGCTCAACGATGATGCGCTTGACGGGCGCATTCACGCGGATCTCGCCGCCCATACTTTCCAGCGAGCGGGCCATCGCCTGTGTGAGCATGCCGCTGCCCGCACGCGGGTGCTTTGCGCCGCTGGTGTGCAGCATGGCGTGCCAGCCGAAGAAGTCGCCTGATGCGAGTTCATCGGGGGGCGGGCCACTCTGGGCGGCCAGCCACGTCATCGCTGCCCGCATCGCCTCACTCTCGAAGGTCTCGTTGATCAGCTGGGCATAGCTGGTCATCAGGCGGCGCGTGACTTCAAGCGGGTTGCGCGAGTCGGCGGGCAGGTGGGGCACACTCCCCGCAACGCTAGCGAACAGGCGTGTGACCGATGGTGGATTGAGGAAGGCATCAAACACGGCTTCGTTGATCGGCTTCCAGAAAGCCATAAACTGGCGGTAGGCTTCGGCATCTTGCGGGCTGACGCTGGCAATGCTGGCGCAGGTCTTTTCCAAATCGCGGTAGAACGAGATTGAGCCACTGCCATCTGGCAAGGGGTAGAAGGCGAATGGGTCCATATCAATATACTCTAGCCCGTGCTGCTCCAGTGCCAGATCGCGGACAATCGGGGTGAGGTGGATCATAATATGCGCGGATGAACCAATATCAATCTTGTAGCCGGGGATGACCTCTTCCGTACACACGGCTCCGCCCACCACGCGGTAGCGTTCCAGCACCAGCACCTTCAGCCCAGCTTTAGCGAGGTAGCCCGCGCACGTCAAGCCATTGTGCCCTGCGCCAACGATGATCGCATCATATCCAGCGTTTGCCATAGGGGTTCACCTTCTAGAACTCATTCACGGTTGCCGTTACACACAAAAGCGGCGACTCCGGCACGCTCCCCGCGCCAGAGCCGCCGCACGACGCATACGCTAATCCCGTTCAGCAATCGGCACGTAGGGCACGTTCTCCAGCCCGATGTACTCTGACTCAGGGCGGATCAGGCGGTTGTTGCTATACTGCTCATAGACGTGGGCCGTCCAGCCGGACACGCGGCTAATTGCAAACAGCGGCGTGAACAGGTCAATCGGAATATCCATCATGTAGTAGAGCGAAGCCGAGTAGAAATCTACATTGACCGGCAGCTGCTTGTTGGCTTGCACCACTTCGCGCATCTTCTCACTCATATCAATCCAGCGCGTATCGCCCGTCTCGGCCGCCATCTCGTGGGCTAGCTTACGCAGCCATGTGGCTCGCGGGTCATCAGCTTTGTAGACGCGGTGGCCAAAGCCCATCACCTTGCGCTTCTCCTCAAAAGCATTGAGCAGCCACGGCTCAACATTATCCACATCGCCGACTTGCAGCAGCGTCCGCATCACCTGCTCATTGGCACCGCCGTGCAACGGCCCCTTGAGCGTGCCGATGGCGGAGACAATCGAGCTGTGCAGGTTGGAGAGGGTACTCGCTGTGACGCGGGCCGCGAAGGTGCTCGCATTCAAGCCGTGATCGGCGTGCAGGATCAGGGCTACGTCGAGGGCATGAGCGACTTTCTCGGTTGGCTCTTTGCCGTTGAGCATATACAGGAAGTTGGCGGCATGGCTCAGATCGTCACGCGGGTTGATGGGCCACAAGCCCTGCCGGATGCGATGCCACGCGGCAACAATCGTTGGCATGGAGGAGGTCAGGCGGATGGACTTGTTGACGTTGGCTTCAAGTGAGTTGTCGCCCTCATTGGGATCGAAGGCGGCGGATGCGGATACCGCAGTACGGAGTGCGCCCATGGCAGAGGTGCGGCGGGGCAGGGCCAAGAGGAACGAAAGCACCTGATTGGGGATCAGGCGGTTCCTCACAAATTTGTCATTGAAATTCTTCAGCTGCGTGGTAGTGGGCAAATTGCCGTACCACAGCAGGGCGGTAGTTTCCTCAAAGGTGGATCGCTCGGCAAGGTCGTTGATGTCAAGCCCGCGATAGATCAGGTGACCATTTAAGCCATCAATTTTGCTGATCGCAGTACGGGCGGCAATCATGCCTTCCATACCTTCTTTGCGCGGCGCAGCACGGGCAGCTTCGACTGTGGGTGTTTCCGAAATAGTCATTGTTCTACACGTCCTTTCTCTTCATTGAATGGGTGTGTACGCACCGGAGACATACACGTTGTGTATCAATTATATATCAGTCAGTTACAAAACTGTCTCCCTGCTTTAAGTGTTGCACGAATACCGCGAGCTGGGTTGCCTGCTGCGGTGCGGGGAGTTGGTGTAGCTGGTCTAACCGATTGATCAGGGCACTGCCGACAATCGCGCCATCGGCGAATTGGCTGACGTGCGCGACGTGCGCGGGGGTGCTGATGCCAAAGCCGACGACGAGCGGCAGATCGGTGTAGCTCCGGACGCGCTCCAGAAAGGCGGGCAAGCCGTCCCACAGCTGATCGCGCTGGCCGGTTACACCCGTGATTGAGACGCAGTAGAGGAAGCCACTGGCAACGCGCACGAGTTGCTGGATGCGCTGGGCCGGCGTGGTGGGAGCCACAAACATAATCACGTCTAGCCCGTGCTGGCGAGCGATCTGGCTGAGGTGCTGGGCTTCTTCAGGGGGCACATCGGGAATGATCCAGCCATCGCCGCCGGCTGCGGCAAGTTCGGCGCAGGCCCGTTCCAAGCCGTATTGCAGCACCGGATTGTAGTAGCCCATCAGCAGCAGGGGGGCCTCCACGCCGCGCTCGCGGAGAGCGGCAACGGTCTCAAGGCAGTAGGGCAGGCGAACCCCATTTTCCAGTGCAACTTGGGCAGCGCGTTGGATCGTTGCGCCATCGGCTAGCGGATCGGAGAAGGGCATGCCTAGCTCAAACAGATCGGCACCGGCGGCTTCAAGGGCGGGCACGAGATCGAGGATACTCTCGCGCTGGGGGAAGCCGATCATCAGATACGGCATCAGGGCGACTTGATTGGCGGCGCGTAGGCGGGCGAAGGTTGCAGTTATTCGGCTCATACGGTATCACTCGTAAACAAGAATGCTTCTAACTTGGTATGATACCACAGATTAGCGCAGGATGTGTTGGGGGGCAGGTTTCGGGTGGCTACGGGTCAGGTGCTAGGGAACCCATATCGCCGAGCAGTCCGAGTACATCGTTGGGGACATCTCACCAGAGATTCATTTTTCTCAGCCGCTAATCAGGAGCTTTTCATGGTATACTCATAGTATCAGCAGTTTTCACTGTTTTTAACGGCGAATAACCCCTACGGAAAGGACCCCCTATGAAAATCATTGTGGCTTCTCTGCTCGCATTCACCCTGCTGACGGGTGGTGCATTGGCTGCTTTCATTGGCTTTGCGCCGCAGACTGAGCAAGCGGCCTTGACAGTGCCCATGACGACGATTGAGCTTGGGACAACTGGTGCGCCTTCGCTGTATGCGCTCAACCACGAGACGAATCAGAAGTGGACGGTAGATCAGCGCGGCTTGACGAGCGAGACGCTGAAGACGTATGAGTATCACGATTGTAGCGGTGGGTTCTCAGCCGGCACCCAAGTAGATTAACCTGACCGTCTGGGTGGCGGGGTTGGTGTGCTTGTAACACACACCAACCCCGCTTTGTTATGGGCGTTCGCCCCCGCTGTCCCCGCTGTCCCCGCCGCCACTGCTGCCGCTCTTGCCGCCGCTCCGCCGACACCGCTCGGAGCAGTAGCGCACCTGCTCCCAATTCTTAGCCCACTTCTTACGCCATTCAAACGCTCGCCCGCACGTCGCGCAGATTTTGGTGGGGAGTTGCCCCTTCTTGCGTGGTGTGGAGGTCGTGGCGGTCGTTGGGTTGGTTTTGTTGCCCATCAGGATTAAGGATTGATTCGCGCTTAGGGCGATGATCTGCGCTGCTCTGGGGCGGGCGGGGCCTGCACCCGCGCATACCACCGTTCCAAGATTGGACTGAAGACAACCAGTGTGTAAGGAACAATAATACAGATGAGTACCAATAACGCATTCTTGTGGCCAACTAACATAATGGTTCCACCACCAAGGGCCATCAGGCGCGAAGCCCAGATGGCCAGCCAGCGACGGGGATATGGGAGCAACCCAATCATCAGGGGCGAATAGGTGTAGGCCATGGCAAAGCCCGGCAAGCTCGCCTGTGCCAAGACTACCCCCGCGAGCGGTTGGCGCAGGATCAGCAGTAAGCCAGCAAACGGCAACATAAACCAGAAGAACGCCATCCCACCAATTTCATTCCAAATAAAGTCACGATAGAAGCGGGCTTGGGCACTCCAATCAGCGATCCAGTTGGGCATTAGCAATAGGCTAAGGAGCAGCACCGCCACCCCTAGCACCACTGTCGGCAATACACCCGCCAGCCGCCCGCGCCGCAAGGCGAGCCAGCCGAGCCACCCAGCAATCAAGATGACGCTATGTGGCTTCAGCGCAAGGGCCACCACCAGACACGGGGCAAGCCAGCCCCAGCGACGTTGCTCGACGAGCCACACCCCCAGCATGAGCATCCCACTGGCAAGCAGGATCGGATTGTTCACCAGTGCCGCACTGAAAAGCGGGAGATAGACGAGCGCATAGAATACGTTGATCTGATACAGATGCAGCGCAAGCACCACTGCACCAAGCCCCAAAAAAGCGAGCAGGTACTCACCGAAGGGGCTAGGCAGCAGCGAAAGCGGGAGCGCAACCACGATGGCTGTGCCGGGATAGACCAGCCCAACGAGGGCACACTGATCGCAGCGCGTGCGGCCGGGCGCGTCGAAGCGAGCTTTGATCACATCCTGTCCGGCTTCGGAGAAGGGCTGAATGCCAGCCTGCAACAGCCGCCCGGCTTCCACGATGGGCATTCCGTCGCGCCCAGCATCACCATACGTAATGAGCACCGTCAACGCACAGAGTAGCAGCCAGATCAGGATTGCTTGCCGCGTGGCAGGCGTTAGCACAGGCATTGGACTCCTCCCTCTCTACCGACTATAGCAGGATGCACTGGGCGGGCAAGGGCTGCGGCTGCATCTGGCGCAAGGACTGAAACGGGCTACGCAGCAGATGGAGCCAGCGTCGCCCGCGTTTGAAGCGATGGTGGAAATCAAGGGCGGCATCGTGCGTGCCCGGATCGTTGCCCTGCTGCTCACGGAGATACCAGCGATGATCCATAATCCAGCGATACAGGTCGGCTTCGGTGCGCTTGGGGAAATCTGCCAGCAGATTCTGCTCACGAATTTCCTGCACCATCGGCATGTAGATTGTGTCGTACCAATCGCAGACGGCTTCTTCGTTTTCGATCTGGCGCTTCTGCTCCAACCCCATGAAGTAGCGGTGCGTATTGATATGCCCCACGAGCGTGAGGTAGCCGCCTAATTCGCTGAACTCGATTTGCTGATCGGGGCGCAGGCGGGCTAGCTCGGTCCATTCGAGGAAGTCGCTGTACTCCTCTTTGAGGAGTAGATCGTGCAGGGTCATATGCGGGGCGAGCGGCACATCTACATCAAGCTGCGTCACCAGCGCATCCACATACGCTTGCCCTAGCAGGCGAGCAACCGAGACACGGTGGTTGCCATCCTTCACAAAATAGATCTCATCAATCTGGTAGAGTTCCACAGGGGGCAGGGGGACTTCGGTGAGATGGGCCCGGTTGATGCTCTGCCAACGCTCCTTCAGCCCAAGATGGCGCGGCAAGAACTGCCGGTTGAAGTCGTGATAACGCCCTTCGCTGCCCGCAATCTGCTGCATGGCTACGGTCTGCACGCCGCGATAGTGTTGCCCCACAATGCGGATGCGTGAGCGCACTTCATCGAGCGGCAAGAGATCATCAGAGGCTCCCCGCACCCACGCCAAGAGCCGCGCAAAGAATGCGAGCCGGCGGGCCCGCCGAAATTGTGCTTGAACTTCATGTTCGACGAGTGACATGTCTGGTTCCTTTCGGCCGTGCAATCCGCAGGGTTGGTCGGGATTGGGGATGTGCCTGCCGCTTCCACCGATAACCGATGTAGGGCACATGATCGCACAGGTGCAAGTATGGACTGGAATGCCACCACAGCATCGGGTGGTGCTAGGTCGCTAGCGATACAGCGCACACCAATGTTTCGCGCAGGGAGCGGCAACAATGCTCAACCACCGTGATGATTGTACTAGCTGTAGCGTAGCACAGACACGGAAGAACTTCAAGGTTTGATCCTACGCCGCGCAGTTCCGGAACAGTTACTCCGCAAACCGCTGGCTCGCGGGGTCGTGCGGGTCTACGAGCATGTAGCCTGTGCCGCGAATATTGATCACGTAATCGTTGCCAATCTTATTCCGCAGATTGCGGACGTGCTGCTTGAGCAGCATGCGGGCCTCGCTCTCATCCATCTCTTGGTGGTGGGTGTGGCGGGCAATCTCGCGGTAGGTCAGCACGCGCCCCTGTGCAATGGCAAGGCAGTGCAGTAGCTCATACTCGATCTGGGTTACACGGAGCGGCTCATCATTGATGAGTACGCGATGGCGATAGAAATCCAGCGTGAGGTTGCCCACGTGCAGGTAACGATTGGCTTCAGCCGTTAGCGGATCGTCAGCGGGGGGCGGTTCCACTTGCCCAGCTGGCCCGATGGTGAGGCTGGTGAGGACAGGCGTGATCGCGGGGGTTTCTTGATCGCGGGCCCGGCTTGCAATGTCAAGGATGGCTTGCAGCGCACCAGCTTGGCGTTGCTGCTCACGGTGGTGCTGCACCGCACGCGCCACACACTCAATGAGTTGGTGCGGTGGGCAGGGCTTCATCAGGTAATCGTAGGCTCCGCGCCGCAGGGCGGCAACGGCGGTTTCCATCGAGCCGTAGCCGGTGAGCAGGATTACTTCGGGCAGATAGGGCATCTGGCGTGCGCCCTCAAGCACCTGCAAGCCATCTACCACACGCATGCGAATGTCGGTGACAACAATATCAAAGACGTGGTTCTGGAGCAGGCGCAGAGCTGTCTCGCCATCGGCTGCATCCTGCACGATGTAGCCCGCCCGTTGCAGAATGTCTTTCGTGACAATGCGTGCCGCAGGATCATCCTCAACGAGCAGAATCGTTGCTGCAAGAGTGTTTACCATTGTCTTCCCCCATCCAAAACCTACTCATATTAGCACTTGCTCAGTGCATACAGTATACACTATTCTAACCCGTTTTCGGGGGTTTTTGATCCGCGTAGGGCGTAGCGATTGATCTGGCAGGTATTGCCCGGCTGCCGCCGATGCACAGCGGGCAAGGCCCCGCTTGCATCCCCTCCCACGTTCTGCTATAATTCAGGATTAGTGCTGTTCAACAGCAAGACGGATACTGCTTACGATGACATGCGCCCCAACACGGGGCGTATCGCTTGGGAGAAAACAGACTGTGGCAAATACCCGCTCGGCCCGCAAACGGATTCGGACAAATGACAAGAAGCGGCAGCGCAATGTGATGTATCGCTCACGCGCCAAGACGATGGTGAAGAAGGCAGAGATTAGCATTTACAGTGGCGAACCGGACGAAGCCGCCGTGCGCGAGGCCATGCGAACCCTCGACAAGGCGGTGAATAAGGGCATTCTGCACCCCAACAACGCCGCCCGCCGCAAGTCGCGCCTTGCGAAGAAGTTGCGCCTCGCGCAGCAGGCTCCGGCGCAAGCCTAACCGCAGCGCGGTGGGATTGCTTACACCATCGCCCATCGCACGAGGGATCGCGGGCCCGCCTCGCTGATCCCTCACTCGCCTACCCCGCATATCTCTAGCACCAACAACTCTAGCCCAACCTCGGCCTGCGCCCGCCCCGTTTTGGTGGCGTGGTCAAGCTGCACCAGTTGATCGTGCAGGCGCACCAGCTCAGGCGGGGTAAAGCCGCGTGTCTGCTCCACCGCCTTCTTGACCACAAAGGGCTGCAAGCGTAGCTCGCTCGCCATCTGATCGGGGCGCATGCGCTGCTGTTGGAGTTCACTCACCAGCAACAGGATGCGTACTTGCCGCATCAGCATAAATAGGATGTAGGTGGCAGCCTGCCCTTCCTGAAGTAATGCCCGCAAGCCGCGCAGGGCCGCATCGGTGCGCCGTAGGCTCAGGTTATCCAGAAAGGTGAAGAGGCTCTGCTCGTGCGAATCGGCAACGGTTGCCGCGATCATCGCGGGGGTGATCTGCCCGCCGTGCCCGACATAGGTGGCAAGGCGGGTGATTTCGGTGACAAGGGTGCGGCTGTCGTTGCCGGCCAGCTCAATCAACTGCTCAGCCGCTTTAGGGGCAAAGCTGGCCTGCTGGGCTTGGGCATAGGCCTGCACCCAACGGAGCAACTCTGCGCCTTGGCGGGGCTGGCACTCGATCACCTCGGCGTGCTTGCGGAGGTAGGTGTACACCGCATTGCGCTTATCTATCTCGCCCGGCTCAACAAAAATCAGATCGCACGCGGCGGGCACACGCCCCAGATAGTCTTTCAGGGCATCGCGTTCTTTGCCCGCTTTGCTGTGCTTCAAGGCTTCGTCTACAATCACGATGCGCCGATCTGCCAGAAACGGCATCGCCTCGCACGCCCGCGCCAACTCATCGAGCTTGAGCTTGCGTCCATCGAGGCGTATCCGATTCAGATCACGCAGGTCATCCGGTAGCACTGCCTGTAGGTGGGCAAGCCGCTGCGTGATCTCAAATTCATCTGTGCCAGTCAAAAGATATACCATGCTATTCATGATAGCATGAACTAGCGTGGTTGTGTAAGCAATGCCACAGTAGCCCGCCCACTGCGCCCCGATAATAGGTAGGAGGGATAAGGGCTTGATGATCGGAACCCAACGGAATAACTCATAGACACATGGAGCCAGTATGAATAATGACATGCAATCGGTTACGCCTGTAGCGGCTACACCCACCTTTTGGCAGAAGCACGGGCAGAAGCTCGCCGCGCTCACGTTTTGGCTGATCCTGATTGGCGCGGTGGTTGCCTATGCGAGCAGCAATAATCTGACCCCGCTGCAAGCCGTGCAGCAATTGGTAGATGCCCTACGTTCGCCGTTTGGGGGGCTGCTGTATATCTTGCTCTACACCCTGCGCCCGTTGATCTTCTTTCCCGCCACCCTGCTCACGATTGCGGGCGGCTCAATTTTCGGCGTGTGGTGGGGCATCATCCTCACCGTGATCGGCAGCAACCTCTCGGCAACGGTTGCCTATGGGCTAGGGCGGTGGTTTGGCGGGGATCTGTTCCAAGCCGACCCGAACAGCACGGCATCCGGCTTTGTGGCGACATGGGCCGAGCGCATGCGGGCGAATGCCTTCGACACGGTGTTGATTATGCGCTTCCTCTTCCTGCCCTACGATCTGGTCAACTATCTGGCTGGCTTTCTGCGGATCGGCTATCCCGGTTTCATCCTCGCTACGATCATTGGCTCATTGCCGGGTACGGTATCCATCGTGCTGTTCGGAGCTTCAATCCAGATCGAGCGGCTCGAAGAGGGCGTATCGCCTAGCCTTGATCCACTCACGTTTGGTATTTCGGTGGTGCTGTTTGTCGGGAGCCTTGCCTTCTCGCGCTGGCTGAAACAGCGTGAAACCGCCAAGCGAGCGGGCTAGGAGCTAGGGTGGCTGAGCGCATAGCGGAAGGGCCTACCTGCCCCACGATCTGTCCTAGTGATAAGGAGTACATATTCTGATGAGCTTTGAACTACATCCGCTCGATCCATACAATCAGCAGTTGCTGGAGCATGCCCACCCAGCCAACTATACCAACCCCACGCCGCAGCCGCGCTACAATCTGGTGGTGATTGGGGCGGGCACGGGCGGGCTAGTGACGGCGGCCGCAACGGCGGTGCTAGGCGGCAAGGTCGCTTTGATCGAGCGGGGCTTGATGGGCGGCGACTGTCTGAATGTCGGCTGTGTGCCCTCGAAAACGCTGATCCGCTCGGCCCACCTGCTGGCCGAGCTGCGCCGCGCCGCCCAGTTTGGCATCCATGTGCCGGAGGGGAGCCACGCCGATTTTGCCGCTGTGATGCAGCGCGTGCGCCAAGTGCGAGCCGAGATTAGCCACGTTGATTCAGTTGAACGCTTCACCCAGCTCGGTGCAGATGTGTTTCTGGGCAGTGCCCGCTTCACCGGAGCCGATACGGTAGAAGTGAACGGGCAGACGTTACGCTTTGCCAAAGCTGTGATTGCGACTGGCGCACGCGCTAGCATCCCGCCAATTGCGGGCTTGGCTGAAGCGGGCTACCTGACGAATGAGACGGTGTTCAACTTGACCGAACTGCCGCCACGCCTCGCCGTGATTGGCGGGGGGCCAATTGGGGTGGAGCTAGCGCAGGCATTCCAACGCTTGGGCAGCAAGGTTGTGCTGTTTCACAATACCGCTCACATCCTGCCCCGCGAAGATGCCGATGCCGCCGCGCTGGTGCAAAACAGCCTGCTGCACGATGGCGTGTGTTTGCTGCTCAACGCACGAGTGATGGAAGTGACCACCCGGGTGGGTGAGACGCTGATCCACTACGAACGCGCCGATGGACACGGGCACACTGCCGTAGATGCGATTCTGGTGGCGACGGGGCGCACGCCGAATGTGGCCGGGCTGAACCTCGAAGCCGTCGGCGTGGCGTATGATCCGCGCACGGGGGTGCAGGTGAATGACTACCTCGCCACTACCAACCCGCGCATCTATGCGGTGGGCGATGTGGCTTTGCCCTACAAATTCACGCACATTGCCGATGCCGCCGCCCGGATCGTGGTACGCAATGCCCTGTTCGGCGGCAAAGATCGGCTCAGTGATCTGGTGCTTCCGTGGGTCACGTACACCGATCCAGAGATTGCCCACGTCGGGCTGTATGCCGCTCAAGCCGAACAGCGCGGTATTGCGGTGGAGACGGTTACGTTTGATCTGAGTGAGAATGACCGCGCCCGGGCCGAAGGTGATGGCGGCTTTGTGCGGGTGCATCTCCGCAAGGGCACGGATGAGATCATCGGTGCAACGATTGTGGCGCGTAATGCGGGCGATATGATTAGCGAGATCACGCTGGCGATGGTACACAAGCTCGGCTTGGGCAAGATCACGAGTGTGATTCACCCCTACCCAACCCAAGCTGATGCAATCCGCAAAGTTGCCGATCTGCACCGCCGCACCAAGCTCACCAAGCCGGTGCAGTGGGCGTTGCGGACGTGGCTAGCGTGGGGGCGGTGACGGCAGCTGATCCGCGCTATGTGTAGCCGTCCATCTCCACGCAATTCATAAAATCGTGTATACTAGATATGGTATAGTGAGCCGGTAATCCTTAGCTCGTATATACCGATGTTTGCCGTACACATCAACAGATACACTATGTAGAAGTGCGCGGATGAGCCTGCCAACACTTGACATATACACGATTCTGTTTTTTGTAGGGGCATCATATGTTCTGCACGTTGTGGTGATGTTTGGCTTCTATCGTGTTGCCACCAAGTATGCCGGGGTAGGGCATTGGCTACTGGGCGGCACATGCATTTCCATTGGCTTCCTGTTGATACTGATGCGCGATACAGCACCGCTTTGGCTCTCGGTGGTTGTTGGCAATCTGGCGATGCTGGTTGGGGTGATGTTTATTGTGCGCGGGATCGAACGGTTTCTCGACGTACCGCACCCCCTCCCAAAAAGTTGGAATGTCCTGCTCACTGGGCTGGTCCTGATGATCTTCGTGTACTTCACCTACGTCGAGAATATCATTGTAGTTCGCGCCTTCACGATCCAAATTGCGGTTGGTCTCGTAGTTGCGTATGGTGCGTGGCTGCTGTGGCGTGCCGCCCCCGCCGATCTGTTTCCGGCGGCGGCATTCACCGCTATCGCGCTTTCCATCGAGAGTATCGGCAACGTGATGCACGCCTTTACCGTCTTGCTGATCCTGCCCAACTATGAATTGTTCACCTCCGATGTGCGCCAGCAGATTGCCCTTATGCGGCCCTTCTTCACTGGTCTACTATGGACGGCAGGTGTTGCAGCCCTGATTATGCAGCGCACCATGCGCGATGCCCGCCGGACTCATGCACTGGAGCAGCAAGCTCAACTCGCGGCAACCCTTGCTGTCGCCTACGATGATACGATTACGGGCTGGGCCCAAGCCCTTGATCTGCGCGATAAAGAGACTGCCGGGCACTGCCAACGGGTGACTGAGATGACGGTTGTACTGGCGCGTGCGCTGGGCATACCCGAAGCCGAAGCGGTGGCGATCCGGCGGGGGGCCCTGCTGCACGATATTGGCAAGCTGGGTGTGCCTGATGCAGTCCTGCTCAAGCCCAGTGCGCTCACTGAACAGGAGTGGCAGGTGATGCGCCAGCATCCGGTGTATGCCTACGAATGGCTGTCGCGCATTGCCTTTTTGCAACCCGCGCTCGATATTCCCCACTATCACCACGAACGTTGGGATGGCAAGGGCTACCCGCGTGGCTTGCGTGGCACGGATATTCCGCTTGCGGCGCGGATCTTTGCGGTGGTGGACATGTGGGATGCCATGACCAATGATCGCCCCTATCGCCGCGCATTACCGCTAGAGGAAGCCCGCCGTTGCTTGCGCGAGGCCGCCGGCACGCAGCTTGATCCGCAGATTGTGCCGGTCTTTCTTGCGCTCGAACCAACGCTGCATAGCGTGGTGCAACACGAACTCGCCGAACACCCGCCGTATGCCATGCCCGAACCATTGCGCGAAGTAGGCTCGATTAGCCCTAGCTCCACCGCAATTGCAACGATCCAACCCTGAGCGCGGCTAGTCCGGCTGGATCAGGGCGGCAAAGCGGGCGATCTGTTCATGCAGGATCATCATCCGATTGGCCTGCGGCACGCCCTCCAGATCGCCTGCTGTTGGGGCGGGGATGAGCTAGCCGGCTGGGGGGCGGCGTGCCAGCAACTCCAGTGTGGCAAAAATATCATCGCGGGGGTGGGCGATGCGCTGCCAGCCCCATGCGCCTACCCGCACACTGCGCCACAGCCACAAGCCCGCCTGCCACGCTCGCCCCGGCTCAAGCTCGCCGCTGCCTAGCTTGGCTGCGAGCGGGCGGCTGAGGGGTTGCACCCACATGGGGATTGGGGGGAGCGGGAAGGTGGGCCACACCTGCTGCACATCCAAATTGGCGCGCCCCACCGCAGCACACAGGGTAGGCTGAGTGAAGTAGATTAAGTGTGCTGGCGGGCGGTAGCTAATCCACTGTTCCGGTGCGCGTTGTGCCTGCCAGTGGGCAGTGTTGGGCGTGGACAGCATCAGCACGCCGCCGGGCTGTAGCCGTGCCGCAAGTGCCTGCAAGAACGCCACTGGATCGGGCACATGCTCGATCACCTCCCACAGCGTAATCGCATCGAACTGACCGGGCCCAAGCTCGGCCAGTGTACGGGCAATCGGGATCTGGAGGCGGGCCGCCGCTTGGTCCGCCATCTCGCGGGCCAGCTCCACGCCTGCGATCTGCCAGCCATCGGCGCGGGCCTGCTGCAAAAAGAAGCCGGCGGCACAGCCCACATCTAGCAGCCGCCCGCGCTGTGGCAGGGCCCGCGCCAGCACCGCCAAGCGCCGCGCAAAGTGCGGTGCCAGTGCCTTCTGCATGGCATCATAATCAGCGTAGCCCTGCTCTGCCGCGCCTGCAAAATAGGCTGGATCTTGGTAGTGGGCGCGGATCGCTTCCGGCGTGGGCATCGGGCACACATAGATCAGGCTGCATCCGGTGCAACGCACCAGTGGGTAGTCGTCTTTTATCAGCACCAGATGGCTAGTGGCGGTGCCGCATAGTGGGCAGTTCCCAGATTCTTGCGCCAGTTGCGTCATTGATCGTTTACTCCCCTGCTGTTCTGCTCTGCCCGCCATTATAGCAGAGCCTGCCGCTAGGCTTGACAAACGCGCGACACTCCTTTATGATACATTGTGTCAATAAGTGAGACGTTGTATCAGTGTAGCGTTCAATTTTTGCTGCACCAACCTAAGTTAGGATGAGGAGTAACTCCCAATGCAGATGTACCACAACCCAATCAGGATGATACTATTGCGCCTTGCCAGTATGCTCGTGCTGATTGTTGCGCTTGGGGCGTGTGCCGGACAGCCAGCCCCCGCCGCGCCTGCTGCCCCCGCCGCTGACCAGACCAGTGCGGAAGCGGACGATCACGCGGAAGACGCAGACCACGCCCACGAGGGCGAAGCCGCAGCGACAACGGAGGATCACGCGGAAGACGCAGACCACGCCCACGAGGGCGAAGCCGCAGCGACAACGGAGGATCACGATCACGACCACGCCGATGAGGCGGCCAAATCTGATGACCACGATCACGCCCACGAGCCATAGCGCGGCAGAGGAGATTGCCGCGAAGATCGCCCTGCTCACCCG
>JAAUTZ010000183.1 GCA_012031225.1 Chloroflexaceae bacterium
GTTGCACCTGCTCCACCAGCTGGAGCAACGGCGCAACAGCGGTGCCCTGCTCAGATGTCGGCGGGTAGCGTTGCGCCTGCGTGATCTGCGCCTGATACGCGGCGAGGATCGCCTGCACCTCAGCGAGGCGTTGCTCTAGCTCCACAACTCGCCCCTCTACATCCGGCGGGATGTTCGGCTCTGCGGCATCTATCGGGCGCACGTCAATCACATTCGGGGGTGAGGGATGAGCGGGCGCGGGGGTTAGCTCAGCTTCACGTAGCACCTGCTTGACCACCTGCTCGACGTGGGCGGCGGTGATGCGTCCATCGGGGGCGGTGGTGATGGCGCGTTGCCACGCCTCGCGCTGAAGTGCGGGGTCTTTTAGCTTGGCAAGCGCAGCAGCGTGACTCTCCCGTTCAGGAACTGGAATGTCGGAAATTTCCGACATTTGCCGTACCACGTTCGCTGCACCCATGAGTTCATAAGCGCGTTGGCGTTTCAGACCCCATCGCTCATCGCAATAGGCTTCAAACGTGGCGTGTTCAACTCGGTACAGGCGAAGGTCACGCACACGAACAAGGGCCATGCCAACTTCTCGAAAGGTCCTCAGTCCTCGTTCAATGATCGCTTCGCAACGCTCTAGCTCCATTACCTCATCGGTACTCAACGCTGTCTCTGTACCAGCAACGATGTCTATCTGCACTGGTTGACCGATAAGTCCTGCAAGACCCTGACCAGCAAATGGTTGTAGATCAGCACCTAAATCACCAAACTTCTTACGCCGTTCCACGTTGTATCACCTCTCCGGCTAAATCCCTATATGCCAGTGCGCCAATGCTATGAGAGTCATGTTCAAAGATAGTCAATGCACGGGCACTGGCTTCAGCAAGGCGAACATTCACGGGGATGACCGTCTCAAAAACGAGATTGCCTGCCCGTTGACGAATAGCTGCTTCGACTTCGCTATCAAGATTTTGTCGCCGGTTGACTAACGTAACAATAATCCCCCCAATTTGTAACGAAGGATTAACTTCTTGCATTAGAGCGATTGTCAGCTGGAGTTGCCCTAACCCTTTCAGCGCAAGCGGATGAGATTGTAATGGGATAATGACTTCGTTCGCAGCACCTAACGCATTCAAGGTGAAGAGACCTAAACTCGGCGGCGGATCAATCAAGATGTAATCATAACGTGTACGCAAGGGATGCAAAATTTTTCGCAAAATCATCTCACGCCCAATCTTACCCGACAGTTCGACTTCAGCAGTCGCCATATCAAGTGTCGTAGGAATGAGTGATACGTTATCACGAACTTGCTTAGGGGTCATAGAAGAGCTGCGCTCCGGGTGATGCAACAAGTGGTAGGTAGTCAGATCACCTTCCTGAACCGTATGTCCTGTACACGTTGTCAAGTTACTCTGCGGGTCGAGGTCTACCAGCAGAACCCGCCGCCCACGCTCCGCTAGCGCAGCCCCCAAGTTCAGCGTTGTGGTCGTCTTGCCCACCCCGCCCTTCTGATTTGCCAGTGCAATAATCCGCGTCATCGCCCGTCCTTTCTTGTCACATCCTGACCACCTACGTCACCCAGCGTGACCACCCCGTGCCGCACCCGCTGGCGGCAGCTGCACGCACTGCCTGCGGTTGTACCGCATCCCAACCGCGCATGCCACCCGCTAACGTGTGCTATTGTAGCACGCTTTGCCACCATGCGGCGTGGCCCCACCCCACCCCCCGCTACGGGCGGTAGAGCATCACATGCACATACAGGTCGGGCACACCCAGCAGCTCGCGCAGCACGCGCCGCACCTGCCGCAGATAGGTCTTCTCGAAGTGTTCCCGATAGGTGAGCGAGGGGCACGCTAACAGCAGCTCGTGCGCGTCCAGCCCGACCACGCGCACATCCGCGAGATCACGCTCGAACGCCACCGCGTCAACCAGCAGGCGCAGGTGCTCGCGGGCCCGTTCCCACAGCTCAGCGAGGGTGAGGGGTGGGGTTTCAGGTTCTAGGTCACAGGGGTCAGGGGTCAGGGCATAGGTTTCAGGTTCTAGGTCACAGGGGTCGGGTGTTAGGTCAGAGGGGTCAGGTTCTAGGTGATAGGGGTCAGGGATGGGCGCATCGTCGCGCTCGGCGTAGGCCTCACCCAACACCTGCACCCCTTCGCATTCTTCGTGCCCGTCGTGGTGCGTCTCGCCAGCCCCTTCCGCCTGCGTCTCGCCAGCCCCTGTCACCTGCCAACCTCTGCGTTCTTCGTGTTCTTCGTGCCCTTCGTGTTCTTCGTGGTATGCCTTCCCCGTCACCTGACCCTCGTCACCCGCCACCTGACCCACCGGCAGATGCCCATTCCGCCAGCTCACCACCAGCCGCCCGATGCGATAGTTGCGCTCTTGCTCGCTCATCACCCCCAGCACCTTGTTCGTCACTACCGCCCGCACCGCGTCCACATCGAGCCATCCGAACTCCTGCGCCGTCCGCCAGTGGAAGCCCACATCGCACAGCAGCTGCTCCGTCGCGGTTGGTTCGGGGCGCGTGAGCGGGATGCTCTCCGGCGTAGTTGTACCCGCGTCCGGCGCGGTGGGCGAGCGCAGGGGCGTAACCCGACTGCCACACCCCCACACGTGGCACAGCAAGCCAATCGGCGACCTGACCGACGGGCGGGACTCGGCGGCGCGCAGGTCAGCCTCGAAATCGGCGACGGTGCGGGTCGGGTTGATAGCGATGAGTTCGGCGGCAACCGATTCGGCGTTGTGGGTGCACAGGGTCGCGTACAGGGCGCGCTGTTCAGGCGTGTAGGTTGACATAAGTTCGGCGGCGGGCGCAACAGGTGGTGGTTCGGATGCAGCGATGCTATCACCGTTGGGGGTGGCGGTTAACGCACATTCTTCCCGCAAATACGCACCATCACCACCGATGATCTGCTGCTGCTGCATGATTCTGGGAATCTGAGAGTCTGGGGGCGCACTCACCGCGCCGGTTTCGGGCGTTGGGATAGGCAATACCGACGATTCATAATGTGCCATCTCTGCATGTTTTGGGATCGGTTTTGAGGAACGTTCGGGAGCCGAAAAAAAAGCCCCCGCGTGCGCGGGCGATGCCAGCGGCGGCGCGGGGTCGGCATCACCGGGCTGGGTGAGATACCACGCCTCCCATTCTTCGGGCGTGACGACGGTGATGGTGTAGGTGTGCCCGCGCCCCAGCTTGGCCCGATGGCGGCGGATGAAGCCGGATTGCTCCAGTTCGCGCATAGCCCGCGAGATGGTGCTGACGGTGCAGCCGACGCGCTCGGCAAGCACCAAGTATTCGAGGGCTTTGGTCTCGCCGGTGAAGATGATGGTTTTGATCACGCCGAGCAGCTTGTAGGCGGGACAGCTGAGCGACTCGTAGAAGACGAACATCATGGCAAACGAATAGGACGTGCGCTGCGCGGGGCGCGGGGGGGCAACGTGAACGCGGCGGGTGTGGGTTGAAGTAGACATAACGCATTGCTCCTGTTGATAGCAAGCTGCCAGCCGCGTGGGGTGTGCCCAGCGGATTGACAGCGACGGATAAAGTTGCTACAATAGGAACCAGCAAGAGACAACAGAAAACTCTCCCACCCGTAAGGGGCGGTTTAAGGTGTGGTCTTTGACAACGCTTGGCGGCACTGGTCAAAGACCTTTTGAGTCTCCGGATACGCTCTACGCCAGTTCAGGCGATCTTCA
>JAAUTZ010000184.1 GCA_012031225.1 Chloroflexaceae bacterium
GGGAGGGCAGGAACGCAGACCACGAAGGGCACGAAGGGAGATGGGGGGGCGGGTGCTCGGTGGCGGGCGGCGAGCGGGCGGGCCGGTGGGGTGCGTTCCCCCTCGACCCCCTAACACCTGACCCCTGATGCACCCCCCTGCAAACGGAACGCCGTCCATTCCGTTTGCAGCGCACGAGATGGATAGATACAAGGGCTGGTGGAGATGCTCGCCCCACGGCGGGGCGGTGGTGGCGATTCCCTGTGCGCCGCATGTGCTACAATAAGCGCGGGGAGACGCACACCATCTACGTGTTGAGGAGCAATGGAAGCCGGATGCCGTTTTTGCCTGAGCAACGCACAGCACTGTTAATCATCGCCTATCTCTGCACTATCGTGAGTGGCGCGGCACTCGCCTATTTCGGCGCGGCGTGGGTTGCCAGTGCGCTCGGCTACGCATTGCCTGCACCGCTGCCTGATGATGCCTTCGCGCCGGTGCTGTTTGCGCTGGGGTTGGTCTTTGCTGCCAGTGGGTGGGCAATTACCCGGCTGCGGCAGGCTACCACCCCACCACGCGACCCATCCGCCCCGCGTGCCATTGCCCCCGATCTGCGGGCGAAGCTGCTCGAAGCGCAGATGCAGCGCATCACCAACCGGCTGCGCGATACGCTAGGCGAACAGGCACGCCTCGAACTGGGGCTGACGACCAGCCCGGCATCGGTGGCACCGCGCTGGCGGCGGCACTTCGGCACGGAGCAGGCAACGCCACAGCCGCTCACCCTTGCGCCGCCCGCCCCAACGCCCACCCTCACCCCGCAGCAGCAGGCGGAGGCAGAGTCGCTGCAACGCCAGATGCACGAGAGCGAGGAGAGCCTGCGCCTGATCCGTGAGCGCAAGGCAGCATTTGCCTCGCCCACTGACATCCCGCTCCAGTGGGACAAGGATGAGCGGGCGCAGGAAGCCCGCCTTGCTGAGGTGCGTGAACAGTTTGCGCGGCAACCACCCCCACCCCCGCTCCCGCCCATGAAGCCCCGATCACCCGCGCCTTCGACCAGTACAACGGGCAACTGCTCATATTGGGTACGCCCGGTGCGGGCAAAACGACGCTGCTCTTGGAGCTTGCCCGCGACCTGACCGCCCGTGCGCTTGCAGATGCGACCCACCCCATTCCGGTGCTGGTCAACCTCTCGACGTGGGGCAGCAACCCGCGCCCGCTGGCGGAGTGGCTGGCCGAGGCGATGCGTGATGCCGTCGGCACGTCCAAGCAGTTTGCCCAGCAACTCATCGCGGGCGACCAGTTGCTGCTGCTGCTGGATGGGCTGGACGAGGTGGCAGCCGCGCAGCGGGCAGCCTGTGTCAAGGCGATCAATACCTTTCTGGCGGAGCGCATGCAGCAGCGGGCAGCGGTGTGTTGCCGCCTGAAGGAGTACGAAGCGATTGGCGAGAAACTGACCTTCGAGAGTGCGCTACAGGTGGAGCCACTGGACGAGCAGCAGATCGCTGATGTGCTGGACGCGGGCGGCGACATGCTAGCAGGTGTGCGGCAGGCATTGCACGATGAGGCACTGTTCCGCGACCTGCTCACCACGCCACTGATGCTAAACATCGTGATCCTTGCCTACAGCGGGGGAGAAGCGGTGCAGATCGCCGGACAGTCCCCGCCGGAACTGCGCCGCGCCCTCTTTGCGGCCTACGTCCAGCGCATGCTGACCCGCCACACCGAACGGCTCGATGCGCGGTATCGCCCAAAAGTTCAAGACTGGCTGGCGTGGCTTGCCCACCAGATGCGCCGCGACAGCACCACCGACTTCCGCGTGGGCTATATGCAGCCGACGATGCTGAAACAGAGGTGGTTATATAGGCTGTTCGTGGGGCTGGTGTTCGGGCTAATCGGCGGGTTGATCGGCGGGCTGGTTGGTGGGCTGGTGTTCGGGCTAATCGGCGGGCTGGTCGGCGGGCTGGTCGGCAGTAGCTCGTCTATACAACCTGTAGAAGGACTGCAATGGTCGTGGCAGCACGCACGTGCGGGCTGTTTGGCGGGCTGTTCTTCGGGCTGGTGTTCGGGCTGGGCGGCGTGCTGGGCTTCGGGCTACAACCCATCGCGGTTGCCTCAACACGAGTACCGAATCAAGCGATACGCCGCTCGTTCCAGAGCGGGCTGATCTTCGGGCTGATGTTCGGGCTGGGCTGTGGGTTGGTCTTCGGGCTGGGCGGTGGGCTGGTCTTCGGGCTGGGCGTGGGGCTGGTGGGCGGGCTGTCAAGGGGCTGGGGTGCCGTCATCCAGCACTACAGCCTGCGGATTGCGCTCTGGCGCGAGGGGGGCATCCCGCTGAACTACGTGCGCTTCCTGTGCCAGTGCCACGCTGCGCTGCTGCTCCAGCTTGATGACGGCATCTTCCGCTTCCGCCACCCGCTGCTACAGGACTACTTCGCGGACATGTGGGAGGGTGCGGAAGAACCAGTGCCTGCGAACACACCAGCAACACGCCCGTAGGCTGGGGGTCATGAGCGTGGCCGTGCATCCGTCTCACATAACATCGGAAATCACTTTTATACCCTTCTTGGGTTGCGCTTTGTCGCAACGCTACTCCCGCCCACACCAGCTCCGGTACCATCAGGATGGGCGCGGGTCACGTCTATGCCCTCCCCCGCCTCACCAGCCCCATCGTCCGTGCCGCCGCTCGCCCCAGAGCCGGAGCCATGTGGCACGGGGGTCGTGACCGAGCAGGGCCATGGCGTGCGGGCCCGTACCGCGCCGAGTCTGGCGGCTGCGGTGTATCACGTGGAGCTGGGCGTGGAACTGCGCCGCCGGATTGATCCGGCGGCTACACACCCAAGCCTGCTAAAGCGGGCTGCCCCATTCTCCCTTCGCGTTCTTCGTGCCCTTCGTGTTCTTCGTGGTTAGCTCGACAACGGCAAGCGCGGCGGGCAGGTCGAAGCTCCCCGCAAACACGCCCAATTGGGCAAACGTCTGTTGGGCGGCTTCAGGCAACGCGGCGTAGCTCAACGCAAAGGAAGCCGCGACGCTCGCTTGGGGGTCGTTCGGGTCGCTGTCGGGGTCGGCGAGGTGGCGCAAGCGTTCGGCGGCCAATTGGCTCAGGTAGCGGTCAACGGCGCGGGTCTTATCCGCATCGAGCAGCAAGGCACTCACGCGCAAGGCCAGCGGCAGGTAGCCACACAGCCGCGCCAGTTCGGGGGCGGCATCACCAATACGCGGCGCAATGCTGTGCAAGAGGGCGATAGCATCGGCGGGCGCGAGCGTGTCAAGGTTGTACGTCATCATGCCCTCCAACTCGATATGGGTGCGGCTCGTGATAATCAGGGCGCAGCCGGCGGGCGGCAGGAGCGGGCGGGTCTGGGCGGCATCGGCGGCATCATCGGCGAGGATCAGCACGGGTTGGCCGTGTTGGGCGAGGCAGCCCTGATAGAGCGCGGTGAGGCTGGGCAGGTCATCGGGCAGTTGCGCGGTGGGCGCGAAGTGCTGGATCAGGCGTTGCAGCGCGGTGGCGGTGGCGAGCGGGGCGGGCGTGCTGCCGAGCAAGGTGACCATCACCTGCGTGGGGTACTGTGCTTTCAGGCGTTGCGCGACGGCAAGGCCAGCTGCGACTTGCCGATGGCCGCCCATCCGCGCACCCCGTAATCGCGGCTCCCGTGCCGGTGGCGAGGGCGGCGGCGAGGTCGGACAGCTCC
>JAAUTZ010000185.1 GCA_012031225.1 Chloroflexaceae bacterium
ACGAAGGGGGGGCGCGACCCTCCGGCCACGCCCCCCCCCGAACCAGCCTGTTATCCGTGTGGGCCTATGCTATTGCACGGCCCGCACCACGAAGGGCAGGTAGATGCGGTTCTCGCCTACGGGCGGTTGCTGCTGTACTGGCGCGGGCGACAAGCCCACTGCTCGATTGGGCGCACTCAAGACGGGGATAATTGGGTTGGCGAGGGCCGTCTTGTCCGGGTCTTGCCCGCCCTGCTGGAGATCGGCGGCTTGCTGCCCTGCCACCACAATCTCGACCGTCAGGAGGTAAGTCGAGGTGTTGAAGCCGTACACCTCCACCTGATACGTGCCGTCCTGTGTCGCTACTAGCTCGGCCACGTCGAAGCCCACGCCGCTCAGGTTGCTCACGGCCGGCGGTGCGCCCGCCTCCGGCGACCAGAGGTACAAATCCGCATCCCCTGTCACCGTCTCCAGCCGCCCGCGCAGCGTTTGCCCCGCCTGTAGCTCAAAGCGGTAGGTGTGCGCTTGATCGCGCCGAAGAGCCAGCGCAAGGGTGCGTGGGGCCAAGCTCGTCAAGCGTTGGAAGGGGGCCACCGAGATGTTCCCTGCGCCGTCGGCTGCCCACGTTTGCAGGTACTTCACGCCCGGCTCACTGCTCAGGTTCCAGTTGAAGTTGGTATTGCTCGTGGCGTAAGGGAGCCAGTTTGAGTCTTGCACCGGTAACCAGCGATTGGTTGCCGGATTGAACTGGAACTCGATGAAGCGCAGCGATGCTAGCCCGCTTGATGGTGGCGGGGTGGTCGGGTCGCTGGCGGTGGTATCAAGCCGCACCGTGCGTTGCGTTGTGGTAATCGTGCCGTTATTGATCAGGAAGCGATCCACGCGCGGCGCAAGCTGATCACGCTGGGGCGGCGCGGCCCGCACCGTCACGGTGCGGGTGATCGTGTTATTGGTCTTGGTATCCTCTGGAATGAGGTTCTGTGGGTCAATTACGGCGACCAGTGTCTGCTCGCCAGCGGGCAGCGCATTGACCAGCGTGGCCGAGACGACCTGCTGGCTGCGTGCGCCAATCAAGGGGATCGTGCCGGTGCCAATCTGGGTGCGCGTGCCGCTCGCATCGGCCGTGAAGAAGGCAACCGCTACATCGCTGAGAGTGTCCTTGCCGCCGCGCCGCGTGACGACCAAGCCCGGCCGGAAGGAGTCGTCGCTGGTGAGGGCACCCGGCACGGTGAAGAAGTCGAGTTCAAAGGCGAACAGGTCGTCGTTGAGTTCGCTGGCAATCACGGTGTAGCCATTGGGGCGAGTGGTGCTGCCGCCGGGGGTGCGGAGGGTCAGGTCATACGGGCCTACCGCAAACGTTTCGGGCACCTCGATGGACAGCACCGTCGCGCTTTCACGAGTGGTGGTGACCGGCAGGGTGCCGAGTTGGGCTTGCACGCCTTCTGCAAAGCCGGTGCCAAACACGGTAATCACATTGAACACGCCTTGCGGGCCTTCGGGCGGCAGCACATCAAGGATCGTCAGCGTCTGGGGTCCGGTGGTGGGTGTGGGCGCAAACACCGTAGGCGTTGCCGTGGGTGCTGTCGCGGTGGGCGTAACGATGGCGGTTGCCGTAGCCGTCGGCGTAACGATAGCGGTTGCCGTCGCCGTCGGCGTAACGATAGCGGTTGCCGTGACCGTTGCCATCGACTCATCGGTGGGCGTTGCCGTGGGCGTTGCCGTCGCTTCCGCCGTCTCGGTGGGGGTAGCTGTCGGCTCCGCTGTATTGGTGGGCGTGGCTGTCTCAGTGGGAGTCGCGGTGTTGGTCGGGGTGGCCGTCGGCGGCACACCACCTACCACCTCGACTGCGCCGATGTCGCAGGCTGCCCCTTGTGGGCGGGCAACACCGCGCTGGTCGCTGGTGCTGAAACAGACCTCGCTGGGCACAGCATTGATTGCTGGGCTGCCCGCCCCCGGCAGGCGCGTCTCGGTGGGGCCGCCATTGTCGGCCAGTGGCCCAAGCAGTGGATCGCTGCTGAGCAGGTCGGTGCTGACAGAGCCACTGACGCTGCTCTGCGTAAAGAGGTTGTAGCCGCGTGAGGCGATGTCACCAAACACGGCGTTGTTCGCAACGATGGACTGCTCCAGCACTACAGTGGCTCCACTACCCGAGAAGATCCCCGCTCCTCTGCCGGTACTGGTCGTTGTGGCAACATTATCGGTGATGGTGCTGAGGATGATGGTCGCTGCACCGTCAACGGCATAGACCCCGCCGCCACGCACGGCGGTGTTGCCCTGTATCGTCGTGTTCTCCACCAGCACCGAAGCCCTTGAAGCGATGCCACCACCGATGCCTGTGGTCGTGTTGCTGACGATGGTCGAGGCACGCACCGTGACCGTGCCGCTGTCGGTGCCGATGCCACCACCCTCAAATGTAGCAACATTACCGCGAATGACCGAGCGTTCGACAACAGTGGTTGGGTTGTTAAATGCCGTATTGCGAATCCCCCCCGCACTGCCTGTATTTTCTGCAATGGTGCTGCCCTGCACGGTGAGGGTGCGTTCGTTGTGGATGCCACCGCCGCCACTGCCGGAGTTGGTGCTGATGGTGCTGTCTATCACCGTCAGCGTGCCATCATTGTAGATACCGCCCCCGAAACCACCAGCGGTATTGCGAAAGACGGTGACGTTGGTCAAGGTCAGGGCGTTGGTCCTCCCAACATACACGCCCGCCCCCGCTGCGCTCGTTTGCCCGTCGCGGATTGTCAGCCCACTGATGGTGGCCTGCACGTTGGCGTTATTGTCAAGGAGGAAGACGCGCGCAATGTTCTCGCCACTCACGGCGAGTTGGTCGGCTCCCGGCCCTTGAATGGTGACTGCACGGGGCAGGAGGAGCTGGGTGGAGAGGCGGATCGTGCCTGTCACGGCAAAGGTGATCGTATCGCCGGCTTGGGCATCGGCGATGGCTTGGCGTAGCGAGCCTGCCCCGCTATTGGCGAGGGTGGTGACAGTTAATGTGCTTTCTTGTGCATTAACGGCAAGGGGGGGGGGGGAAGCCGAGGGTAGGAACGAATGCCGATGCAAATGGGGCTGCAAGCAGCAAGGTGAGCAGTAGACCAACGACAAAACGGGTGGATAAACGTGGCATAGCCTTCATAGAAGTCTCCTGTGTGTAAGTACGATAGTCCCAGACAACAAACGAACCGACAGCCGACCAGCCAAGTGCCAGCGGATGCGTCAGCCAGCCCCCGTGGCTGATGCTGCACATTGCAGGGCATACGACACTGTGCTTCACACGCGCAAGGCCGTGAGGTGGTGCGATCCAGATCCAGCACAATGCTTGCTGATGCACATACATGGAGATCAGCAGATCATCAGATACCCCCTACGGCTTGCCCGCTAGGGTTGATTATAGCAGGGTAGGGCGGGGATGTCTATAATGTTCTTTGCGATTTTGGGGATTATTGGGCGTGAGAATGTTCACGCGGGGTGTGAGGGGCGCGGGTCAGGGGTCAGGTGATAGGTGTCAGGGGTTAGGGGTCAGGGGTCAGGGAACGCAGACCACGAAGGACACGAAGGGGGGTATCAGGTGTCAGGTGCTAGGTGGTAGGTTTCAGGGGAAGGCAGACCACGAAGGGCACGAAGGGGGGCAGGTGGCGGGTG